>NC_020302.1:1567876-1881451 GCF_000341345.1 Corynebacterium halotolerans YIM 70093 = DSM 44683 | reverse complement strand
GAAGACGAGGACGGAGAGAATACCCGTGGTGGACTCGTTCCACACCACCCCGAAGGCATCGAGGACCCAGGTGAACGCGGTGGCGGCGACGCGGTCGGCGACGCCGATGACCAGTAAGGGGATGATCCACAGGATGGGGGAGCGGTAGGTGACGATCAGCAGCACCGCGACGATGAGGGCGGTCACGCCCAGCAGCAGGAAGTTCGCGCCCTCAAAGACACCGGAGAGGTCGGCGTCGATGGCGGCGGGACCGGTGACCTGGGCGGTCACGCCCTCCGGCAGGTCACTCGAGGCCTGGTCCCGCAGCTCCTGGACCCTTTCCGCGTTGTCGGACAGGCCGTTCGAGCTGACGTCCACGGGCACGAGCGCGCCGGTGCCGTCCTCGTTGGGGATCAACGGGCCGCCGAGGGACCCGGCACGCTGGCCCAGGACGGCGAGATCGAGCGGGTCGTCGGAGGAGAAGAGCACGATGGCGGTTCCGCCCTCGTCGCCGGGTTGCTGCGCCTGGAGTTCGGCGACCCGGGTGGACTCGGCACCGTCGGGCAGCATGCCGGTGGGTGAGGCGGGCTGTTCCGCTGAGCCGAGGGCCATCACCCCGATGCCGAGGGCGAGGAGAACGAGAGCGAGCCAGCGGAAGGCGCGCGTGGTGGGTACCGACATAGGGGGCCCTTCAGATCGGGAACAGGGGAACCTCCAACTTTAGTTGGTCATATGAGAGTGTGCGCGAGACCCTGCCCCTCGGAGCTGTGAACGTTTACCCAGGCTAATTAACCAAAATGAGCGACTCAGGCGGTGAAGTTGTGGCCGCCCGCCGCGTCCTGCGCATGTGCCGCACCCGCCACGGACCACTCGCGCCACTGCGCGGTGTGAGCGTCGGCGGCCGCGGCGTGCCACAGCTGCACGGTGTCGGCCTCCAGTGAGGTGATGAACTCGGCGGCCGAGGCAGGGTCGGTCGGGGCGGGGAAGGCCTCGAGCTCGTAGCCGGGCGCTGCCACCGGCGCCTGGCCGGACGGTTCGAGCAGCGCCCGCAACCCCAGGACCCGTTCGTCGTGGGCGTCGGCGAGTTCGGCGAGGGCGTCCACCTGGTCGGCGGAGAGATACGCCGAGGCCAGCCCCAGCCCGTAGGAGGCCGCGTGCTCCCAGGCCAGCAGCTCCTGCGCGGCGGCCACGTCCTCCCGGTCCGTCAGTTCGAAGGCCTCGGGCAGTTCCACCGGATCCGCCAGCGCCGCCAGGTCAATGGCCTGGCCGGTGACCAGGGCCACGGATCCGTCCGGCAGGCCCGTCATCTCCTCGAGGATGAGCTCATGCGACCGGTCGAGCACCTCGCCGGGGTCGGTGCTCCCGACCTCCGGGGTGGTGCGCTCGACCGCGCACGAGTCGGGTACGCGGCCGTCGTCACGCACGCCGCACAGCCGGTCGATCTCGGCGTAGAGCTGATTCGCGTGGCGACGGCGCAGTTCGGCGGTCTCGGGAGCGGTCTCGGCCAGGGCGGCGGCGTCGGTGTCGGCGCGCTGCGCCAGGGAGAGCACCTCGGCGTCCGCGCGCGGGCCGAAGACCCCGATCACGTCATCGACGCTGCAGGCGGACAGGGCCGGCGCAGCGGTGAGCAGGGCGACGGTGGCGAGCGTGATCAGGCGGCGGTGCACGTGCGTCACCTTACCGACCGCAGGATATGGTGGAGCGCATGGCATTCCCCGGCGTCGACGAACTGACCGACCTGATCACCCCCGCGACCTCCTCCCACGGACTGGACATCGAGGGCATCAAGATCACCCGGGCGGGCAGGAAATCAGTGGTGGCGATCAAGCTCGACGCCGACGCCCGACCCGACCTCGACCTCCTCGAGCTCGTCTCCCAGGAGATCTCCACGCTTCTCGACGCCGCGGAGGAACGCGGGGAGGCCAACTTCGGCGCCGGCTACACCCTCGAGGTCTCCACCCCGGGCGTGGACCTGCCGCTGACGGCCCCACGGCACTGGCGCCGCAACCGCCACCGCCTGGTGCAGCTGACCGAGGACGGGCAGAAGTCGCAGTGGCGCATCGGCGCGCTCAACGAGGAGCAGACCGCAGTGATCCTGGTTACGACCAGGAAGAAGGATCTGGTCGTCCGGGAACTGGAATTTACGAATCCCGTGCACGCGGTGGTAGAAGTTGAGTTCGCCAAACCGCCGGCGGCAGAAACAGAGCTGACCGGTCTCGAGTACGACACAGCCATCCAATGGCGAGAGGACAACAAGTGAATATCGACCTGCAGGCGCTGAAGGCGATCGAGGACGACAAGGGGATCGACGTCGACGACCTGCTCGGCACCATCGCCGGAGCCCTCCTGCACGCCTACCGCGAGTTCCGCGGCACCGAGGCGGACGGCAGCTCGAAGGCGCGCGTCGACATCGACACGACGACCGGCTCGGTGGCGGTGACCGTCTCCGAACTCGACGACGACGGCGAGGTCGTCTCCGAGTACGATGACACCCCGGCCAATTTCGGCCGGGTGGGCGCCCGCGCCGTGCGCGAGGCCATCGTCCGCCGCCTGCGTGAGGCGGAGGCCGGCCGCGTCTTCGACGCCTACCAGTCCTTCGAGGGCCGCGTCGTCTCCGGCGTGGTCCAGCGCGACGTCCGCGCCAACGACCGCGGCATCGTCGTCGTCCAGCTCGGCACCGAGGCCGACTCACAGGACGGCATCCTGCTGCCCGCCGAGCAGCTCCCCGGTGAGAAGCTCCGTCACGGCGACCGCGTCAAGTGCTTCATCGTCGGCGTGCAGCGCGGTCCCCAGAACGTCCAGGTCAATCTCTCCCGCACCCACCCCGAGCTGGTCCGCGGACTGTTCGAGCTGGAGATCCCCGAGGTCGCCGACGGTTCCGTCGAGATCCTCGGCATCGCCCGCGAGGCCGGCCACCGCTCCAAGGTCGCCGTCGTCGGCCGCGTCAAGGGGCTCAACGCCAAGGGCGCGTGCATCGGCCCGCGCGGGCAGCGCGTGTCCAACATCATGCGCGAGCTCGGCGGCGAGAAGATCGACATCATCGACTACTCGGAGGACCCGGCGACCTACGTCGGCAACGCCCTGGCGCCGTCGAAGGTCGTGCGCGTGGAGGTCACCGATCCGGAGGCGCAGACCGCCAAGGTGACGGTGCCGGACTACCAGCTGTCCCTGGCCATCGGCAAGGAGGGGCAGAACGCCCGCCTGGCCGCGCGGCTGACCGGATGGAAGATCGACATCCATTCCGACGCCGACTAGGCAGGGGTCGGCAGCGGGCCAATCGGTCCGATAGGTGGGGTCCCGCGCGGACCGCGGAACATCTCCGCGGTCCGCGAGTTCAATTTCAGGTGAAAATGGCGTAAACTACAGGACGGCCCACGTGCCGAGAGGTTGCCGTACACCTGCCACAGCCGGTGACCGGTGGCCACGAGATCAGTTGAATCCCGCGATACACAAAGGAGTCGAATGCCGGAGACCCGCGACAGTGTGACTGCACCGCGAGAGATCCGCATCCGAACCTGCATCGCTACCCGGGAGCGCAGGCCCGACACCGAACTGCTCCGGGTGGTCCTCGATCCGCAGGACCCCACCCGCAGTACGGCGCTCGCGGACCCCGCGCGTAGGCTGCCCGGCAGGGGAGCCTGGATTACCCCCGATCTCGCGGTACTCGAGCTGGCGGAACAGCGCCGCGCCTTCAGGCGGGCGTTGCGGGTGTCCACGACAGTGGACACCGGTCACGTACGCAGGTACCTCGCAGCACATGCTGCCGGACCCGACATTGTAAGGAAGACCGAACACTGATGAGCACTCTGCGATGAAGCATCAGCGATGAACGTCACAAACATCATCTAGAGGTCGAGCCCGTCCCTCCGGGGCTTACTCGATCTCTAGGAAACACCCAGAGGAGAGAAGTGCCCGGAAAGCTACGCGTCCACGAGCTCGCCAAGCAGCTCGGCGTAACCAGCAAGGAACTGCTCGCCACGCTCAAGGAGCAGGGCGAGTTCGTCAAGACCGCATCTTCGACCATCGAACCGCCGGTGGTCAAGAAGATGCGTGCCCACTATGAGAGGCAGAACGGCGGCGGCGACGCCCCCGCCAAGTCCACGAGCGCCAGGCCCGGTCCGAAGCCGGGTGCCGGTGCCCCCAAGCCCGGTCCGAAGCCGGGTGCCCAGACCCCGAAGCCGGGTGCCGCCGGTGCCAGGCCCGGCCCGAAGCCGGGCGCCGGTGCCCCCAGGCCGGGTGCCCAGACCCCGAAGTCTGCTCCGGCGCCGAAGCCGGCCGCCGCTGAGCAGACCCCCAAGCCCACCTCCGCGCCCAAGCCGGGCGCCGGTGCGGCCACCCCGAAGCCGGGCCCGAAGCCGGGCGCCGGTGCCCCCAAGCCCGGCCCGAAGCCGGGCGGCGAGCGCCCGACCCCGGGCAACGCCATGCCGAAGCCGGGTGGCCGTGTTCCGCGCGTGGCCAACAACCCGTTCTCGTCGGGCGGCGGCGAGCGTCCCGCTCCGCGTCCCGGCGGCGGTCCGCGTCCCGGCGGCGGTCCCCGTCCCGGCGGCGGCCCGCGTCCCGGCGGCGGCCCGCGTCCGGGCGGTGCCCAGGGTGGTAAGGGCGGCGCCCCGGCCAAGGGCGGCCGTGGCGGCCAGGGCGGTCCCCGCCCGGGCAGCGATCGCCCGGCCCAGGGCGGTGGCCGTCGTCCCAGCCCTGCAATGATGCCGTCGCACCCGAGCCCGGGTCAGATGCCTTCCAAGGCGGCCGGCGGCGGCCGTGGTGGTCGCGGCGCCGGTGGCGGTGGCGGCGCCCGTACGGGTGGCGGCACGGGTCGCCCCGGTGGCGGTGGCTTCCGCGGCGGCCGTCGCGGCGGAACTGCCGGTGCCTTCGGACGTCCGGGTGGCGCACCGCGTCGCGGACGTAAGTCGAAGCGTCAGAAGCGCAACGAGTACGAGGCGATGCAGGCCCCGAACGTCATCGGTGGCGTCCGCCTGCCCGACGGCGGTGGCAAGACCGTCCGCCTGCGTCGCGGCGCCTCCCTGTCCGATTTCGCCGAGAAGATCAACGCCGATCCGGCCGCACTGGTCCAGGCGCTGTTCAACCTGGGTGAGATGGTCACCGCGACCGCCTCGGTCCCCGAGGAGACCCTGCAGCTGCTGGGCGCGGAGATCAACTACGTCGTCGATGTCGTCTCCCCCGAGGACGAGGACCGCGAGCTGCTCGAATCCTTCGACCTGCAGTTCGGTGAGGACGAGGGCTCCGAGGAGGACCTCGAGCGTCGTCCTCCGGTGGTCACCGTCATGGGCCACGTCGACCACGGCAAGACCCGCCTGCTGGACACCATCCGTAAGGCGAACGTCGGTTCCGGCGAGGCCGGCGGCATCACCCAGGGCATCGGCGCCTACCAGGTGCCGCTGACCATCGAGGACCGCGAGCGCCGCATCACGTTCCTGGATACCCCGGGTCACGAGGCATTCACCGCCATGCGTGCCCGTGGTGCCAAGTCCACGGATATCGCGATCCTGGTCGTGGCCGCCGACGACGGTGTCATGCCGCAGACGGTGGAGGCCATCAACCACGCGAAGGCCGCTGACGTGCCGATCGTGGTCGCAGTGAACAAGATCGACAAGCCGGAGGCCCAGCCGGACAAGATCCGCGGGCAGCTCACCGAGTACGGCCTGATCCCGGAGGAGTACGGCGGCGACACCATGTTCGTCGACATCTCCGCCAAGCAGGGCCAGCACATCGACGAGCTGCTCGAGGCCGTCGTCCTCACCGCGGACGCCGAGCTGGATCTGCGGGCGAACCCGGAGATGGACGCCCAGGGCCTGGCCATCGAGTCCCACCTGGACCGCGGCCGCGGCCCGGTGGCCACGGTCATCGTCCAGCGCGGTACGCTGCGCGTCGGCGACTCCATCGTGGTCGGCGACACCTTCGGTCGTGTCCGCCGCATGGTCGACGAGTACGGCAACGACGTCGAGGAGGCCGGTCCCTCGCGTCCGGTGCAGGTGCAGGGCCTCAACGGCGTGCCCGGTGCCGGCGACAACCTGCTCGTGGTCGAGGACGACCGCGTGGCACGTCAGATCGCCGCGCAGCGTGACGCCCGCAAGCGTTCCGCACAGCAGGCGCGCTCCCGCAAGCGCGTCTCCCTCGCGGACCTGGATGCGGTGCTCAAGGAGACCAGCACCCTCAACCTCATCCTCAAGGGCGACAACGCCGGCTCCGTCGAGGCGCTGGAGGAGTCCCTGCTGAAGATCGAGATGGACGACGAGGTCGAGCTGAACATCATCGACCGTGGCGTCGGTGCGGTCACGCAGACCAACGTGACGCTGGCCTCCGCCTCGGACGCGGTGATCATCGCCTTCAACGTCCGTGCCGAGGGCAAGGCCACCGAGGAGGCCAACGCCGAGGGCGTCGACATCCGCTACTACACGGTCATCTACCGTGCGATCGAGGAGGTCGAGCAGGCTCTCACGGGCATGCTCAAGCCGATCTACGAGGAGCGCGAGGTCGGTGCCGCGGAGATCCGTGCGACCTTCAGGGCCTCGGCCATCGGTCTCATCGCAGGTTGCATGGTCGAGTCCGGCAAGGTCCGCCGCGGCGCTTCCGTCCGCCTGATCCGCGACGGCAACGTCATCGCCGACAACGCGAAGATCACGTCGCTGCGTCGCGAGAAGGACGATGTCACCGAGGTCAGCGCCGGCTACGAGTGCGGTATGGTCCTGTCCTACCCGAACATCGAGGTCGGTGACCGGATCGAGGTCTTCGAGCAGGTCGAGGTGCCGCGCACCTAATCCGCCCGGATGAACCCGGCCGGGGCTCCGCCACCCACCACCGTGTGGGCGGCGGGGCCTTTGCCGTCGCCGGTCGTTTCGGGGCCGCAGTGGCTTCGGTAGGATTGGCGGGTACCGAACATCACCGCGAAAGGGGACGTCATGGCCGATAACGCCCGCGCAGCCCGTATGGCCAAGCGCATCCAGACCATCGTGGCCTCCGCCATCGAGCGAGAGGTCAAGGACCGTCGGCTGGAGTTTGTCACCGTCACCGACACGCGGGTCACCGGTGACCTCCACGACGCCACCGTGTTCTACACGGTCCGCGGTCGCACCATCGACGAGGAGCCGGATCTCGACGCCGCCGCCGAGGCCCTGAACCGCGCCCGTGGCCAGCTCCGCAAGATCGTCGGTGACGAACTCAGCGTGCGTTACACGCCCACGCTGTCCTTCGAGCTGGATACCGTCCCGGAGGCCTCCGCCCACATGGAGGAGCTGCTCGCCCGTGCCCGCGCGCGCGACGAGGAGCTGGCCCGCCTGAAGGAGAACGCCACCCCGGCGGGGGAGGCCAACCCCTACAAGAGTGAGGGGGACGAGCGGTAGTGCCTGACTACGCGGCCGCCGCCCGGCTCATCGCCGCCGCGCGGTCCGTCACCGTGGTCACCCACCTGCGCCCCGACGCCGACGCCGTCGGCTCCGCGTGCGCGACCGTCGCGGCCCTGCGCCAGCTCGGCAAGGAGGCCGTGGCGGTGGTGGGGCAGCGGATGGCGGTCCCGGAGAACCTGCTGACCATCCCCGGCGCCGGTGAACTGCGGCTCGTCGACGAGCTACCCGGCGACGAGGACCTGGTGATCACCGTCGACTGCGGTTCGCTCGACCGGACCGGCACGGTCGCCGACGAGATCGGGGCCGGCCGGGAGCGGGTGCTGGTCATCGACCACCACGCCTCCAACCCCGGCTTCGGCACGGTCGACCTCATCGACGACTCCGCCGAGTCCACCACGACCGTGCTCGGCCGGCTCTTCGAGGAGCTGGGGGTGAGCGTCGACCACGACATCGCCCACTGCCTCTACGCCGGTCTGGTCACCGACACCGGCAGCTTCCGCTGGGGCAGGCCGCGCATGCACACCTTCGCCGCCGAGTTGATGGGCCACGGCCTGGACACCCGGCAGATCGCCGTCGACCTCATCGACGGCACCACCCCGGACGACCTGCGCATGATCGGCGGCGTCCTCTCTGGTCTGCGGGTCGAACGCACCCCGACCTGCTCCGTGGCCGTCCTGGTCGCGGACCGGGAGCGCACCGCCGGGCACGCCGACGCCGCGGTGGAGAGTCTCGTCGACTTCGTGCGCGCGCTCCACGGCACCGACCTCGGCGTGGTGTTCAAGGAGACCTGGCCGCAGCGCTGGGCGGTCTCGTTGCGCTCGACCGTCATGGACGTCAGCGCCGTCGCGGTCTCCCTGGGCGGCGGGGGACACGTCCCAGCCGCGGGCTACACGACCTCCGGCCCGGCCGAGGACGTCGTCCGCGAGCTGCTGGGGGCGCTGGGTAGTCGGCGTTGACCCGTCCGGTGGAAACGGGCGTGGTCACCGCCCGGCAGATCTTCGCGCTGGCCTTCCCGGCGCTCGGCGTGCTCGCCGCGACCCCGTTGTACCTGCTGCTGGACACCGCCGTGGTCGGCCGTCTCGGCGCCTTCGAGCTCGCGGCCCTGGCCGCCGGCACCACGGTGCAGTCGACGGTGACCACCCAGCTGACGTTCCTGTCCTACGGCACCACGGCGCGCGCCTCGCGGCTGTTCGGCTCGGGGCGGCGTCGGGAAGCGGTGGCCGAGGGTGTGCAGGCGACCTGGGTGGGGCTGTTCATCGGGCTGCTGCTCGCCACCGCCGTGTGGATCCTCGCCCGCCCCATCGCCCTGGCGCTGACCGGCGACGAGGCCACGGCGGACGCGTCCGCCCGCTGGCTGCACGTGGCCGCCTTCGCCATCCCGCTGACCCTGGTGACCATGGCGGGCAACGGCTGGTTGCGCGGGGTGCAGAACACTCGCTGGCCGTTGTACTTCACCCTCGCCGGGGTCATCCCGGGCGCCGTCCTGGTGCCCGTCCTGGTCGGCCGGTTCGGGCTGGTCGGCTCCGCGGCGGCCAATGTCGTCGGCGTAGCGGTCACGGCGACGTGCTTCGTGGTCGCGCTGGCACGCCAGCACACCGGCTCGTGGCGGCCGCGGTGGTCGGTGATCGTCCGCCAACTGGTGCTCGGCCGCGACCTGATCGTGCGGTCCCTGTCGTTCCAGGTGGCGTTCATCTCGGCGGCCGCCGTCGCCGCGCGCTTCGGCACCTCGTCGCTGGCCGCGCACCAGATCATGCTGCAGCTGTGGAACTTCATCACCCTCATCCTCGACTCGCTGGCCATCGCCGCGCAGGCGCTGACGGGCGCGGCGCTCGGCCGGGGCACGGTCGGCGTCGCCAGGCGGGTGGGCACCCGGGTGACCGTCTACTCGGTGATCTTCGCCGGCTTCATCGGCCTGGTGTTCGCGGCGCTGGCCGGGGTCATCCCGCGCATCTTCACCACCGACGCCGCGGTACTCGACGCGCTGGCCGGGCCGTGGTGGCTGATGATCGTCATGATCATCCTCGGCGGCGTCGTCTTCGCCCTCGACGGCGTGCTGCTCGGCGCCGGCGACGCGGGCTACCTGCGCACGATCACCATCGCCTCGGTGGTGTTCGGCTTCCTGCCCGGGGTGTGGATCTCCTACGCCGTCGACGGCGGACTGACGGGAATCTGGGCGGGCCTGCTGGCGTTCATCGTCATCCGGATGGTCGCGGTGGTGCTCCGCTTCCGGTCCATGCGCTGGGCTGTGGTACATAATGTGGAAGGCAGTTCGTGAGAGGGGGAGACCGGTGACCACCACGCTCTGGGCCGTGTCCGACCTCCACGCGGCGGTCAAGGCCAACGGCGGCAGAATCGACGACATCCAGCCGGAGGACCCCTCCGACTGGTTGATCGTCGCCGGTGACGTCGCCGAACGCACCGACCTGGTGCTGCGCATCCTCGAGCGGCTGCGCCGCCGCTTCGCCTGCGTGATCTGGGTACCCGGCAACCACGAGCTGTTCTCCCGGTCCGCGGACCGCTGCAAGGGCCGCGACAAGTACTCCGAGCTCGTCGCCGGCTGCCGCAGCATCGACGTGCTGACCCCGGAGGACCCGTACCCGGTCTTCGCGGGCGTGACCGTCGTCCCGCTGTTCACCCTCTACGACTACAGCTTCCGACGCCCCGGCATGACGGTGGAACAGGCCGTGGAGGCGGCCCGGGAGAACCAGATCATGATGACCGACGAGTTCGCCATCGCCCCCTTCGCGGACATCCGCGCCTGGTGCTGGGACCGGCTGGCCTACTCCATCAAACGGCTGAGCCGCATCGACGGGCCGACCATCCTGGTCAATCACTGGCCGCTCGTGCAGGAACCCACCCTGAACATGCGCTGGGCCGAACTGGGGCTGTGGTGCGGCACCCGGCACACCCGCACCTGGGCCGAACGCTACAACGCGGAGGCTGTCATCTACGGCCACCTCCACATGCCCGGCGTCGTGGAGGTCGGCGGGGTACCGCACATCGAGGTCTCGCTCGGTTACCCGCGGGAGTGGGAGCGCCACCCCGTGGACCGGCAGTGGCCGTACCCCGTGCTCAGAGAGGGGGAGGACAATGCTTGACGAGAGTCTCTTTCCCCCCTCCGCCCGCTTCTGCTATGTCAAGACCTCCCGGCGTGAGCCCGACCTGCAGAACTTCCGGCACCTCCACCCGCTGGAGCAGGCGCTCGTGTCGCACTCGGTGGACATCCGGAAGGCCGAGTTCGGTGACGCCCGCTGGTGCGCCCACCAGGCGCTGCGGGACCTCGGGCTCACCGGTGAGCAGCCGATTCTGCGCGGGGAGCGGGGCATGCCCCTGTGGCCGTCGACCGTGACCGGATCGCTGACCCACACCGAGGGCTTCCGCGCCGCCGTGGTCGCCCCGCGCCGCCACGTCCGGTCGATGGGGCTGGACGCGGAGCCGGCCGAACCGCTGCCCGAGGGCGTGGTGGGATCCATCGCCCGGGTCGGCGAGTTCGCCCAGCTGGAGCGGTTCCGCGAGAACGGTATGACCTGCGCCGACCGGCTGCTGTTCTGCGCCAAGGAGGCCACCTACAAGGCCTGGTTCCCGATGACCCAGCGCTGGCTCGGCTTCGAGCAGGCCGAGATCGATCTGCGCGAGGACGGCACCTTCATCTCCTACCTGCTGGTCCGGCCCACCCCGGTGCCGTTCATCGACGGCCGCTGGATGCTGCGCGACGGCTACGTGATCGCCTCGGCCGCGGTGGTGTGAGCGGGGCGGTGCCGGTGGGCGGATTGTCCCGGCCGAGATCACCTGACTGAGAGGGCTTCACCGAGATCAGGGGGTGATCTCGGTGGGGAGGACACCCTGCCGCCGAGATCACCGACTCCTCTCGGTGAAGCGGTCTCGGCGAGGCGATCTCGGGCCGGGCGGACGGCTACAACGTCGACGGCCGCGCCACGAACACCGTCGCCAGGCGCTTGCCCTTCTCCCGGATCAGGGCGATCGCCCTGCCCTCGGGGTCGACGGCCGCGTGCACGCCCTGCAGGCCGCGCGGCTCCAGCCACTTGCCCATGGCCAGCGCCGCGCCCTCCTCGGCCGTGACCTCCAGCACCGGGTACGAGCGGATCAGCGCCTCGTCCAGCGACAGTGACAGCCGGGGCTCGTTCTCCAGCGAGTCGAGCTCCACCGCATCCGGTAGCGCGAAGGGACCGACCTCGGTGCGCCGCAGGGCGGTCAGGTGCCCGCCGATCCCGAGCGCCTCGCCCAGGTCGCGGGCGAGGGAGCGGATATAGGTGCCGGAGGAACACGACACGGACACGTCCAGGTCCAGGAACTCACCCTCCCGGCGCAGGTCGTGGATGTCGAAGGAGAAGACCGTCACCGGGCGGGCGGGGATCTCGACCTCCTCGCCGGAGCGCACCAGCTCGTGGGCGCGCCGGCCGGCGATCTTGATGGCACTGACCGACGCCGGACGCTGCATGATCTCGCCCGTCAGCTTCCCGACGGCCGCGCGCACGGCCTCCTCGTCCAGCGCCGCCGCCGACTCGCCCCACGTGTGGTCGCCCTCGGCGTCGTCGGTGGTGGTGGCCGCGCCGAGGCGGATGGTCGCGTCGTAGGCCTTCGTGGTGGCCACGAGGTGGGCGAGGAACCTGGTGCCGCGCTCGATGCCGACGACGAGCACGCCGGTGGCCATCGGATCGAGGGTGCCGGCGTGCCCGACACGTTTCGTGCGGAAGAACCGGCGTAGACGGGAGACCACGTCGTGGGAGGTCATCCCCGCCGGCTTGTCGACGACAACGAGCCCGGAATTGGAAAGCGCATCAGCCATACCGGAAGCTTATGCCGTAGTCTGAAGCGGTGATTGTTTGGCACGGAATAGACGACGTCCCCGCAGATCTGGACGCTTCGGTGGTCACGATCGGCGTCTTCGACGGGGTTCACCGCGGACACCGCCTGCTCATCGAGGAGGCTGTCCGGGTGGCCCACTCGAAGGGCCTGCCGTGTGTGATGGTCACCTTTGACCCGCACCCGCTGTCCGTGTTCCTGCCCGAGCGGGCCCCGGTCCTGCTCGTCCCGCTCGAGCAGCGGCTGCGCCTGGCGATGGAACTCGGCGTCAACGGGGTGCTGGTCGTCGACTTCAGCCGTGAGCTGGCGGGACTGGAACCCGAGGAGTACTTCAACACCCTGCTGCTGGACACGCTCAAGGCCGAGTCGGTGGTGGTGGGCCGGAACTTCACCTTCGGCAACAACGCCGCCGGGACCGCGAGGATGATGCGCGAGCTGGGGGAGCGCAATGGTGTGGACGTGCGCATCGTCGACCTGCTCCATGACGAGGGCATCCGGATCTGCTCATCGACGATCCGTGACTTCCTCGCCGAGAGCGACGTCGAGAGTGCCGCCTGGGCGCTCGGCCGGAACTTCACCGTCACCGGCGAGGTCGTCCACGGCGCGGGCCGGGGCGGGCGTGAGCTGGGGTACCCCACCGCCAACCAGTACTTCCCGGAATCGGTGGCCCTGCCCGCCGACGGTGTCTACGCCGGCTGGTTCACCATCCGCGACGGCCGCCCGATCGACGGCAACATGGAGCGCGACGTGCCCTACCCGGCGGCAATCTCGGTAGGCATCAACCCGACGTTCGGGGATGAGCCGCGCAGCGTGGAGTCCTTCCTGCTCGACCGGGAGGCCGACCTCTACGGTCACGTCGCGGACGTCTCCTTCGTCGGGCACATCCGGGACATGGTGAAGTTCAACTCGGTGGACGAGCTCACGGACGCCATCGAGCGCGACGTCGCCATGACCCGGCGCATCCTCGGGGTCTGAGTCCGGTCATTACACTCGGGGAGGTATCTGACGACACCTTCCAAGGAGAAACTGTGACCAAGAAGATCATCCTGGATCTCGACACGGGCATCGACGACGCCCTCGCACTGGCCTACGCGCTCGGCTCCCCGGAGCTCGAGCTGATCGGCGTGACCGGCACCTACGGCAACGTGCTCGTGGAGACCGGCACCCGCAACGTGCTGGCACTCCTGGAGCTCTTCGGTCGCCCGGACGTGCCCGTGTACGCGGGCATCCCGCACGCCTCCACGAAGGACTCCTTCGAGGTGCTGCCGGTCTCCGAGTTCATCCACGGCAAGAACGGCGTCGGCGAGGCCGAGCTGCCGGAACCGCAGGGCCAGATCCAGGAAACCGGCGCAGTCGACTTCCTCATCGACTCGGTCAAGGAGCACGGCGACGACCTGGTCATCATCCCGACCGGCCCGTCGACCACCATCGCCGCAGCGATCGAGAAGGACCCCTCCTTCGCCGAGAACGCCCACATCATCATGATGGGCGGGGCGCTCACCGTGCCCGGCAACGTCAGCCCCTGGGCCGAGGCCAACGTCAACCAGGACCCGGACGCCACCGACGCCGTGTTCCGGAATGCGAAGGACGTCACCATGATCGGCCTGGACGTCACCCTGCAGACCCTGCTGACCTACGAGGAGACCAGGACCTGGCACGACCTGGGCACCACGGGCGGCGACTTCCTCGGTGTGGCCACGGACTACTACATCAAGTCCTACGAGACGAACTCCCCGCACCTGGGCGGCTGCGGTCTCCACGACCCGCTGGCCGTCGCCGTCGCCGCCGACCCGTCCCTGGTCACCACGCTCGACATCAACCTCAAGGTCGACACCGGGGGCGAGACCCGCGGCCGCACCATCGGCGACGAGACGCGTCTGAACGACCCGGTCAAGACCGCGCACGTCGCCGTCGGTGTCGACGTCGAGCGTTTCCTGGGCGAGTTCATGGAGCGGCTGACCAGCCTGGCGGAGAACACCGACCTGCGCCAGTGATTTGGTCGGCGCCGTGGGGGACCGGTAAGGTTTTCTGAGGCTCAATGCGACTGCGGTCCACAGCAGTTGCGCCCTCTGCCCCGGCAGAGTCATTTCATGTGGACTGAAACAACCATCAGGAGATATCCCCATGGCTCTTTCCGCCGAGAAGAAGAAGGCCATCCTGGCCGAGTACGGCCTGCACGAGACCGACACCGGTTCCCCGGAGGCCCAGGTCGCCATGCTGACCGACCGCATCAACACCCTGACCGAGCACCTGAAGTTCCACAAGCACGACCACCACTCCCGTCGTGGCCTGCTGCTGCTCGTCGGCCGTCGCCGCGGTCTGCTCAAGTACCTGGCCGACAACAACGTCAACCGTTACCGTGACCTGATCGCCCGCCTAGGCCTGCGTCGCTAGGTAACGTCGCGCGTCGCTTTCCGACGCCGCGCACGACCCGCCGTTCCGCACTTGCGCGGATGGCGGGTTTTCTCATGTCAGGAGCGCCCCGGCGGCCACGTTCGTCAGCACGTGGGCGATCACCCCCGGCAGGACGGAGCCGCTGCCGCGGCGCAGCACACCGGCCACGAGTCCGAGCAGGAACTGGACCGGCAGCAGGATCCACAGGCGGGCGTCGACAAGCAGCAGGAAAAGGTGGGGGAGCAGGAAGATCACGGCCTGCCCCCACAGGGCGGCGCGCGCGCCGAAGCGACGGGCGAGGTGGCCCTGGACGAAGCCGCGGAAGAAGATCTCCTCGCCGGCGGCCGCGGCGGCCACGCCCACCGCCGCGGAGAATCCGGTGACCGCGCCGGTGGTGCCGGGCCCGATCGTCAATCCCGTGGGCAGGTTCAGCGCGGTGAACAGTCCGAGCATCAGGCCGAGCAGACCGACGACCACACCCCAGCCCACCCACCACCAGTCGGTGGGCAGGAGCCCGTTGCGGCGGCGGACCGGATCGCCGCCGCGCGCCACCGCCAGGTCGACCAGCGTGGGCAGCGACCACAGCAGCAGCATGAGCATGGTTCCAACCTAACCCGGTCGGACTGTTCACACGTCGTTTCAGCTGGTAGAATTGGGGCCGTTGTATCGCAAAGACAGCATTACGGCGGCATCGACGATCGCCGGAGAAACAGACACTCTGAGGAGAATGCATGAGTGACGTGGAATTCCACGTGGACGAGGACTTCGGCGTGACCGAGGCCATCGCCAATATCGACAACGGGGACTTCGGTACCCGCACCATCCGGTTCGAGACCGGACAGCTCGCCCGCCAGGCCGGCGGCTCCGTCACCACCTACCTGGATGACGACAACATGCTGCTGGCCACCACCACCGCCTCCGGCAGCCCGCGCGAGCACCTCGACTTCTTCCCGCTGACCGTGGACGTCGAGGAGCGCATGTACGCCGCCGGTCGCATCCCCGGCTCCTTCTTCCGCCGCGAGGGCCGCCCGTCGACGGACGCCATCCTCGCCGCCCGCCTGATCGACCGCCCGCTGCGCCCGACCTTCGTCAAGGGCCTGCGCAATGAGGTCCAGGTCATCATCACCGTCCTCTCGCGCGATCCCGAGGACTACTACGACGTCGTCGCCATCAACGGCGCCTCCGCCGCCACCCAGCTGTCCGGCGTGCCGGTCTCCGGCCCGGTCGGCGGCGTGCGCATGGCGCTGGTCGTCGACGACAGGCACCCCGAGGGTCAGTGGGTCGCCTTCCCGACCCAAGCGCAGCGCGAGAGCGCCGTGTTCGAGATGGTCGTCGCCGGCCGTCAGGTCAGTCGTGGACAGGGCCGCAAGAACGTCGATGACGTCGCCATCATGATGGTCGAGGCCGGCGCCGGTGACGGTGTCGTCGGCCGCATCGCCGAGGGCGCCCCCGCCCCGAGCGAGAGTGTCGTATCCGAGGGCCTGGAGGCCGCGAAGCCGTTCATCGCCACCCTGTGCAGGGCACAGGCCGGCCTGGCCGAGCGGGCCGCCAAGGACGTCCAGGAGTTCCCGCTCTTCCCGGCCTACTCCGACGACATCTACGCCGCCGTGGAGAAGAAGGCCACCAAGAAGCTGACCCAGCTGATGACCATCAAGGGCAAGCATGAGCGCCAGGACGCAACCGATGAGCACATGGCGGCCGTCGAGGAGGAGCTGCTCGACCGCTTCTCCGGCAACGACAACGCCGGCAAGGAGATCCGCGCCGCCTACACCGCGCTGATGAAGAGCATCGTCCGCGAGAAGATTCTCACCGAGAACTTCCGCATCGACGGCCGCGGGGTCTCCGACATCCGCGATCTCGGCGTCGAGGTCGACCTTCTCCCGCGTGCCCACGGCTCCTCCCTGTTCGAGCGTGGCGAGACCCAGATCCTGGGCGTGACGACCCTCGACATGCTCAAGATGGAGCAGCAGATCGACTCCCTGGCACCGGAGACCTCCAAGCGTTACATGCACCACTACAACTTCCCGCCGTACTCTACCGGCGAGACCGGTCGGGTGGGCTCCCCGAAGCGCCGCGAGATCGGCCACGGTGCCCTCGCCGAGCGCGCCCTGCTGCCGGTCATCCCGTCGCGCGAGGAGTTCCCCTACGCCATCCGCCAGGTCTCCGAGGCGCTGGGCTCCAACGGTTCGACCTCCATGGGCTCGGTCTGCGCCTCCACGCTGGCGCTGTACAACGCCGGTGTGCCGCTGAAGGCCCCGGTGGCCGGTATCGCCATGGGGCTGGTCTCCGGCGACGTGGACGGCGAGACCAACTACGTCGCGCTGACCGACATCCTGGGCGCGGAGGACGCGTTCGGCGACATGGACTTCAAGGTCGCCGGCACCGCCGAGTTCATCACCGCCCTGCAGCTGGACACCAAGCTCGACGGCATCCCGTCGCAGGTCCTGGCCGACGCCCTCGAGCAGGCCAAGGAGGCGCGTCTGACCATCCTCGAGACGATGGCCCAGGTCATCGACAGCCCCGACGAGATGTCCCCGCTGGCCCCGAAGATCACCGCGATCAACGTGCCCGTCTCCAAGATCGGTGAGCTCATCGGCCCGAAGGGCAAGACCATCAACTCCATCACGGAGGACACCGGCGCCGACGTCTCCATCGAGGAGGACGGCACCGTCTACGTCTCCGCGGCCACCGGCGAGTCCGCGGACGCCGCGATCGAGAAGATCAACGCGATCGCCAACCCGCAGTTGCCGAAGGTCGGCGAGCGCTTCCTGGGCACCGTCGTCAAGACCGTCGCCTTCGGTGCGTTCGTCTCCCTGCTGCCGGGCCGCGACGGCCTGATCCACATCTCGAACCTCGGCGGCGGCCAGCGGGTCGAGAAGACCGAGGACGTGGTCAACGTCGGCGACAAGCTCCAGGTGGAGATCGTCGACATCGACAGCCGCGGCAAGATCTCCCTGGTGCCGGTCACCGAGGACTAGTCTCCGCGACGTTCACGACGCCCGTGTCACCTCCTTGAGAGGGGTGCCGCGGGCGTCGGCGTTCCCACAGTGGTGGGCTGGCCCGTGGGCGATGACGGGGCGATAATGGCCCCGTGACCACCGAGACTGTCCTCGCCCTCCCGTTCACCGGCCGCTGGCTGGCCCGTAACTCGCCTGCGCGGAAGGTGCCGAGCCATGGATCACATCTGCTCGGCACGACCTATTCGATCGACTTCCTCGGGGTGGACGACCGCGGTCGCAGCGCACCGTGGGGCTGGTGCTCAGCCTTCGCTGTTGAGAAACCGACGGTCTTCGCCGGTTTCGGACGGCCGATCCTCGCGCCCGCCGACGGGGAGGTCATCGTCGCCCACGACGGCGAGGAGGACCACGTCGCCCGCCGCTCCCAGCTCACCCTGGCCACCTACTACTTCAGCCAGCCCTCCCGCTACCGCCGGGGCGGCCCCACGGCCATCGCCGGCAACCACGTCATCATCGCGCTGGGGGAGAATGGGCCCTTCGTGACGCTGGTGCACCTGAGGCGGGGCGGTGCGGGTGCGCCCGGGGCAGCGGGTGTCAGTGGGGGAGCAGGTGGCCGAGTGCGGCAACTCCGGAAACAGCACCCAACCGCACGTGCACGTCCAGGTCACCGACTCGACCGACTGGGAGACCTGCCGCGGGCTGCCCATGGTCTTTCGGCATCCTGATGGATCGGCCTGGCTACCCGGGGAGGGCGAGATCGTCGATGCCTGAGCAGTTGGTCAAGGCCTGGTCCTTGGTTCAGTCATGCGCGAAATCGATGACGACCCGGGTCGGGTTCTGCAGCAGGGACACGGAGTAGGGGAGTTTCTCCTCCAACCCGATGACGAACTCGGAGTGGCCCTCGAAGATGCTCGTGAAGGTCACTCCGGTGACGTGGCCGGCGCCCTCCACCGTCGTATGCTCCATGGGTTCTATGCCCAGGTCGAAGGGGTAGGGGGTGCCCACGATGCTGACCTGCAGCGCGATGGCACCCTCGTACTCGACCGGGAAACCGGAGGCCTGCTGCGCCGGGGTCTCGGTGTAGTCGATGAACCAGCCGGGCAACCCCTCGCCCTCGAGGTCGAAGACCAGCCGGTCGAAACGCTCGTGCTCGGCCACGCGCACGCCTGTGACGGCCAGCCGCCAGGGCCCTTCGGGGTCCTTCTGCTTCCGGGCGAGGTCGGGGTTGCCCAGTGGTGGCAGGGCGGTCGGCGACGCCGCCGGGGGAACCGTCACCGTGACGGTCACCGTTCCGGTGTCGGTGTCGGTGGCGGTGGTGGTGGCCGTGGTGGTCTCGGGCGAGGGTGCCGCCGGAGCGTCGGGGGTGGGGGCGGTGACGGTCGTCGTGACGGTCTCCGGGGCGGAATTCCCGTCGTCACCCGGCGTGCCCCCGGTGCCACAGGCCGAGAGGGTGAAGGCGGCGAGGGCCGCCGCGCAAGCGCCCGCGAGGGGGGCTCGGGCGGGCCGGGGGAACAGGATGTGCCGCTTCATATCTCCACGGTATGGCCCCACACCTCGCCCTGCCAGGGGGGCGGGGAAGAAGCTACCGTTTCGTGAGGGAACTGTTGTGGGGGAAACGGCCCCCGGGGGATCAGCCCTTGTACTGGGCGAGCTGGATGAGGTTGCCGCAGGTGTCGTCGAGGACGGCGACGATCACGGTGTCGGCGTCCGTCGGTTCCATGGTGAAGCGCACCCCCTGTCCGGTGAGCCGCTCGAACTCGGCCCGGACATCGTCCACGGCGAACTGAGTGAAGGGGATGCCGTCATTGAACAGCGCCTCCTTGAATGTTTTCGCCGCCGGGTGGGCGTCGGGTTCGAGGAGCAGTTCGGTGCCCTCCGGGTTTTCGGGGGAGACGACGGTGAGCCAGCGGGCGTCGCCGACGGGGACGTCGTGTTTGACCCGGAAGCCGAGGACCCCGGTGTAGAACTGGTGGGCCTTCTCCTGGTCGTCGACGAGGACACTGGTGATGTTGATGCGCATGTCCCCATTGTGCTTGGAGCGGGGGCGCCACGGCTGACACCGTCACCCCCTGACCTCCCCTCGGTGAGCGCAGCAACCCCTTTCTCAGGTGTTTTTAGTAAATCGGTAAGGTTTTTCTTTCTTTCTGGTAGAAGTTTAACTGGAACGAGCCAAGGTCTCCCCGGAAATCAAAGCGCCTAGAATGGGAGCCTGAATCTCGGTAACACCTATTTCTCTATCCCGCCAGGAGGCAGTATGACAATCAAGGTTGGAGTTCTCGGGGCACAGGGCCGCGTCGGCTCGTCGGTGGTCGACGGCGTCAACGCCGCGGACGACCTCGAGCTGGTCGCGGCGCTCGACCGCGGCGACGATCTGCAGGCCCTCGTCGACAACGGTGCCGAGGTCATCGTCGACTTCACCACCCCCGGTGTCGTCATGGACAACCTGGAGTTCTGCATCGCCAACGGCATCCACTGCGTCGTCGGCACCACCGGCTTCGACGAGGAGCGCCTGGGCCGGGTCCGCCAGTGGCTGGAGGACAACCCCGGCACCGGTGTGCTGGTCGCCCCGAACTTCGCCATCTCCGCGGTGCTGGCGATGTCCTTTGCCAGGCAGGCCGCCAGATTCTTCGACTCGGCCGAGGTCGTGGAGTACCACCACCCGAACAAGCTCGACGCCCCGTCAGGCACCGCCATCCACACCGCCCAGGGCATTGCGGACGCCCGCCGGGAGGCCGGTCTGTCCGCCATGCCCGACGCCACCGAGCAGCAGCTCGAGGGCTCCCGCGGTGCGGACGTCGACGGCGTGAAGGTCCATGCCGTACGCATGACCGGCATGGTCGCCCACGAGGACGTCATCTTCGGCGCCCAGGGCCAGTCCCTGACCATCCGCCAGGACTCCTACGACCGGACCTCCTTCGTCCCGGGTGTGCTCGTCGGCGTGCGCGACGTCGCCGAGCATCCGGGCCTGACCGTGGGGCTCGACGGCTACCTGGGGATCTGATCGTGGCCAAGCCAGTGGAGCTGGACGTCCAGCTCATCGCCGCGACGCAGTTCAGCCCCCCGGTCGACGTCGACTGGTCCGCCGACGGAACCGCCACCGACGCGGAGGCGCTCGTCGAGTTCGCCGGACGGGCCTGCTACGAGTCCTTCGACAAGCCCAACCCCCGCACGGCCGCCAACGAGGCCTACCTCCGCCACATCATGGAGGTCGGCCACACGGCCCTGCTCGAGCACGCCACCGCCACCCTCTACATCCGGGGGCTGTCGCGCTCGGCCAGCCACGAGCTGGTGCGCCACCGCCACTTCTCGTTCTCGCAGCTGTCGCAGCGCTTCGTCCACACCGACGAGGCGGAGGTGGTGCTCCCGCCCCTGATCGCCGACGATCCGGAGCTCGAACGGCTGATGCTGCGCGCCGTCGACGAGTCCCGCTTCGTCTACCAGGAGCTGCTCGACGCCCTCGAGGAGAAACTCGCGGACGAGCCCAACGCCCTGCTACGCAAGAAGCAGGCGCGCCAGGCCGCCCGCAGCGTCCTGCCGAACGCGACGGAGACCCGCATCGTCGTCACCGGCAACTTCCGGGCCTGGCGCCACTTCATCGGCGCGCGGGCCACCGAACACGCGGACGTGGAGATCCGCGCGCTGGCCGTGGCCTGCCTCAAGCTGCTGCGCGGGCAGGCGCCGGTGCTGTTCTCCGACTTCCAGATTTCCACCCTGTCCGACGGCTCCGAGATGGCCGTCAGCCCCTACGTCACGGACATTTAGGCACAACATCCCGTCGGGTCAATTCCCCGGTGGGAGGGAGAGAAGGTAACCTTGACCACCATGAGCACAGGTTTGACAGCGAAGACCGGAGTGGAGCACTTCGGTACGGTCTGTGTCGCCATGGCCACCCCCTTCGACGGGGACGGCAATCTCGATATTGCCGCCGGCCGACGCCTCGCCGCCCACCTGGTCGACAACGGCTGCGATTCCCTGGTCCTCGCGGGGACCACGGGGGAGTCGCCGACGACGACCACGGCGGAGAAGCTGGACCTGCTCAAGGCAGTGAAGGATGAGGTCGGTGACCGTGCGAAGCTCATCGCCGGCGCCGGAACGAACAACACCGCCTCCTCGGTCGAGCTGGCACGGGTTTCCGCGGAGGCGGGCGCAGACTCCCTCCTCGTGGTCACCCCGTACTACTCGCGGCCGAACCAGGAGGGCCTCGTCCAGCATTTCACCGCAGTCGCCGACGCCACCGATCTTCCGGTGTGCCTCTACGACATCCCCTCGCGATCCAATATCCCGATCGAGTCCGACACCATCCGTCGGCTCGCCGAACACCCGCGCATCATGGCGGTCAAGGACGCGAAGGGCGACCTCGGTGCTGCGGCCGTGCTCATGCAGGAGACCGGTCTGGCCTGGTACTCCGGCGACGACCCGCTGAACGTACCGTGGCTGTCCATCGGCGCCTCGGGCTTCATCTCCGTCGTCGGCCACGCCGCGCCGAAGGCCCTGCGTGAGCTCCACACGAGTTTCGAGGAAGGCGACCTCGCCCGGACCCGGGAGATCAACGCCGATATTCTTTCCCCGCTGACCGCCGCCCAGGCCCGCCTGGGTGGCGTCAGCCTCGCCAAAGCTGCCCTGCGACTGCAGGGCATCGAGGTGGGGGATCCGCGCCTGCCGATCACCGCTCCGGATGAGCGGCAGGTGGCGGACCTCCGCCGTGACATGGAAAAGGCTGGAGTCCTTTAAATATGACTGAACCCCGTAATCGTTCCCGGAAGGTCACCCGCAAGGCAGGCCCGCCGGAGACCGGCGACACCACCGGTGCATCGCCGGTCTTCCAGGCGCCGACCCCGGAGACGACTACCGACGGAGCCGACAAGGCGACCGGTGACAACGCCTCCGCCGGTGACGGCAACCAGAACGGCCGCGGCAACAGCGGCGGTGGCAACAACGGCAACCGTTCCCGCGGCAATTCCCGGCGTGGCCGGGGCTCCCGCGGCGGTCGCAGCGGCGGCCAGGGTGGCGACAACCAGGGTGGCAACCGCCAGGGCGGCAACCAGGGCGACGGCAACAAGGGCGGCGGCCGCAACCGCCGCAACGTCGTCAAGTCCATGCAGGGTGCCGATCTGACCAAGCGCCTGCCGGAGCCGCCGAAGGCCCCGAAGAACGGCCTGCGCATCTACGCGCTCGGTGGCATCTCCGAGATCGGCCGCAACATGACGGTCTTCGAGTACAACAACCGTCTGCTCATCGTGGACTGCGGCGTGCTCTTCCCGTCCTCCGGTGAGCCGGGCGTGGATCTGATTCTGCCGGACTTCGGTCCGATCGAGGATCAGCTGCACCGCGTCGACGCGCTGGTGGTCACCCACGGCCACGAGGACCACATCGGCGCCATCCCGTGGCTGCTCAAGCTGCGCCCTGACCTGCCGATCCTGGCCTCCCGCTTCACGCTGGCCCTCATCGCGGCCAAGTGCAAGGAGCACCGCCAGCGCCCGAAGCTGATCGAGGTCGACGAGAAGTCCAACGAGAACCGCGGACCGTTCAACATCCGCTTCTGGGCCGTCAACCACTCCATCCCGGACTGCCTCGGCCTGGCCATCAAGACCGGCGCCGGTCTGGTCATCCACACCGGCGACATCAAGCTGGACCAGACCCCGACCGGCGGTCGGCCGACCGACCTGCCGGCGCTGTCCCGCTTCGGCGACGAAGGCGTCGACCTGATGCTCGCCGACTCCACCAACGCCACCACCCCCGGCGTGTCCGGCTCGGAGGCGGAGGTCGTCCCGACCGTCAAGCGCCTGATCGGCGAGGCGAAGCAGCGCGTCATCTTCGCGTCCTTCGCCTCGAACGTCTACCGCGTGCAGGCGGCCATCGACGCCGCCGTGGCCGCCGGCCGCAAGGTCGCGTTCAACGGCCGCTCGATGATCCGCAACATGGAGATCGCCGAGAAGATGGGCTATCTCAAGGCCCCGCGCGGCACCATCGTCTCCATGGACGACGCCGCCAAGATGGCGCCGCACAAGGTCCTGCTGATCACCACGGGCACGCAGGGTGAGCCGATGGCCGCCCTGTCGCGCATGGCCCGCCGCGAGCACCGCCAGATCACCGTCCGCGACGGCGACCTGATCATCCTGTCCTCGTCGCTGGTCCCCGGCAACGAGGAGGCGGTCTTCGGCGTGATCAACATGCTCGCCCAGATCGGTGCGACAGTGATCACCGGCCGGGACGCCAAGGTCCACACCTCGGGCCACGGCTACTCCGGCGAGCTGCTGTTCCTCTACAACGCCGCCCGGCCGAAGAACTTCATGCCGGTCCACGGCGAGTGGCGCCACCTGCGCGCCAACAAGGAACTGGCGATCTCCACCGGCGTCGACCGCGACCACGTCGTGCTGGCCCAGAACGGCGTCGTCGTCGACCTCGTCGACGGCCGCGCCCGCGTCGTCGGCCAGATCCCGGTCGGCAACCTCTATGTCGACGGTGTCACCATGGGTGACGTCGACGCCGACATCCTCGCCGACCGCACCAGCCTCGGCTCCGGCGGCCTGATCTCCATCACGGCGGTCATCGACAACCGCACCGGCCGCCTGCTGGAGGCCCCGACGGTCCAGACCAAGGGCTTCTCCGAGGACGCGAAGACCATGATGCCGGAGGTGCGCGAACTGGCCGAGAACGTCATGAACGATCTCGCCGCCGAGGGGGAGAACGATCCCTACCGCATGGTCCAGCAGCTGCGCCGCAAGGTCTCCCGCTTCGTGGAGCAGAAGTGGCGCCGCGAGCCGATGATCCTGCCGACGGTCGTCCCGATGACCGCCGGCGACGAGACCATCGACGACGCCGAGGTGGAGTCCTCCTCGCTGCCGTCGCTGTAGCTCGCCCCGGCTCCCGCGGACACCGCACCCCAGCCGGCCGCCTCTTGAGGTGGCTATGCTGGGGTGCATGTCTTTTGCCGCCGCTGAACGCCGCCGCCTCGCCGATCTCCTCCTTGAGCTGGGGCCCGACGCCCCCACGCTCTGTGAGGGGTGGGACACCCGCGATCTGGCCGTGCACCTGCTGGTGCGCGAGACCCGCCCCCTGGCCGCGGCCGGGATGTTCGTCCCGCCGCTGCAGGGCCGGCTGGATGCCGTCACCCGCGAGGTCGGTCAGCGGGACTACGGCGGGATCGTCCGCGAGTGGGCGGCCGGCCCGCCGAGGAGGAGCCCCGTGCGCCTGCTCGACACCGTGATGAACACCTCCGAGCACTTCATCCACCACGAGGACGTGCGCCGGGGTGGGGGAGTGGTCGAGCCCCGCGACTTCAGCATGGCGGTGCAGAAGCAGCTGCACCGTGTGCTGGCGATGATGGCCCCGCGCGTGCTCTCCGGCAGCGGCGTGCCCGTGGTGCTCCAGCCCGACGGCCTGCCCCGCGTGGTGGTGGCCGACCGACGCGGCGTGTCCCCGGACGGGGAGGCCGTGGCCCGGGTCTCCGGACCGGTGGGGGAACTGCTGCTGTGGGCCTCCGGGCGCGACGCCGTCGCGGTGGATTTCGCCGGGGAGATCGAGCAGATCGAATTATCCGGTCTCTAGGCTTGACTCCATGGGGGAACACATTTTCGGCCCCGTGCTCGGTGTGGCTGATGTGAAAGGTGGGGTCAGCACCACTAGTCTGGGGGCATGTCTGTCAGAAGCACGGCGCCCCGCACCACCAAGCGCTCCCCGTCACGCACCCGCGACAAGGAGCGCAACGCCAAACGCACCCGGCCCACCGGTCGGACCCGGGCGACGGCCGTGACCCCGGCCCCGACCTCCGCGATGCGCGCTGCCGAAACCTCCGAGGAGCGGACCGGCAGCGCTTTCCGTGCTGTCGGCAACGGCCTGGGCACGGTCTTCGGCGCGACCGCCCGCGGCGTCGGCAATCTCACCCGGGGAGTCGCCACCATCGGTCGCGGTGGCGGTGACTCCGACGGGGATGACAAGCTGGAGACGACCGTGATCGACACCCGGGGAACCAAGGACGTGGAAGGGAAGAAGGGGACGAAGGGCCGCAGGAAGAACACCAGGGACGAACCCGCCGGCAAGGCTTCCGGGAAGGCCGCGACCGTCCGCGCGGATGATCCCGAGGACGACGGGGAGGGAGCCGACGCCGACGGTTTCGGTCTGGTCCTCATCGGCCTGGCGGCAGTGCTAGGTGCGTCGGTGTGGCTGGACATCGCCGGCCCCATCGGCGCGGCGATCGCGCACGTCACCCACCTCGTCATCGGCGCCGGCGCCCTGATCCTGCCGGTCGCGCTCGTCGGCCTGGCCATCGCGCTCATGCTCGACCTGCGGCAGACCCCGGGAAGCCGGGGGCGGGTCGCCCTGGGCGCCACACTCATCGTGGTCTCCATGCTGGGCCTGGTGCATCTCTTCGCCGGCAACCCCGGTGACTGGGAGACCCGCAAGGACGCGGGTGGCGCCATCGGGGCCTGGAGCGGTGGCCTACTGGCCGCCGGCTTCAGCAGCTACGTCGCCGCCCCGCTGCTGGTGCTCGTCATCGTCTACGGCGCGCTGAAGGTCACCGGCATCACCACCCGCCAGGCCATCGACTACATCCGCGACATCATCGGCGACGTCCGCGGCGACCGGGACGGCGATTACGACGACTACGACGACTACGACGACGGCTACGACGATGCCGACGACGACCTCTACGGCCACGTCGAGCGCGACGTCGAGGACATCGCCGAGGGCCGCGACCGCCGGACCCGCCCGGCACCGCGGAGCACCGCGCGGGCGTCGCGAAGCGGCCGTGGGCGGCGTGCCACCCCGATGGAGAACTACCCGCTCAACGACTCCGACTATCCGGGTACCGAGGAACAGCAGGAGGCCTTCGAACACGACACGCAGCACATGCTGTTCTCCGATCCGGCACCGAAGAAGACCGCCCGGGCGAAGAAGCCCACGGCCGCCGACATCCCGGACACCGACGAGTTCCCGGCCGTGACCCCGGACGGTCAGGTCGTGGAGCGGCCGGAGCAGCCTGAGCAGAAGGGGCAGAAAGGTTCGTCGGACGCGGTCACCGCCTCCCGCGAGGCCATGCGCCAGGCGATCCTGGCCCGGTCGGGCGTGGACGCGTCGGCCATCCCGGCCACGACCCCGAAGAGCGAGACCCCGCAGGAGGAGCCGGCCCCGGCGCCGCGGGAGCCGGAGACCGCCTCGGACTACCAGCTGCCGAGCACCGACCTGCTGATCGCGGGCGAGCCGCCCAAGACCCGTTCCGAGGTCAACGACCGTATGATCGAGGCGATCACGGACGTGTTCTCGGAGTTCAAGATCGACGCCGCCGTCACCGGCTTCTCCCGCGGCCCGACCGTCACCCGCTACGAGGTCGAGCTCGGCCCCGGCGTGAAGGTCTCCAAGATCACCAACCTGCAGTCCAACCTCGCCTACGCCGCGGCGACCGAGAACGTCCGCCTGCTGACCCCGATCCCCGGCAAGTCCGCGGTAGGCATCGAGGTACCCAACGCCGACCGCGAGATGGTGCGCCTGGCCGACGTACTCAACGCCCCGTCGGTGCGCGGCAACCACGACGCGATGCAGATCGCCCTGGGCAAGGACATCGAGGGCGAGTTCGTCTCCGCGAGCGTGCAGAAGATGCCGCACCTGCTGGTCGCCGGCTCCACCGGCTCCGGTAAATCCGCGTTCGTCAACTCCATGCTGGTTTCCCTGCTCACCCGCGCCACCCCGGAGGAGGTCCGCCTGATCCTGGTGGACCCGAAGATGGTGGAGCTGACCCCGTATGAGGGCATTCCGCACCTGATCACCCCGATCATCACCCAGCCGAAGAAGGCGTCGGCCGCCCTGCAGTGGCTGGTCGAGGAGATGGAGCAGCGCTACCTGGACATGAAGTCCGCGCGCGTGCGCCACATCAAGGACTTCAACCGCAAGGTCAAGGCGGGTGAAATCCAGGCTCCGGCGGGCTCCCAGCGCGAGTACCGTCCGTACCCGTTCATCGTCTGCGTGGTCGATGAGCTCGCCGACCTGATGATGACGGCGCCGAAGGAGATCGAGGAGTCGATCGTCCGCATCACCCAGAAGGCCCGTGCCGCCGGCATCCACCTGGTACTGGCCACCCAGCGCCCGTCCGTCGACGTGGTCACCGGCCTGATCAAGACCAACGTGCCCTCGCGCCTGGCCTTCGCCACGTCCTCGTTGACCGACTCCCGCGTCATCCTCGACCAGGGCGGCGCCGAGAAGCTCATCGGCATGGGCGACGCCCTGTTCATCCCGCAGGGCGCGGGCAAGCCGCAGCGCCTGCAGGGCTCCTTCGTCACCGACGAGGAGATCCAGGCGGTCGTCGAGGCCGCCAAGTCCCAGGCCGAGCCCGACTACACCGAGGGGGTCACCGAGGAGAAGGCCTCGGAGGCGAAGAAGGAGATCGACGAGGACATCGGCAAGGACATGGACGATCTGCTCGAGGCCGTCGAGCTCGTCGTCACCTCCCAGCTGGGTTCCACGTCGATGCTCCAGCGCAAGCTGCGCATCGGCTTCGCCAAGGCCGGCCGCCTCATGGACCTGATGGAGACCCGCGGCGTCGTCGGCCCCTCCGAGGGCTCGAAGGCCCGCGACGTGCTGGTCAAGCCGGAGGAACTCGACACCATCATCTGGATGATCAAGGGCGCGGACCCGGCCGAGGCGCCGAAGGAGCTCGACGCCGGCGGGGCCGACGGCGCGCCTGACGACGCCGCAGACGACGGTACGGGTGCCTCCGACGACGGCGCCGACGGGGAGCCCCGCACGGTCCAGGCGACCTACAACCCCACCGGCGGAGCCTTCTAGATCCGTCTTTCCGCCGCTCCGTGCATGAAGTGGCGCGGACTACGGTGGGATGGGGTAAACTGGCGCCTCGTCATGGAGGGGAGTACCCCGGTCACGGCATTGATCGTCAGCACGGAAGTGGAAACCGGCCAACGGACCTAGTTGGCGGACTCCCGGTTCCCGGTCATGTCGGCCCCGGCGCGCTGAGCGCACAGGGTGGGGGAGACCTCCGGTCACGTCTCATATCCCACGACCGGAGGTTTAGTCCTTTGACTGTTTCACTCTGGATCTGGGTGGTCACGATCGTCGTGATCGCCGGATTCTTCATCTTCGACTTCTACAGTCACGTGCGTACCCCGCACGAGCCCACCCTCAAGGAATCCGCCTGGTGGTCGGTGTTCTACGTCGGCCTGGCGCTGTTGTTCGGTGTGATCGTCTGGGTGGTCTGGGACCAGCAGCACGGCATCGAGTACTACACGGGTTACGTGACGGAGAAGGCGTTGTCGGTGGACAACCTCTTCGTGTTCGCCCTGATCATGGGCGCGTTCAAGATCCCCCGGAAATACCAGCAGAAGGTGCTGCTCATCGGCATCGTGCTGGCGTTGGTCTTCCGCCTGCTCTTCATTCTGCTCGGCGCGGCCGTCATCGCCGCCTGGTCGGACGTGTTCTACATCTTCGGCATCTTCCTGCTCTACACGGCGATCAAGCTGCTGTGGGACGAGATCGTCGACAAGCCGGAGACCGACCCCAACGACATGGCCATCATCAAGTGGCTGCGCAAGGTCGTCCCGGTCACCCGGGACTACCACGGTGACAGGCTCACGGCCCGGGAGGCCGGCAAGTTCGCCCTGACCCCGCTGTTCGTGGCCCTGGTGGCCATCGGCCTGGTGGACATCATGTTCGCCTTCGACTCCATTCCGGCTATCTACGGCATCACCACCGAGGCGTACCTGGTGTTCACCACCAACGCGTTCTCGCTGATGGGCCTGCGCCAGATGTACTTCCTGCTCGACGGCCTGCTCGACCGCCTGGTCTACCTGCCGTACGGCCTGGGTCTGATCCTCGGCTTCATCGGTGTGAAGCTGATGCTGCACGCCCTGCACGAGAACAACCTGCCGTTCATCAACGGCGGCGAGAACGTGCCGGTCCCCGAGGTTCCGACGGAACTGTCCCTGCTCGTCATCGTCGGAATCCTGGTGGTCACGGTCCTGCTGTCCATCTGGAAGAACAAGCGTGACGAGGCGCAGGGCGCCATCGACATCCGCATCCGCCCCTCTGACGACGAGGACGCCGGCAGCACCTCCGCCTCCGAGCTGCAGGCGGCCGAGCGTCGCCGGCTCGCGGAGGAAGGGCTGTCCGATGACCCGAACATGCGCGACGACGGCGGTAACGACAACGGGCCCCGCTTCTAACCACCCCTCCCGCCCATGACGCCGCTGAACGCGGTGTCGGCAAGCGGGGTGGACACGACGCCCCCGTCGGAGTGGAAGCTCCGGCGGGGGCGTCGTCGTTGTCGTGCTGTCGGAGACGGGCAGTGGGTTCAGTGGGTTCAGTCCTCGGGGAAGATGTTCAGCACCGGATTCCAGGCGCGGATCGTGCGGTCGTCGAGGACCCGGTCACGGTGGAAGGGATCCTGGTTCATCAGTTCCTCGGCGTCGGCGACGGTGGCGGACTCCGGCAGGCGGATGAGGATGAGGGCGGAGCCGCCGCCGTCGGTGTAGGGGCCGGAGGCGACGAGTTTTCCCTCGTCCTTCAGGCCCTTCAGGAACTCGCGGTGCTCGGGGCGCAGGGCGACGACCGCCTCGGCCCCGTCGGCGTAGGAATAGTGGACTGCGAAGAAGTTCATGGTGGAAATCCTATTGCCCCTTCCGCCGGTGAACGAGCCGCACCCGCCCACGGGGTAGGGTGAGGGACGTGAGTGGAGCAACGACGAACACCCGCGACGGCGGGCAGGCAGGGCCGGACAAGCCCTCCAACTTCAACCTGCCCAATGCGCTGACCAGCCTGCGCATCCTGCTCATCCCCGTCTTCGCCTGGCTCGTCATCCGCGGCGACAACCAGCACACGACGTGGATGTGGTGGGGTTTCGGTGTCTTCGCCGCGCTCATGATCACCGACAAACTCGACGGCGACATCGCCCGCGCCCGCAATCTGGTCACGGACTTCGGCAAGATCGCCGATCCGATCGCGGACAAGGCACTGATGACCACCGCCCTGGTGTGCCTGAACATCATCGGGGCACTGCCGGTGTGGGTCACCGTGGTCATCGTCGTCCGCGAGCTCGGTATCACCGTCTGGCGCATGGTCATGCTGCGCCGCGGCAGGGTCGTGCCCGCCTCCAAGGGCGGCAAGCTCAAGACCGCGCTGCAGACCCTGGCCGTTGGCCTGTACCTGTTCCCGCTGCCCGCCTGGATGGACACCCCGACGTTCATCGTCATGCTCGCCGCCGTGGCCGTCACCGTGGTCACCGGCCTGCAGTACCTGTGGGACTCGAGGCGGCAGCAGTGACCCTCGCGGAGGAGCTCGTCGCCGCTCTGCGGGCAAAGGGGCAGACCGTGGCCTTCTGCGAGTCGCTGACCGCCGGCCTGGCCTCCGCCACGCTGGCCGACGTCCCCGGCGCCTCCGCGGTGCTGCGGGGAGGCCTGGTCACCTATGCCACCGACCTCAAGGGGCGGCTGGCGGGCGTGCCGGAGAAGGTGCTCGAGGAGCACGGGCCGGTTTCGGAGGAGACCGCCGCCGCCATGGCCCTCGGCGCGCACGACAGATGCGGGGCCGACTGGGCGGTGGCGCTGACCGGCGTGGCCGGGCCCGACCCGCAGGACGGGCACCCCGTCGGCGAGGTGTGGCTCGGCCTCGCCGGGCCGGGAATCGGGGACAGCCGCGGCGGCGGGGGAGCGACCGTGCGCACCCTGCGCGCCGAGTCCCCGGGGAGTATGCGTTCCGCCTCCTCGCCGCGGGAGCCGGACCCGGTGCCCGTCATCGACGGCGATCGCCGCACCATCCGCGCGGCGGCCGTCGACGCCGCCTTCCGTGCCCTGCTCACGGGGGTGCGGGCGCAGGAGGAGACAAGGTGAATTTCCGGGGAACAAATTTCGAACCGATGGCGTTGATCTAAGTAATGGTTACCACCGCTGTACTCGACACCCCGACCCCCGTCCACCGCCCGTCCCGTCACGCAGAGCCGTTGCTGCGTGAGGCGCTCGGTTCGGCTCTCCGCGCCTTCCGCGCGGACAAGGGAATCACCCTGCGTGAGCTCGCCGAGTCCGCCCGTGTTTCGCCCGGTTACCTGTCCGAACTGGAGCGTGGCCGCAAGGAGGTCTCCTCCGAGCTGCTCGCCTCCGTCTGCCACGCCCTGGACACCTCCGTCGCCGACGTCCTCATCGAGGCCGCCGGGTCAATGGCCCTGCGGTCCGTGGCCGAGGAACTGGCCGCCACCGAGCAGGTTCCGGCGCCGGTCCGGGCCTGAGCAGAATCCCGCCGCACCACCGACGCTGACCGCGGCGCTCCGCTACCATGGTGGCGATGCGGTACGCGTCCCTCGCCCAGCGGGAGGCGGGACCCACCGAACGTTGAAGTGAACGAATGCAGGAAAGGCCCGATCCGACATGGCTAACCCCTTTGTGAAGGCATGGAAGTACCTCATGGCGCTGTTCGACTCGAAGATCGAGGAGAACGCCGATCCGAAGGTGCAGATTCAGCAGGCCATCGAGGACGCCCAGCGCCAGCACCAGGAGCTGTCCCAGCAGGCCGCCGCCGTCATCGGCAACCAGCGGCAGCTGGAGATGCAGCTCAACCGCCGCCTCGGTGAGATCGAGAAGCTCCAGGCGAACACCCGCCAGGCGCTGCAGCTGGCCGACAAGGCCCGGGCCGAGGGCGACGAGCGCAAGGCCGTCGAGTACGAGAACGCCGCCGAGGCCTTCGCCGCCCAGCTGGTCACCGCGGAGCAGTCCGTCGAGGACACCAAGCAGCTCCACGACCAGGCCCTGCAGCAGGCCGACCAGGCCAAGCAGGCCGTCGAGCGCAACGCCATGGCCCTGCAGCAGAAGGTCGCCGAGCGCACCAAGCTGCTCTCCCAGCTCGAGCAGGCCAAGATGCAGGAGAAGGTCTCCGAGTCCCTGCAGTCCATGAACTCCCTGACCTCCAGCGGCTCCACCCCGAACCTGGACCAGGTCCGCGACAAGATCGAGCGTCGCTACTCGAACGCTCTCGGCCAGGCTGAGCTGGCGCAGAACTCCGTCGAGGGCCGCATGGCAGAGGTCCAGCAGGCGGGCATCCAGATGGCCGGTCACTCCCGCCTCGAGCAGATCCGCGCCGAGATGTCCGGCGGCGGCAACAAGCAGGTCTCCGGTGGCGGCAACCAGGCCATCGAAGGCGGGCAGTCCGGCGCCGCCAACGTCACCGACGACGCCGTCGCCCGTCGCATGCGGGAGCTGCGCGGCGAGTAACACCCCCTCCACGGGCGGGTCGGGACCCACACCCCGTCCCACCGGCAGCACAGCGGCTGCCGGTGGGACGGGGTGTTTCTTCGTCTCGGTGACTTCAGCCCGGCTTCAGCCCGGCTTCAACCGCGCCTCAATCGCCGACCCCGCGGGCGGTGAGCGCCTCCGCTAGCAGCCGGGCGCGGCGGATGCTGCGCACCAGCACCGGGGTGCCGAAGGCCGCGACGGAGAAGCCGGCGCCGCGCGCCTTCCGGGCGGCGAGCACCTCCCGGACCGTGGCCAGCTGGACGGGGATGAGCCGGATGGTCAGCGAGATCGCCAGCGTCACCGAGTCGACGGGGAGGCCGAAGCGCTCCAACGGGGACAGACCGCGTTCAAGCGACTCCATCAGCTCGGTGATGGTCGTCGTCAGGGTGAGCAGAGCGGCCGCCGCGACCGAGGCCAGCAGCACGAGCACCATGGTGGCCGCCGGCTCCGGGCCGCGCTGCCACCACTGGAAGGCGCCGAGCACCAGCAGCACCGGCAGCACCGGTGCGACCTGACCGACGGCCACCCGCACCGGGATCCGGGCCACCGCGAAGGCCACGAGCACGGCGGCCAGACAGGCCCCCGCCAGCATCGGAGTGCCCACGAAGATCGTCGAGGCCAGGATGAACACCAGCAGGGCGAGGAACTTGCCCCCGGCCGGGGCCCGGTGGACCAGTGTGGTGCCCGGCACGTACACGCCCAGGGGGACGGACCGCGGGATCACAGCGGCTGCTCCGCCATCAGTCGTCGGTAGTGCCCGCAGACCTCGTCCGGGGCACCGTCGGCGATGACCCGCCCGCCGTCCAGGCACAGCACGCGGTCGAAGTCCGCGAGCAGCTCGAGGTCGTGGGTCACCACGATCAGCTGCTGGGGAAGTCCGGCGAATTCGTGCGCGATCCGTAGGCGGTTGCGCAGGTCGAGCAGGGTGGTCGGCTCGTCCGCGATGATCAGGTCGGGCTCGATGACCAGCACAGAGGCCAGCGCCAGCAGCTGCTTCTGCCCACCCGAGAGGGTGTGCGGCGAGGCCTCGGCCAGCTCCGTGAGACCGAAGCGCTCCAGGGCGGCGTCGACGCGCGCGGTGCGCTCGGCCTTCGGCAGTCTGAGACGGCGCAGGGAGAAGGCGACGTCGTCACGCACCTGCGGCATGACGATCTGGTTCTCTGCGTCGGAGAAGACGAACCCGACCCGGCGGCGGATGTCGCGGCCGTGCCGGGCGACGTCGGCGCCGTCGACGAGCACGCGGCCGGACGTCGGCTCACCCAGGCCGTTGACCAGCCGGGCGAGGGTGGACTTGCCGGAACCGTTGGCGCCGATTATCCCGATGCGGTGTTCGGACAGCTCGAGCGTGATGCGGTCCAGGACATGATGGGCGGTCCCGTCGTAGCGGACGGAGACGTCCTCGAAGCGGATCTGCGGCATGGGGTGATTATGCCTTCCTGCCCCGGCGGGCGAGAAGGTCCGGGAAGGCCGCGTGGATACCGAGGGCGATGACGACCATGAAGGCGAACTTCGCCGCGTCCGGGACGAGGAACGGCACCTGGGCCAGTGCAGCCTCCGACAGGCTCAGGCCGGCGCGCCACACCAGGCCGAGGGCGCCGCAGACGTACTGGGCGGTCAGGCCGACGACGGCCGCGAGGGTGAAGAAGGCGATCTGGGGTCCCCGCCGCCGTGCCGGTGCGCGGTAGGCGATCAGACCGGCCAGCCCGGCGGAGACGAGGTAGCCGAGGAGGTAGCCGACCGTGGGGCCGGCCAGGGCGGCGACCGTGGTGCGGCCGCCGGCGAGCACCGGCAGTCCGAGCAGGCCGAGGCCGACGAACAGCCCGGCGGCGAGGAATCCCCGGCGTCCGCCGAGCACCAGTCCGGCGAGGACCACCGCCGAGTTCTGCAGGACGATCGGCACGCCCGCCGCCCCCACGGGGATGGCGACGAAGGCCAGCACGATGATCAGGGCCGCGAAGACGGCGATGTAGGCGAGATCGGACACGTGTATCCGGGAACGGGAGATGGTCGTCATGGTGAAAGACCCTATCACTGAACAATGTTCAAGCAGGAGGGAATCGGTTTTGAATGGTGTTCAACGAGGGTAGGGGAGGGAGGCTGTGGTCGGTGGACGGCGTGGGTATCATCGTGGACATGCGATTGACGGAGTTCCACCAGCTGATCCAGGACGAATTCGGTCACGGGCAGGGCAACTGGATTCTGCACTCCCATGTTCCCGCGGGTTACGACCGCACCGTGGAGCAGCTCATCGAGGACGGGCTCAGTCTGCGGAAGCTGTGGGCGGTGCTGTGTGACGACTTCGATGTGCCGGAGGAGCGCCGCCTGGGCGTCGATCGCGGAGAGAAATAACCTCCACCGGCGCGGGCGCAGGGCCATCTCGCCCGCATTGTTTTCGAACAGTTGTGCGTGTAGATTCGAACTCAACGTCACCTGATTCGGATAACGTGACGCGTCGTAACGGACGGACGGAACCGGGGCCCCTGGGAGCCGTCCGAGGCAAAAGCGGGTCTAAGTCGGCGTGGAGACCCTGACGGGGGCCGACGACAGTTCCCCGTCCCCCGATCAACACCCAGCGACATCAGCACTGACCCACCCGAACAGAAGGAACTTGCATCATGGCCACCAAGAAGAAGACCACCGCCTCGGCCGGCGATGACCGCCAGAAGGCCCTCGACGCCGCCCTGTCGATGATTGAGAAGGACTTCGGCAAGGGCGCCGTCATGCGCCTGGGCGACGAGAACCGCCCGCCGATCAGCGTCATCTCCTCCGGCAACACCGCCATCGACGTCGCGCTCGGCATCGGCGGTTTCCCGCGCGGCCGCGTCGTCGAGGTCTACGGTCCGGAGTCCTCCGGTAAGACCACCGTGGCGCTGCACGCCATCGCGCAGGCGCAGAAGGCCGGCGGCATCGCCGCGTTCATCGACGCCGAGCACGCGCTGGACCCCGACTACGCCAAGAAGCTGGGCGTGGACACCGACGCCCTGCTGGTCTCCCAGCCGGACACCGGCGAGCAGGCGCTCGAGATCGCCGACATGCTGGTGCGCTCCGGCGCCATCGACATCATCGTCATCGACTCCGTGGCCGCCCTGACCCCGAAGGCCGAGATCGAGGGCGAGATGGGCGACAGCCATGTCGGCCTCCAGGCCCGCCTGATGAGCCAGGCGCTGCGCAAGATGACCGGCGCGCTGTACTCCTCGGGCACCACCGCCATCTTCATCAACCAGCTGCGCGAGAAGATCGGCGTCATGTTCGGCTCCCCGGAGACCACCACGGGTGGTAAGGCGCTGAAGTTCTACGCCTCCGTGCGCTGCGACGTCCGCCGCATCCAGACCCTCAAGGACGGCCAGGACGCCATCGGCAACCGCACCCGCCTCAAGGTGGTCAAGAACAAGGTCTCCCCGCCGTTCAAGGTCGCCGAGTTCGACATCATCTACGGCGAGGGCATCTCCCGGGAGTCCTCCCTGATCGACATGGGTGTCGAAAACGGCATCGTCAAGAAGTCCGGCTCCTGGTTCACCTACGACGGTGACCAGCTGGGCCAGGGCAAGGAGAAGGCCCGCCTGCTGCTGAAGGAGTCCCCGGAGCTGGCCGACGAGATCGAGCGCAAGATCTTCGCCAAGCTCGGCATCGGCCCCGAGGCCGCCACCGAGTCAGAGGACGCGCTCACCGACGAGCCGGTGGACATGGTCCCGAACGTGGACTTCGATGACGCTGACGATGCCGAGGGTTCCGAGGGCCCGGCCGTCGCCGGTGTCGGCGCGGAAGCCGACAACTAGGCCCGCAGGCAGCACGGACAGACACGGACAGCACGGACAGGCAGGAGTTCCCCTCCATGACCGACGAGACCCAGCAGGCCAAGCTCGAGAAGCTGCGCCGGGCGCTGGCGGATTTCGAGGCGGGGGAGGGCTCCGGCCTGTTAGACCGGGAGGCCGAGTCCGCCAAGGCCGCCGTGCGCAAGCGTGCACTGGGCCTGCTGGACCAGCGGGCCCGCTCACGTCATGAGCTGCGCGGGCGGCTGCTCGACCTCGAGTTCGAGGAGCGGCTCGTGGACGAGGTGCTCGACGATCTGGCCGCCGTGCACCTCCTCGACGACGAGACCTTCGCCCACGAGTGGGTGCGCCAGCGCCACGCCCGCCGCGGTAAATCCGCCCGGGTACTCAACCGCGAGCTCGCGGACAAGGGGGTGGACGCGGCGACCCGGGCCGCGGCCCTCGACCAGATCGATCCGGAGGATGAGGAGGCCACCGCCCGGGAACTGGCGCGCAAGAAGGCCCGGTCGGTGAAGGCCGTGCCCGCCGACCGGACCGAGCGGGACAAGGCGCTGCGCCGGATCGTCGGGGTCCTGGCCCGGCGTGGCTTCAGTCAGTCGATGTCGCTGTCCCTGGCCCGCGAGGCGCTCGATGAGCGGATCGCGGAGCTGGGGGAGTGAGAGTGGGTCCTCAGCGCTCCGGATCGCGCGGCTTCCCGGGGCCCGGGGCCTGCCATCCGGCGGTGACGTTGCTCCCGGCGTCACCGCCGTCGGGATCGGATCCCTGATCGGTCGACCCGGCGCCCTCAGTGCCGGCGCGCCGGTGGGTCCGGCCCGCGCGCAGCCGCCGTTCGATGCGCGAGGCCAGCGTGGTCAGGCCCCAGTTGATCAGAATCATGATGACCGCCACCACGGTCAGCGCCGCCAGGAAGTTCTGGTTGAACGACGCGCTCTGGATTCCGGAGCGGACGACCTCCACGTAGCCGATCTGGTAACCGAGCGCGGAGTCCTTCAGCGCGATGACCATCTGGGCGATCAGCGCCGGCAGCATCGCCGCGACCGCCTGTGGCAGCAGGATCTTCAGCATGGTCTGGCGGTGCGTGAGTCCCAGCGCCCGCGCGGCCTCGGTCTGGCCCTTCGGCAGCGACCGGATGCCCGAGCGCAGGATCTCGGCGATGACGGAACCGTTGTACATGGTCAGGGCGAACACGACCGCCGCGAACGCCAGTTGCCGGGGCGGGACCAGCTGGTACACCGCGAACAGCTGGTAGGCGAAGATCATCAGCAGCAGCACCGGGATGGCGCGGAAGAACTCGACGATCACCCCACAGATCCAACGCAGCCACGCCAGTTCCGAGAGCCTGCCCAGGCCGAGCAGTGCGCCGAGCACGCACGCCAGGATGATCGAGGCGAACGCCGACTTCAGCGTGCCCCACAGGCCCGGCAGGAGGTAGGTCCGCCAGGTCAGGCCCTCCAGGAAGGGCGACCACTTGTCCGCCTCCAGCTGCCCGTTGACGTTCAGCGTCCAGAGCACCCAGACCACCGCCGCCACGGCGGCGACCCCCGTCAGCACGGTGTAGATGCGGTTGTTGCGTCGGCCCCGGGGACCGGGCGCGTCGTAGAGGACTGTCGCGCGCACGCTCATTACTTCTTCACCGCCAGACGGTTCGAGAGGTTGCCCATGGCCAGGCCCATGGGGAGGGTCAGGATGATGAAGCCGAGGGCGAACACGCCGAAGATGACGAAGAGCATGTTGGCGTGGTTCTCGATGGTGGTCTTCATCAGCAGGGACGCTTCCGCGACGCCGATCACCGAGGCGATCGTGGTGTTCTTCGTCAGCGCGATCAGTGTGTTGCCCAGCGGGACGATGGCGGCGCGCAGGGCCTGCGGGAAGACGATGCTGCTGAAGGTCTGCCCGAAGGTCAGCCCCAGGGAGCGGGCGGCCTCGGCCTGGCCGAAGTGCACGGTGTTGATGCCCGAGCGCAGGGACTCGGCCACGAAGGACGAGGTGTAGAGGATGAAGCCGAGGATGGCCAGCCGGAAGTTCTGGTCGGCCAGGAAGGAGGAGCTGTCGCGGGAGGCCAGCTCCAGCCCGAGGTTCTGGTAGAGGCCGAAGGAGCAGAACAGGATGATCAGCGTCAGCGGGGTGTTGCGCACCGTGTTGATGTAGAAGGTGGCGATCCCCCGGAGGATCCGGACGGGGGAGACCCTCATGGCCGTGAGGATGGTCCCCAGGATCATGGAGCCGATGGCAGAGAAGAAGGTCAACTGGATGGTGAGCCAGAAGGCCGGCCACAGCGCCGGTCCCAAGTCGTTCCAGAGGGCGGTCATGAGGGTGGGACTCCTCCTCGCTGGGGGATCGCTGGCGGTGGGGGACTACTCGACGCTCGTACTACTCGTCGAGGAAGGACAGGTCACCCGGGTTGCCCGGGGTGACGCCCTCGGTGCCGCCGAGGTTCTTCTCGACGAGCGCGTCGAACTCACCGGACTCGTGCAGCTCGGTCAGCGCCTCGTTGACCGCCTCGGTGCCCTCGGCGTCGCCCTTGGCCAGGCCGATGCCGTAGTACTCATTGGTGAACGGCTCGCCGTCCTGCTCCATCTCCACGACCCGGAACTGGCCCGGAGCCTGGGCCGAGTAGCCGTGGAGGATGGTCGCGTCGGTGGTCATCGCGTCGATGTTGCCCTGGCGCAGTGCCTCGACACACGAGGAGTAGGTGTCGTACTCCTGCAGCTGCACGCCCGGCAGGGCGTCCTTGACCTTCTGGGCCGGGGTGGAGCCGGTGACGGAGCAGAGGATCTTGCCGTCCAGGCTCTCCAGTCCGTCGATCTCGGTATTGTCCTCCTGGACCAGCAGCGCCTGGTGGGTCAGCAGGTAGGGCCCGCCGAAGTTGACGGACTCGGAGCGGCCCTCGTTGATGGAGTACGTCGCGGCGATCATGTCGACCTCGCCGTTCTGGATGAGGGTCTCGCGCTGGGCCGAGGGGGTCTCGCGCCAGTCGACCGACGGTTGCTCCCAGCCGTTGGCCTCGGCGATGTGGTCGACCACGTACTGGGCGACGTCGACGTCGAGACCGGTCATCGTGCCGTCCGGGTTGCGCAGGCCCAGGCCCGGCTGGTCGTACTTGGTGCCGACGGTGACGGCGCCGGACTCGATGCTGGCCAGCAACCCCTCGGAGGAGGAACTGCCGCCGCACGCGGTCAGGGTCACGCCCGTCAGCAGGGCGGCGGAGACGATGGCGGCGGAGCGGCGGATGGAGGGGAACATGGTGAACTCCTTGGGTGAGGGAGGGATTGGGCGTGACTGGTGGGGGCCGGTGGGAACTAATGCGAGAGGATCTTGCCGAGGAAGTCCTTCGCCCGGTCCGTCTTCGGGTCGGTGAAAAAGGTGTCGGGGGTGGAGTCCTCGACGATCGCGCCGTCGGACATGAACAGGATCCGGTCGGCCACCCGACGGGCGAAGCCCATCTCGTGACTGACCACGACCATGGTCATGCCCTCCTGGGCCAGACCTGCCATGACGTCGAGGACCTCGTTGACCATTTCAGGGTCGAGCGCCGAGGTCGGCTCATCGAAGAGCATGATCTTCGGATCCATGGCCAGGGCGCGGGCGATCGCCACGCGCTGTTGCTGCCCGCCGGAGAGCTGGGCCGGGTACTTGTCCGCCTGGTTGGCGATGCCCACCCGTTCGAGCAGAGCCATGGCCCGCTCGTCGGCGTCCTTCTTCTTCATCCGGCGCACCTTGACCGGCCCGAGCGTGACGTTGTCCCGGATCGTCAGGTGGGGGAAGAGGTTGAACTGCTGGAAGACCATCCCGACGTCGGCGCGCAGCTTCGCCAGCGGACGGCCTTCCTCGGGCAGCGTCTTCCCGTCGATCTCGATGGTGCCGGACTCGACCGTCTCCAGCCGGTTGATGGTGCGGCACAGGGTCGATTTGCCGGAGCCGGAGGGGCCGAGGACGACGACGACCTGGCCCCGGGGAATCTCCAGGGTGATGTCCCTCAGCGCCTGGAAGTCGTCGAAATACTTCTGCACGTCGACCATCCGGATCATCGGGGGCCCGGACCCGGATCCTGTCGTGGACGGTGTGTTCTGAATCATACGACAGATATTAGCCCGCGGTTCGTTGACGCGTGAGCGTTTACCGAAACTCACCCCTGGCCCCGCGGCGGTGGTCCACCGCCGCCTGGACGACGGGTCCGCAAGGCGGGCGTGAACTGGTGAAACGGGACGGTTAGGTCGCGTTCTGCAGGGTGGCTAGAATGGCACTCCGTGGCGCAGCAAATTCTTGACAACACCAGGACCAACCCAGACGAGGGGCCCCGGACCTACGAGGTCCGCACCTTCGGGTGCCAGATGAACGTCCACGACTCCGAGCGGCTGTCCGGCCTGCTCGAGGAGGCCGGCTACATCTCCGCGGAATCCGCGGGCGAGGGAGTCGAGCCGGATCTGGTCGTCTTCAACACCTGCGCGGTGCGCGAGAACGCCGACATGAAGCTCTACGGCACCCTCGGCAATCTCAAGCACACCAAGGACAACCACCCGGGCATGCAGATCGCCGTCGGCGGCTGCCTGGCGCAGAAGGACCGCGACACCGTCCTCGCCAAGGCCCCGTGGGTCGACGCCGTCTTCGGCACCCACAACATCGGCTCGCTGCCGGCCCTGCTGGAGCGTGCCCGCCACAATGACGAGGCCCAGGTCGAGATCGTCGAGTCTCTCGAGCAGTTTCCCTCGGTGCTGCCCGCCAAGCGCGAGTCGGCCTACGCCGGCTGGGTCTCCATCTCCGTGGGCTGCAACAACACCTGCACCTTCTGCATCGTCCCCTCCCTGCGCGGCAAGGAGATCGACCGTCGGCCGGGTGACATCCTCGCCGAGGTGCAGGCGCTCGTCGATCAGGGCGTCAGCGAGGTGACCCTGCTGGGGCAGAACGTCAACGCCTACGGTGTGAACTTCGCCGACCCGGACATCGAGCGCGACCGCTCGGCCTTCTCCAAACTGCTGCGTGCCTGCGGCGAAATTGAGGGGCTCGAGCGGCTGCGGTTCACCTCCCCGCACCCGGCCGAGTTCACCTCCGACGTCATCGACGCCATGGCCGAGACCCCGAACATCTGCCCGCAGCTGCACATGCCGCTGCAGTCCGGCTCGGACAAGGTGCTCAAGGAGATGCGCCGTTCCTACCGCTCGAAGAAGTTCCTGGCCATCCTCGACGAGGTCCGTGCCAAGCTTCCGCACGCATCCATCACCACCGACCTCATCGTCGGTTTCCCCGGCGAGACCGAGGAGGACTTCCAGGCCACCCTCGACGTCGTCGAGCGGGCCCGCTTCGCCTCCGCCTTCACCTTCCAGTATTCCCCGCGCCCGGGCACCCCGGCCGCCGGGTACGCGGAGCAGGTCCCCAAGGAGGTCGTCCAGGAGCGCTTCGAGCGGCTCATCGCCCTCCAGGAGCGCGTCAGTGCCGAGGAGAACGGGAAGCTCGTCGGCACCGAGGTCGAGCTGCTGGTCCAGGCTGGCGGCGGCAGGAAGAACGGGAAGACCAACCGCATGACGGGCCGCGCCCGCGACGGCCGCCTGGTCCACTTCACCCCGGAGGGTGAGCTTGACGGGGAGATCCGTCCCGGCGACGTCGTCACCGCCACCGTCACCGATTCTGCCCCGCACTTCCTCATCGCCGACGCCGGTGTCCTCACGCACCGCCGCACGAGGGCCGGTGACATGTCGGCCGCCGGCCGCGTGCCGACGACCGCCCCCATCGGCGTCGGCCTCGGCCTGCCGACGATCGGCGCCCCGGCGTCGACCCCGCAGCCCGAGAGCGCGTGCGGGGTGCACTGACCACCACCGGCCCCGACTAGGATGGTGGTCAGACGACGCCCGCGCCGTCGGCCGCAGCGAAAAAGGAGAGACGCCCCCAGTGAGCGAGAACAACCCGTCCCGGGACGACATTCGTCAGGCAGCGGATTCCAGCCGTGATCTGGCACAGGAGGAGAAGCGTGCCGCCCGCACGATGAGCCTGGGCGGCCACCGCTGGACCCTGCTGGCGGCGCTGGTGCTCTACATCGCCTACCTGCTGCTCCCGCACGCCGGCAGCGTCCTCGGCATCCAGGTGCTCCTCCAGCTGCCGGCGGCGGAGGAGGCGGGGATCAAACTCACCGAGTACATCTACTCGATCCTGATCTTCCTGGGCATCGGACTGCTCACCACGCTGACGCTGATCACCAGGCGCACGGTCTTCGGGTTGCTCGCCTGGATGTTCAGCACCGTCGGACTGTTCTACACCGTCTTCGCCCTGTGGCTGCGCCAGACCCGGCCCGCCGGCGAGGAGGATGCGGCCACGGGCATCGGCATGTGGTTGAGCATCGTCGCCGTCGTCCTGGCGGTGGCGGCCTACAGCATGGTGGCGCTGCGCCGGGACCCGGAGCAGAAGCGCATCGCCCAGGAGCGGGCGCAGAACGAGAACCTCGACGAGGTCGGCTTCGCCCAGCGCGCGGCGATGGTGACCAGGCAGAACACCTCCTACGAGGACAACCCGCTGTTCATCGACGACCGCCGCCGCCGCGCCGCCGAGCGGCACCGCCCCGCCGACACCGGCGATCAGGACACCGACTGAACCGTCACCGGGCCGTCACCTTCTGCCAGGCCGAGCTGACACTGATCGGCCGGACCCCCAGGTCGGCGTTGACGGCCCGCATGCCCGTGTTGGCCAACGCGTTCGACGTGTAGACCCGCTCCACCCGCGGCATCGCGGAACGTAGCCGCTCCAGGCCCACGACCTTGACCGCCCGCCCCAGGCCCCGACCCCGGGCCCGGGGCGCCACAATGGTCACGCCCTGCTCCGCCACCGCGGGATCGGATCCGGGGTGGCGGGAGAACTCGGTCAGCGCCAGCACTCCGCCCACGCCGTGGAGCACCACCATCAGATTCTCCGTCCCACGGCCGCGCAACCGGACCGCGGCCTGCCGCAGGCGCTCCCGCGTCCAGACCGCGCGTTCGGCGTCGAGACCACCGTGGGGGATGTCGGTGGACGCCGCGGTCATCAGCTCGAGCACCCCGTCGGTCAGCTCCCCGGGAACCTCGTAGCCGTGGACCACGGTGCAGGTGACACCCTCGGGCAGCGGGGTCTCGTCCGGGGCGGGGACGGGCAGTTCGAGGACCCCCTGGATCTCGGCCAGGCCCAGGATGAAGCCGCGGGCGGCCAGCTCCCGGGCGAGGGGACCGGCGCCGGGCTGTTCCCCGGCCGGGTGCATCAGCCACACCTGCAGGGTGGTGCGCCCCAGCTGCCGGGCCACGGCCTCCACCTCGTCGAGCAGGCGACCGTAGACCTCCCGGCCCTCCCCGGAGAGCTCCTCGCCCGGGATGGGCAGCAGACCCACGTCGAGCACGCACTCGAACTCGATGACGTGGCGGTCCTCGAGCAGCGGCAGGCTCAGGTGTACGAAGCCGAGGAACTCCGCCGGCCCCGTCTCCGCCTCCCGGGTGGAATCACCGGCCACCGACGGCAGGAGGGGATAGCCCAGATCCGAGACTCCGGCAGTTGCCGGCAGCGGAGCCACCGCGTCGTCGACGAGCGTGAGCAGCACGGCGTCCGACTCGCTGGAACCCTGCAGGCGGTGGAGCACCCGCTCCACCGAGACCGAGGAGGCGGTGTCCCCGCTGGACTCCTGGGCGGCGAGATTGGCGGTGAAGACGAAGGTGCGCACGGCGTCGGCGGGAACCGGCGGGATCTTCTCACCGGTGGCCACCGCCGGCGGCCGGTCGAGCTGGAGGAAGCGGGCCAACTACCGGTCCTCGACCGCGTTGACAGCGGTCTCGGCCCACTCGCGCCACTGGGCGGCCTGGGCGCGCAGCTGCTCGGCCTTCTTCGTGTTGCCCTTCGCCGCGGCGGCATCGGCCTGGGCGGTGAACTCGTCGACCTTGGCGGTGAACTGGGCCGCACGGGCCTGCGCCTCCGGGTCGGTGCGGCGCCACTGGGACTCCTCGGCCTCGGAGACACGCTTTTCCAGTGCGCCGATCCTGGCCTCGTACTCGGAGACCCGGCCGCGCGGGACGTAGCCGATCTCGTCCCACTTCTCCTGCAGCTCGCGCAGCTTGGCGCGGGCGACGTCGAGATCCTTGGCCGGATCGATCTGGGGGTCGTACTCCGCGATGAGCGCGTCCTTGGCCTCCGCGTTGGCGGTGAACTCCTTGTCGCGCTCGGCGTTGACGGCGTTGCGGGCGGTGAAGAAGTGGTCCTGGGCGGCGCGGAAGGCCTCCCAGAGCTTGTCGTCGACGTCGCGCGGGGCGCGACCGGCGGCCTTCCACTCGGTCATCAGATCGCGGTAGGCGCGCGCCGTCTCGTTCCACTCGGTGGAGTTCTGCAGGCCACGGGCGCGCTCGACGAGCTCTTCCTTCTTCCGGCGGGCGGCGGCGCGGCCGCGGTCGAGCTCGGCGAAGTGGGAGCCGCGGCGGCGGTGGAAGGAATCGCGGGCGCGCGAGTAGCGCTTCCACAGCGCGTCGTCGGTCCTGCGGTCGATGCCGCGGATGGTCTTCCACTCGTCGAGGATGGCCCGCAGGCGGTCGCCGGCGACCTTCCACTCGGTGGAGTTCTCGGCGATGTCCTCCGCCTCGGCGGCGAGTTTCTCCTTGGCGGCGATGGCCTCGGTGCGGCGGCGGGCCTTGTCGGCCTTCGCCTGCTCCCCGGCGACGTCGGAGTGCTCCATGATGGTGCCCAGCCGCCGGTCGAGTGCGCCCAGGTCGCCGATCACGGCGGCCGTCGGCAGCGTCTCGCGCAGCCCGCGGGCGGTCTCCTTGATCGACGCCGCGTCGTCCGGATGGGCGGTCAGGCGGGACTCGAGCAGCTCGACCTCGGTGGCGAGGTCGTCGAAGCGCGCGCCGTAGTGGGCCAGGCCCTCGGCGGGGGTGCCCGCCTGCCAGGAGCCGATCTCCCGTTCACCGTCGGCGGTCCTGACGAACACGGTGCCGTCCTCGGCGACCCGGCCCCACTCAGCGGGGTTGTTCTTCGGCGGACTGGGCACCGGCACGGTCTTCGGCACGGGCGACGGGGTGGGGCGGGAGCCGGTCTGTGCACCCGGACGGGGGCCCGGCTTCGGCATGGTGCCCGGAGTCGGACGCGGTCCCGACTTCGGCATGGAGCCGGGGTTCGGGGAGGGCGTCGAGGGAGTGGTCATGATGGCTCGTCCTGTTCTGTCGTTGCGCCGCGCGACACGGCTGCCGGGGGCCCGTGCGCCACGGACCGCTGAAAACGTGGGTACCGCTCTGACGCGAGGTACCCCGCCCGGGCCTGACGGGCAGACCCGGGCGCGATGTGTGTATTCAACATACCGCGCGGCTTCCGTGACTGTCAGTGTTACGCGCGGGTCGTCGGACGGTCCACTCTGACAGAGGCGGATCCCGGTGGGACTAGGGTGGGGTGCGTGACTGTCAATCTCGTGGTGATGCCCGCCGGACCCGCCCTCGTGCGTGAACTCGCACCGGCCGACAGTGTGGGCGAGCAGCTGCTCGCGGCGGTGTCCACGCTGGTCGACGCCGCCCTGTCCGCCGACCCCGCCCGGACGGTCGAACTCGTCGGCAGCCGGGATCCGCGCTGGGAGACCGGGCTGACCGGCTCCTTCGCGGCCTGGGGTGCCCCACAGGTCCAGGTGGGCGCCGGCACCCACCTGCCCGAGCTGGTGCAGCGCTATGCGCTCGGCGGCTGGACCGGGCGCATCGCCGACACGCGCGCAAACCTGCAGGAAATCAAACCTCACGCCTTGACTGTGGTGGCCGTCGACGGCAGCGCCGGACTCACGCAGCGGGCCCCGCTCGCGCTGATCGACGCCGCCGCGGAGGCCGACGAGTGGTGCCGCGACGTGCTGTCCGGGACCCGGCCGGGGCGGGAGATGGACCCGGCCTCGCTGCGCGGGGCCGGGGTGCTGGAGCCTGATCTGTGGCTGGAGCTGGCGGCGCTGCGACCCCGCCGTGCCCGCCTGCTGGCCGCCGACACCACTCTCGGGGTGGGGCGCTACGTGGCCGCCTGGGAGGTGTAGATGAACGCGATTACCCCGATCGCGGTGGTCGGACCCACCGCCTCCGGCAAGTCGGCGCTCGGGCTGGCGCTCGCGCACGAACTCGACGGGGAGGTGGTCAACGTCGACTCCATGCAGCTCTACCGCGGCATGGACATCGGCACCGCCAAGCTCAGCGTCGACGAGCGCGAAGGCATCCCGCACCACCAGCTCGACGTCCTCGACGTCACCGAGACCGCCTCCGTCGCCCGCTACCAGGCCGACGCCGTGGCCGACGTGGAGGACATCCTCGCCCGCGGGAAGGTGCCCATCCTGGTCGGCGGGTCGATGCTCTACGTGCAGTCGCTCGTCGACGACTGGCGCTTCCCGCCCACCGATCCGCAGGTGCGCGCGCGGTACGAGGCTCGGCTGGCCGATATCGGCGTCGACGCCCTGCACGACGAGCTGGCCGAGGTCGACCCCGAGGCCGCCCGCGTCATCGAGGACAAGGACCCGCGCCGGACCGTGCGTGCCCTGGAGGTCATCGAGCTCACCGGCGAACCTTTCCGGGCCAGCCAGCCGCCGAAGAACGCCCCGCCCCGCTGGGGCACCCGCATCCTCGGCCTGCGCACCGCCCCGGACTGGCTCAACCCGCGCATTGAGCTGCGCACCCGGCAGATGTTCGACCGGGGTCTGGTCGGGGAGGTCGAGGCCCTGGTCGCCCGCGGCCTGGTCGCCGACTCCACGGCCGGACGGGCCATCGGCTACGCCCAGGTGCTCGCCGCCATGACCGGGGAACTGACCTGGGACGAGGCCGTGGAGCGCACCATCACCGGCACGCGACGCTACGTGCGCCGCCAACGCTCCTGGTTCAACCGGGACCCGCGCATCACGTGGTTGGACGCCACCGCCGACACCCGCGCCCGGGCGCTAGAATTACTCGGGTGAACGTCACCGAACAGCACCCACAGGACCTGATCTTCTTCGCCAAGGGCCACGGCACCGGCAACGACTTCCTCGTCCTCCCCGACGAGGACGCCACGCTCGACCTGGACCCCGGGCTCGTCGCGGCCCTGTGTGACCGCCGCACCGGCCTCGGCGCCGACGGCGTGCTGCGCGTGGCGCGCGCCGGTGCCCTGCTCGACGCCGGCGGGCTCGGGGCACTGGCCGAGGGCATCGCCCGCGACGACTGGTTCATGGACTACCGCAATGCCGACGGCTCCATCGCCGAGATGTGCGGCAACGGCGTCCGCGTCTTCGCCCACTGGATCCGCTCCCGCGGACTCGTGGCGGTCGACCGGTTCACCGTCGGCACCCGCGCCGGGGCCCGGCCGGTGACCGTCCACTCCTGCGACGACCACCTCGCCCGGGTCTCCGTGGACATGGGCCCGGCCGAGGTCACCGGCGTGTCCACCGCGCGCATGGGCGGGCTCGACTTCGCCGGGCTCGGCGTGGACCTGGGCAACCCGCACCTGGCTGCGGTCGTGCCCGGCCTGACCCGCGACGGCCTGGCGGCGCTGAGACTCGAGCAGCCGGTCTATGACACGGAGTTCTTCCCCCGGGGGGTCAACGTCGAGGTGCTCACCGAACTCGCCGACGGCAGCGTGGGCATGCGCGTGTTCGAGCGCGGGGTGGGGGAGACACTGTCCTGTGGCACCGGCACCGTCGCCGCGGCTCGGGCGGCGCTGGCCGACGCGGGACGGGTGGACGGCACCGTCACCGTCGAGGTGCCCGGCGGTCAGGTCGTCGTCGAGATCGCCGGGGAGACCTCCACGCTGACCGGCCCGTCACGCATCGTGGCCACCGGGCATGTGCACCGGGGCGCCGTGACAGGGAGGTAGTGGCGCGGGCTCAGTAGTTCGGGCCGAGCCGCTTGGCGGCCTGGCGGGCGGCCAGCCACGACTCCTTCAGCTCGAGGACACGCTGGTCCGTCACCGACAGCAGCGTCTCGAGCTGGCCGATCTCCAGGGCGGGGTTGGCCAGGCGCGCCTCCAGCCGGTTGAGGAAGCGGCGCGCGGTGGCCTGTTGGTAGTGGAACTCCTCGATCTCGGGATCAGGGCAGTCCTGGTCGAGCAGCGCCGGGCGGTGCAGGGTCCGGTCGGCCAGCGCATCGGCGTCCGCGTCGGCGGCGAAGCGGTCGAATTCGTCGAGGACGTCCCGCAGATCCTCGGCCGACAGCGCAATCGAGGACCGCAGAGCGGTGACCTCGGTGGCGTCGGGGCGGTAGTGCAGGACCATGAGGGCGACCAGCAGAATGGGCACGAGCAGGATCAGTCCCTGCAGCCTGAACATGGCCAGCACCACCACGCAGGCGGCGAGGGTGGCGGCCAGCACCCAGGGGTGGCGGCCCCGTCGGCCTCCGCGTCCGCCTCCCGGGGTGGAAATAGACTTCTCCGGCATGTGTCGGGTGACCTCCCGGTCAGCGGCCTAGTGCCCGCCGCAGCCGCAGCCTCCGCTGCCGCAGCCGCATCCCCCGCCGATGGGGGAGAGCACGGAGGCGGTGAGCACCGCGGTGCCGGCGATGACGCTGTCGCGGGCCGGGAGCTCCGGGGAATCGGGCAGGCAGACGTCGAAGGGGAAGGCGCCGTCGACGGTGGCGTGGATGAAACGCTGGCCGGTCAGCTGGTTGTGGCGGTACTCCGCGTCGAGCACGCGGGCCGAGAAGGTCGCGGAGGCGTCCGGGGCGGCGGCGCCGGATCCGGCGGCGACGACCTGCGCGCCCTCGGAGATCAGCACGCCGAGGATCTCACCGGTGGCGGACTCGTAGGCCTCGGCGTCCGCGTAGCGGGACACCTCCAGGCCCAGGGCGGTCACGCCGAGCTGCTGCCACTCCTGGGTCGGCTCGTCGACCAGCAGGGGGCCCTGGGACAGGTTGCAGGTCACGGAGGACTGCACCTTGCCGAAGGGATCGAGGATCTCGCAGTAGGCGAGCACGTCACTGACCATGCTCACGTTCGCGAAGGTCTGCGTGAGGGACTCGAAACCGGCGTAGGTGGCGAACGGCTCCACGGCGAGGATGTTGATCTGCGCGCCGGAGACGTCCGTGAACTGGATCAGCTGACCACCGCGGACCTCGCCGGTGACCACCAGTTGGTTGGTGGCGATCGCCGCCTCGACGGCGTCCTGCCAGCGGTCGAATCCCAGGCCAATGCTCTTCAGGTCGGTGCTCATGCGCGCCAGTCTAACCCTTGTGCCCCCTCCGGTGAACTCGCCGGTGGCGAACCTCCGCCCCTGTTTCCGGGCCGTGACCGGCCCGTGATCGACCCGTGACCGGTGTTCGCTGTGGGCGAGCCCGCAGGCCCTGGGTTTTCCGTCCACGACGTGGAAGAATAAAGGCCAATGACCAATTCTCACGACACCGACCGAAACAACCGTCCCGCCGACTCCTCCCACGACGAGCTGCTTGCGCGTGCGTTCCGCGACAACCGCCCGCAGCCGAGGCCGCAGGAGGATCCCGGCGAGGACCAGTCCGGGTTGCTCGCCCCGACGGTCGGAGAACTGGACCTGGCCGAACGCAACGCCTTCCGCCGGGTCACCCGCGAGACCACGATCCGCTCCGAGGACATCACCGAGGTCGAGTACCGCAAGCTGAGGCTTGAGCAGGTCATCCTCGTCGGGGTGTGGACGGAGGGCACCACCGCGGAGATCGAGGCCAACATGGCCGAGCTCGCCGCCCTCGCCGAGACCGCCGGCGCCGAGGTCCTCGAGATGCTCTACCAGAAGCGCGACAAGCCGGACCCGGGCACCTACATCGGCTCCGGCAAGGTCGACCAGCTGCGCGACATCATCGCCGCCACCGGCGCCGACACCGTCGTCTGCGACGGTGAGCTGGCCCCCGGCCAGCTCGTCGCCCTGGAGAACGCGCTCAACACCAAGGTCATCGACCGCACCATGCTCATCCTCGACATCTTCGCCCAGCACGCGAAGTCCAAGGAGGGCAAGGCACAGGTCAGCCTGGCGCAGATGGAGTACCTGATCACCCGCGTGCGCGGCTGGGGCGGCAACCTGTCCCGCCAGGCCGGCGGCCGCGCCGGCTCCAACGGCGGCGTCGGGTTGCGCGGCCCCGGTGAGACGAAGATCGAGGCGGACCGCCGCCGCCTGCGCGCCGACATGGCCAAGCTGCGCCGCGAGCTCGCGGGCATGAAGACCTCACGCGAGATCAAGCGCCACCGGCGCCAGTCCTCGACCACCCCGCAGATCGCCATCGCCGGTTACACCAACGCCGGCAAGTCCTCGTTGATCAACGCGATGACCGGGGCCGGCGTGCTCGTCGAGGACGCGCTGTTCGCCACCCTGGATCCGACGACGCGCCGGGCCACGCTGGCCGACGGCCGGGCGGTGGTGTTCACCGACACCGTCGGCTTCGTGCGCCACCTGCCCACCCAGCTCGTCGAGGCCTTCAAGTCCACGCTGGAGGAGGTGCTGGCCGCCGACCTCATGCTGCACGTCGTCGACGGTTCCGACCCCTTCCCGCTCAGGCAGATCGAGGCCGTCAACAAGGTCGTCTACGACATCGTCCGCGAGACCGGTGAGGAGGCGCCGCCGGAGATCATCGTCGTCAACAAGATCGACGCCGCGGATCCGCTGGTGCTCGCGGAGCTGCGTCACGTGCTCGACCGCGACGACGTCGTGTTCGTCTCCGCGAAGACGGGGGAGGGGGTGCCCGAGCTCGAGGCCCGCATCGAGCTGTTCCTCAACTCCCTGGACGCCCACGTGACGGTGCTCATCCCCTTCACCCGTGGTGACCTCGTCTCCCGCATCCACGAGTCCGGCACCGTGCGCAGCGAGGAGTACACCTCCGAGGGCACGCTCATCGACGTCCGGCTGCCGCGGTCGCTGGCCGGTGAGCTCACCGAGTTCATCGTGGAGCCGGAGACCGGGTCCCGGAACTAGGGGACGAACCAGGGGACGTGCCCGCCCGATTGTCCGATCGGGCCCGCAGGCGGGATAATCGGGATTCGTGAAGACATCCCTCGGCTGGACCGTCCACGGCGACGGCAAGAAGATCCTCCCCGGCGCGGTCGTCGCCCCCGACGAACGGCTGAGCTGGCCGCGCACCATCGGCATCGGCATGCAGCACGTGGTCGCCATGTTCGGCGCCACGCTGCTCGTACCCACCCTGACCGGGTTCCCGGTCAACACCACGCTGCTGTTCTCGGGCGTGGGCACGATGCTGTTCCTGCTGCTCACCCGTAACCGGTTGCCCTCCTACCTGGGCAGCTCCTTCGCCTTCATCGCCCCGCTGTCGGCCAGTCAGGTCCACGGTATCGGCGCCCAGATCGGCGGCGTGCTGGCCACGGGACTGGCACTGGTGGTCGTGGGGTTCATCGTCAAGGCCGCCGGGCGTCGGGTGATCGACGCGGTCATGCCCCCGGCCGTCACCGGCGCGATCGTCGCGCTGATCGGCCTGAACCTCGCACCGACGGCCGCCGCGAACTTCGCCTCCCAGCCGCTGGTCGCCGCCGTCACGCTGCTGGTCATCCTCGTCGCCACCGTGGCCGGGCGGGGCATGGTCGCGCGCCTGGGCATCCTCCTCGGCGTGGTCGTCGGCTGGATCTTCGCCGCCCTGACCGGCAACCTCGCCGATGGTTCCGCGGAGGCGGTGTCCGAGGCCGCCTGGTTCGGTCTGCCGCAGTTCCACGCCCCGGAGTTCCAGCTCTCGGCCATCCTGGTCACGCTGCCCGTGCTGATCGTGCTGATCGCGGAGAACGTCGGCCACGTCAAGGCCGTCAGCGCGATGACCGGAAAGAACCTGGACGACCTCGCGGGCAACGCGCTGATCGCCGATGGCCTGGCCACCTCCCTGGCCGGCGGGTTCGGTGGTTCCGGCACCACCACCTACGCCGAGAATATCGGCGTCATGGCCGCCACCCGCGTCTACTCGACGGCCGCGTACTGGGTTGCCGCGCTGACCGCCGTCGTGCTGGCGTTCATCCCGAAGTTCGGCGCCCTGATCTTCACCATCCCCACCGGGGTGCTGGGCGGGGCCACCCTCGTGCTCTACGGGTTGATCGGCATGCTCGGCATCCGTATCTGGCAGGACAACGACGTCGACTTCAACAACCCGGTCAACCTGACCACCGCCGCCGTGGCCCTGATCGCGGGCATCGGCAACCTGACCCTGACCGTCTTCGGCGTGACCCTCGAGGGCATCGCCTGGGGCTCGGCCGGCATCATCGTCGTCTACCCGGTGCTCAGGTGGCTCTACGTCCACGTCGGGGAGGGCCGGGGCGCGCGCTTCCAGGCCGGCGACCGCGGCTGACGTCCCGAACCCCGGGTTCTCAGGCGAACCAGGCGTCGACTGTCTCCGGGTGGCGGTCCATCCACTCCCGCGCGGCCGTCAGCGGATCCCGGCTGTGGAGGTTGACGGCCAGGTCCATCTCGTTGACCGCCCCGATGGGGTAGGTGATGCGCGACAGGACCCCGCGGGTCCGGGCGGGGAGCGTTTCCCAGCTGCCGCGGTGCGCGAGCAGCGAGGCGCGATCCGGGGCGGGGAACGCGCCCTCCGGGTCCGCCAGTGGGCGCAGGTCGTGGACCTCGTTGAGGTACTGCGGCTGCCACAGCGGGGTGACGAACCAGTCGCCGTTGTCCATCCGCCGGTTCACGGTGTCGATGATGGCGTGGAGGTCGCCGATCTCCTGGCGCCAGCCGAGCGCAGCGAGTCCGTAGGTCTCCAACAGCGCGTCCCCGCGCATGGTCAGCCCCGCCGCGGCGGTGGTGCCCTGGACCGTCAGCGTGGTCATCCTCTCCCTGACCTCGGGGCGGGCGAGATCCGACAGCGAGGAGACCAGTTCGGCGGGGATGTAGGCGGGCACGGCCCAGTAGAAGGCCGCCCCGTCGTAGAGCGAGGCGACCTCCACCACCGAGTCCTTGACCTGCTCCCAGTACACCTCGTGGCCACCGGGCAGCCACGCGTCGGCGAACAGGTGCTGCCTCCTCGCGGCCAGCTGCGGGTACATCCGCGGGTGCGGTCCCTCGACGACGTCGACCTCGTGCCCCAGCCGCCGCAGCACCTCCTCGACGACAGCCGCGGCGACCTGGTGGAAGGACTCGTCGATGCGCCCGTAGACCACGGGGCCGGGGAACTGGTGCCCAGGTGACGTCATGCTCGGATTCCTCGTCTCTTATGGGAGGTCACGGTCGTGTGCCGGCGATCCTACGGCGGTGGCGGCGCGAAAACGGGCGAACCGGGAAATGACGACGGCTCCCCGTGCCGGGAACCGGGACGGGGAGCCGCAGGGAGTGGCAGAGAGGAGCACCTATCCGGCGTCGAGGTCCTGCTCGATCAGACCGGCGATCTTCTCCACGGCCTCGGCGTTGTCCGAGGTGACGGTGACCTGGTCGCCCTGCTCCGCGCCCAGGGCCATGATCATCAGGGAGGAGGCCGCGTCGGTCTCCTCCGGATCCTCGTCACCCACGAGGGTGAGGAAGATGTCGTCGTCGTACTCGCCGGCGGCGTCGGCGATGATGGAGGCCGGCCGGGCGTGCAGACCGACGGCGGATCCGACGGTCACGGTCTTCGATGCCATGGAGTGTCCTTTCGTCCGGGGCACGCGGCCCGCGGTGGTTGGTTGATCCGGCGCCGCCACTAGAGGGGCGGGCTCACCGGTGTCCGTTCCTGAGTCTAGGGAGTTCATACTCCGCCCGCCACGGCCGGGGTGGGTCCCCGCCCACTGCGGACGGGTGGGGTTCAGCCGGCTACCGGAGAGCGCTCGGCCGCATCGTCGGCGGTGGCCGCTGCGGCGTTGGCCTCCTTCACCGCCCGGCTCGGCCAGAACTGCTTGAGGGCGAGGACCGCGACCGCGGAGACCACGGTGCCCACCAGGATGGACAGCAGGAAGCCCCACCAGGGGTCGATGGCGAACAGGACGAACACGCCGCCGTGCGGGGCGCGGGAACCGACGCCGAACGCCATCGACACCGCACCGGTGGCGGCACCGCCGGCCATCATGGACGGGATGACGCGCAACGGGTCGGCCGCCGCGAAGGGGATCGCGCCCTCGGAGACGAAGGACAGTCCCAGCAGCCAGGCGGACTTGCCGTTCTCCTGCTCCGCGGGGGAGAAGAGGTTCCTGCGCACCAGGGTCGCCACGGACAGGGCGATCGGCGGGACCATGCCGGCGGCCATGACCGTGGCCATGATCTCCATGCTGGCCTGATCACCCGTGGACAGGCCGGCGGTGGCGAACAGGTAGGCCGCCTTGTTCACGGGGCCACCCAGATCGAAGCACATCATCAGGCCCAGGATGACGCCGAGCAGGACGGCCGAGGAGCCGGACAGGGAACCCAGCCACTCGGTCAGGCCCGTCATCACCTGCTCGAGGGGGCGGCCCAGCAGGAGGAACATGGCCAGGCCGACGGCCAGCGAGGTCAGCAGCGGGATGATCACCACCGGCATCAGCGAGGCCACGATGCGCGGCACCTTCCAGCCGCCGATCCAGCGGGCGATCAGGCCGGCGAGGATGCCGGTGACCAGACCGCCGATGAAGCCGGCCCCGACCAGGACGGAGATTGCGCCACCGACGAAGCCCGGGGCGATGCCCGGGCGCCCGCCCAGGGCGAAGGCGATGTAGCCGGACAGTGCGGAGACGATGAAGCCCATGGCCATCTGCCCGGTGGCGAAGAGCACCGCGCCGAGGTAGAGCGACAGCCCCGAACGACCGAAGGACACCGGTTCCCCGTCGACGACGACGGTGTTGCCCGGCAGGTCGGCCAGCGAGTGCCCGAGGACGATCTGCTGCCAGCCGTTGGCCATGTCGTAGCCGCCGACGAGGAAGCCCAGGGCCAGCAGCAGACCACCGGCCGCGACGAAGGGGATCATGTAGGACACGCCCGTCATCACCGCCTGCTGGATGCGCCGCGCCCAACCCGGCTCCCCGCTCTCCCCGGCACCGGCGGCGGCGTCCTGCGCGCCGCTTGCCGACGCCCCCGACACGCGCCGGGCGGAGGGGTCACCGGCGGCCGCGACGGCCTCGTCGAGCATCACGCCGGGTTCGTTGATCGCGCGCTTGACGCCGGACTCGATGACCGGCTTGCCCGCGAAGCGCTCGCGGTCACGCACCCCGACGTCGGTGGCGAAGATGACGGCGTCGGCCGCCTCGACCAGGGCCGGGTCCATGGGCCTGGTCGACGACGAGCCCTGGGTCTCGACGGTGAACTCGAGGTCGTCGCGGTCGGCCGCGGTCTGGCTGAGCGCGTCGGCGGCCATGTAGGTGTGGGCGATGCCGGTGGGGCAGGCGGTCACCGCGACGATGCGGGTGACCCGGGGACCCTCCGCGGACACCGGTTCCGACGGGGCGGGTTCGGGGGCCGCGGTTGCGGTGGCCGCGGGCTTCGCGCGCTTTTCGGCGGTGACGACCTCGGTGACCGCGGTGACGATCTCCTCGTCGGCCTCCGCCTCCCGGAGCCGGGTGACGAAGTCCCCGCGTACCAGGGCGCGGGCGAGCTTCGAGAGGATCTTCAGGTGCTCCTTGCCGCCCCCGGCGGGCGCGGCGATGAGGAAGACGAGGTCGGCGGCGCCGTCGGGGCCACCGAAGTCCACGGGATTCGACAGGCGGGTGAAGGCGAGGGTGGGTTCGCTGACGGCCTCGGAGCGGCAGTGGGGGATGGCCACCCGACCGGGCACACCGGTGCCGGACTTCGATTCGCGGGCGATGGCGTCCTCGGCGAGTGTCGCGGCATCGGTGGCGCGGCCGGCGGAGTGGACGAGTCCGGCCAGGGCGGTGATCACCTCAGAAGCGGTGGACCCCGAGTCGACGTCGAGCCGGACCAGCTCGGCGGTGATGATGGGAGATGACATGGCGTATCCTCAGAGGGGAGCAGGGACGGATGGGGAAGATCAGCGGGATGCGGGCACGGCACGCACGTGCGTGTCGGCCAGGTTGACCAGGTCGGGGGTGGGCAGCGTCGTGCCCGGCAGGGCGGTGGCGGCCGAGCCGTAGGCGACGGCGCGGGCGAGACAGTCGGCGGGGGAGGCTCCGGCGCGGCGGGCCATGATGTAGCCCGCCAGGGAGCTGTCACCGGCGCCGACGGTGGAGTTGACGGTGGTCGGCGGCGGGGAGGCGTGCCAGGTGCCCTCGGCGGTGACCAGTACGGCGCCGGCGGCACCGAGGGTGACGAGCACCTCGCGCACACCACGGTCGAGGACGCGGCGGGCGGCCGCGACGACCGGGGCGAGGTCGCCGTCCGCGGCGGCGGTCTCCAGGGCGTCGCCGTCCTCGCCCACCAGCTGCCCGAGCTCCATGCCGTTGGGCTTGATGAGGGTGGGGGCGGCGTCCTCGAGGCCGCGGCCGAGCTCGACCATCGCGGCGTCGGAGGTGTCCACGGCGATCGGCACGTCCGGGTGCACCGAGCGCACGGCGTTGACCAGCGTGGTGTACCAGGTGGCGGGGATGCCCGGTGGCAGCGAACCGGCCATCACGATCCAGTCGGCCTCGCCGGCCAGCTCGACGACGAGCCCCTTGATGCGCAGCCGGGTCTCCCGGTTGATGAACGCGCCGGGGCCGTTGATCTTCGTCGTCGTGCCGTCCGGCTCCGCCAGGGTGTTGTTGATCCGCACGCTCTCCGCGACGGGAACAGACCGGTAGGGCAGGCCGGCCTCCATGACCAGGGCGATGAAGGGATCGTTGTCGCGGGCGGGAAAGACGGCCAGGGTCTCCTCGCCGGCGAGGTGCACGGCGTGTGTGACGTTCACGCCTTTGCCGCCGGCCACTCGCGTGACCGTGTCCGGCCGTTGCACGGCACCGCGCTTGAGCGGCCCCTGCAACTGCATCGTGGTGTCCATGCTCGGGTTCGGGGTGAGGGTGAGTATCACGGGTGTGCTCCCTGTCCGGTCGGAGGTGCCGCGGCGGACCGTCGTGGTTGACGTGGCCTGGAAAAGATGACCCCGGGTGATCCCGCTGAGATGCCCACCCGTGAGCGGCGTCAATGTTAACGGGCGGTTTTCAGGTGACTCTCAGGACACTGGCGGGAACGCCGGTAATGTGAGGGACCTCACTATGGGATTGTCTTTGTGATGATTTTTGTCCGGTTTTGCCCGTTTGTCAAGTGCGCCGTGTCTGCTTTGTTGCGAACGGGATAAAATTGTGGTGATCTGGGGGATAACTATTCCTGTGACGTGAGATTCGGAGACCGGCATGAGTGACGCGCTGTCCACCACTGTCATGAAGGGGACCGGCGTCGTCGCCGGCACCGCCTACGCCCGCGCGGTCCGGGTCCGACCGCGCCCTGAACTGCCCACCGCCGACGGCACCGTCGCCGAGGGGGACCGTCCGGCCGAGTACGATCGTTTCATCACCGCCGCAGACACCGTGGCCGCGCGTCTCGACGCCCGCTCGGAGCAGGCCGAGGGTTCGGCCGCCGAGGTGCTCAAGGCCACCGCCGGCATGGTCGCCGACCGCGGCTGGCGCAAGGCGGTGCGCAAGGCCGTCAGCTCCGGCCAGTCGGCCGAGTACGCCACGGTCGTCGCCACCGACAAGTTCGTGGCCATGTTCGAGGCCGCCGGCGGAGTCATGGCCGAGCGCACGACCGATCTGCGGGACATCCGCGACCGCGTCATCGCCGAGTTGCGCGGGGAGGCTGAACCCGGCCTGCCGGAGATCGACGGCGAGGGCGTGATCTTCGCCGAGGATCTCTCACCCGCCGACACCGCCACCCTCGACACCGACCACGTCGTCGCCCTGGTCACCGAGCTCGGCGGCCCGACCAGCCACACCGCGATCATCGCCCGGCAGCTCAACCTGCCCTGCATCGTCGCCGTCGGCGCCACCGTCCGTGACATCCCCGCCGACGAGATGGTGCTCGTCGACGGTGCCCTGGGCACCGTCACCCGCGGCGCCGATCCGGATCTCGCCCTCGCCGCCGTCGCCGAGTCCCGCGAACGCGCCGCCCTCATCGCGCAGTGGCGCGGCCCGGGCCGGACCTCGGACGGGCACCGGGTGCAACTGCTGGCGAACGTCGCCGACGGCAACGCCGCCCGCCTCGCCTCCGACGCCCAGGTGGAGGGGGTGGGCCTCTACCGCACGGAGATGAGCTTCCTGTCCACGACCGAGGAGCCGGGCGTCGATGAGCAGGCGAGAGTCTACCGCCGGGTCTTCGACGCCTTCCCGGAGTCCAAGGTCGTCATCCGCACCCTCGACGCCGGCTCCGACAAGCCGATCGCCTACGCCAACCTCGACGAGGAGGAGAACCCGGCCCTCGGGGTGCGGGGTCTGCGCATCGCCCACGGCAACGAGGGGCTGCTCACCCGCCAGCTCGACGCGATCGCCCGGGCCGCCGAGGGGCGCGGCGACAACGCCCCCACCTGGGTCATGGCGCCGATGGTCGCCACGGCAGAGGAGGCGAAGTGGTTCGCCGGTCTGTGCCGGGAGCGGGGCCTGACACCCGGCGCCATGATCGAGGTCCCGGCCGCCGTGCTCATGGCCGACAAGATCATGCCGCACCTGGACTTCGTGTCCATCGGCACCAATGACCTGACCCAGTACACGATGGCCGCCGACCGGCTCTCTCCGCGCCTGGCGCATCTGACCGATCCCTGGCAACCGGCCGTGCTGCGGCTGGTCCGCCACACCTGCGAGGCCGGCGCCGAGGCCGGTATCCCCGTCGGCGTGTGCGGTGAGGCCGGCGCGGACCCCGCACTCGCCTGTGTGCTCACGGGCCTGGGCGTGAACTCCCTGTCCGCGGCCGCCACCGCGGTGGCCGGGGTGGGCGCCCAGCTCGCCGAGGTTGATCTGGAGCGTTGCCGGGAGATCGCCGACGCCGCACTGGCGGCCGAGGGGGCCGCTGAGGCCCGCGAGACCGTGCGCACCATGCTGCGGGCATAGTCCACGCAGAGACCAGGGGCGGGTCCCGGGGAGAGAATTCCCCGGGGCCCGCCCCTGTTCGTCCACGCATATCAGTCGGCGACGACGACCTCGATCTCCCGGTCGCGCAGGGCTGTGAGGAAGGACTCGGGGGCCGAGGGGTCGGTGATCACGACGTCGATGTCGTCGATGCCGGCGAAGCTGACCAGGTAGTCGTTGCCCAGCTTGGTGGAGTCGCACAGCACGACCACCTTGTGGGCGTTGGTGACCATCGCCGCCTTGATGGCGGCCTCCTGCGCGTCGGCGGTGGACAGGCCGTGGTCCAGGGTCAGGGCATTGGTGCCGATGAAGGCGACGTCGGCACGCATCAGGGCCAGCGTGCGCAGTGCGGTGTCGCCGACGACGGCCTGGGTGATGGCGCGGACGCTGCCGCCGAGCAGCTGCACCTCGGGAAGGCCCTTGTTGGCCAGGTTGAGGGCGATGGGCAGGCTGTTGGTCACGACCGACCAGTACCGGGACTGTGGTCGCTCCGCGATGAGCTCGGCCAGGGTGCCGATCGTCGAGCCGGAGTCCAGGAACAGTCCGCCGTCCGACTCGGGGAGGAACTGCAGGGCGGCCCGGGCGATCGCGGACTTGGCGGTCGGGGCGGAGCGGAAGCGGGCGTCGAGCGAGAATTCGGTGGTCTGGAAGGTCTGGCTGGCGACGGCGCCGCCATGGACACGGTGGACCACGCCCTCGCGGTCGAGCACGGCGAGGTCACGGCGGATGGTCTCGGCCGTCACGTCGAACCGGTTCGCCAACTCGGTGACGTTGACACGCCCCTCCACGGCGGTGAAAGAGGCGATCTGGCGGCGGCGCTCCTCTGCGTACATGTTTCCTCACAGACAAACAAGGTGATCGGGCGGATGCCCACGCCTGCCATTGTGGCAAATTTGTCCGCCCCGGTGGCGGGTTTTTCCACGTCGGCAGTGGGCAGGGGAGCGGCGGAATGGCTCGAAGGGGCGGAAGATGCGGGTCAGAGGGTCCGGAACCACCTTCCGTTCACGTGGGAACATGTGACTTTTCCCGTCGGACAGCTCAACCCAATCCGGGGGTGAGAGAGCAGATCACGGGGCGCGCCCCATGTGGGCGCCTGAAGGCGGGAGGGGAGGGCCGGCCCCGTGGGTGGGCCGTGGCCCGGAAGCTAGAGCTTGCGCATCACGGAGACAACCTTGCCCATGATCTCGGCGTTCTCACCGGGGATCGGGGCGTAGGCGTCGTTGTGCGGCAGCAGCCACACGCCGGTGGAATCGCGGTGGAACTCCTTGACGGTGGCCTCCCCGTCGATGAGCGCGGCGACGAACTCGCCCTCCTCGGCCACGGGCTGGGAGCGGACGACGACCCAGTCGCCGTCGAGGATGCCGGCGTCCCGCATGGACTCGCCGATGACCTTGAGCATGTAGAGCTCGCCGTCGCCGACGATCTCGGTGGGCAGCGGGAAGTAGTCGTCGACGTGCTGGTCGGCCAGGATCGGGGAGCCGGCGGCGATGTTGCCCACCACCGGGATGTAGTTGGCGGCGCCGGCGTCGGCCGGGGCTTCCGCGGCGGGGGATGCCTTGCGTCCCGGCTTCGAGGGGCCGTCGGTGTCCGGAAGGTGGCGCACGTCCACGGCCCGCGGCTTGTTCGGGTCCCGGCGCAGGAAGCCCTTCTTCTCGAGCTCCTTGAGTTGATAGGCCACCGAGGAGGTGGACTGGAGGCCGGCCGCGTCACCGATCTCGCGGATGCTCGGCGGGTAGCCGCGCAGCACCACGGCGTCGCGGATCACCTCGAGGATGCGACGCTGGCGGTCGGACAGGGAGGCGGGATCGGGCTTGCCGGTGGGGGAGGTGGTGACTTTGGTCCTCGAGCTCTGGCGTGCCATGTCTGCGGACTCCTTTGTGGGTGGCGGGGCGTGGTCGGCTCGGATTGGCGGGATCGGCGTGGCCGGTCGAGTTGTTCGAATCGGCGGATGGCCGCGGGCCATTCATCTAATACATGTCTATCACGAACTGGCACTAATGTTCGACTATTTCCCCGGGCGGTGTGGACAGGTGTTCGAGTGGGTGCTATAAATCGAACACGAAAGCGGTATCGAACACCTGAACGGGCGTTCTGTTCGAGACCGTCCGGTGCCCGGATATGCTCGACGGCGACAGGAAGGACGACGCCATGACCACCTCGCTGAACCAGCTTAACCCAGCTCACCCTGCCCGTACATCCTCCTCGTCCATTGTCCCGGCTGCGGCTGTCTGGGATCCCGTCCGGGGCGGGCAGGGGGAGGCGGACGTGGCCGATGTTCGAACTCTGCGTCCAGCGAATCGAACGGAGGGACGAGTTCAGTCTCGGCTTCCAGGCCGCGCTGTGGGGCGCGACCGCGAGACTCCGCAGGGCACGGCGGGTGGAGCCTATCTGACGGGGGCGGTCTTCGGGCTGTGCGTCGTGCTCGGCACCTTCTTCATCGGCGGCGGCGGGGAAGCGGCGCCCCCTGCGCAGCCGAGTTCGCTGACCACCCCGGTGCCGGATCCCCGGTGACGCGGCCGCCCCGGAGGGCCGGCGGGGGAGAGGTAGGCTGATAAGCCGAGCCCCGCCCGTCATCGACACCGGAAAGGCCAGGGATTCCTCCCCGTGTACTGCCCCTTCTGCCACCACGACCACTCCCGCGTCATTGATTCACGCGTCGTCGAGGGCGGGTCCGCCATCCGCCGTCGCCGGGAATGCACCAGCTGCCAGGGACGCTTCACCACCATCGAGAAGGCGGTTCTGCTGGTGGTCAAGCGCAACGGCCTGACCGAACCCTTCAGCCGGGAGAAGGTCATCCTCGGCGTGCGTCGGGCCTGCCAGGGCCGGGACGTCTCCGATGACGCGCTCAAGCGTCTCGCGCAGGAGGTCGAGGAGACCGTCCGCAGCCACGGCAGCTCTCAGGTGAACGCCAACGAGATCGGCCTGGCCATCCTCGAGCCGCTGCGCGAGCTTGACGAGGTGGCCTACCTGCGCTTCGCCTCCGTCTACAAGTCCTTCGAGAGCGCCGAGGACTTCGAGTCCGAGATCCGCCTCATGCGCCGCCGCAACCGCGAGCGGCCCGAGCGGGTCTGATCAGCGGAGCTTGTCCACCGCCTTCTCGATGCGGCGTCGCGAGATCGGTCGGGCGGTGCCCAGCCGCTGGGCGAACAGGCTCACGCGCAGTTCCTCAATCATCCAGCGGATCTCCCTGACCTCCCGGGTCTTCCCCCGGCCCTTCGGGAGTTTGGCCAGCTTCCGGTCCAGGTACTCGCGTGCGGCGGCGACCTCGTCCTGCCGGTCGGCGTCCTTGTCCGGGTCGAGCGCCATCTCCTCCAGCCGGATGCGCATCGCCTGCAGGTAGCGCGGAAGGTGCCGCAGGTGCGCGATCCCGTGGAGCGTGACGGCGTTCTGCGGCAGGAGGAAGGCCAGCTGCGCGGTCATGTCCTCGATCGCCTCACCGGTCCAGTTCTTCAGCTCCTCGACCACCGACTGGTACTCGACCAGCGCCGGGGCCAGCGCGACGACCGTGCGGCGCACCATACCGGGCACCTCCGGCTTCACCTTGTTCCGCAGCTCGGTGAACGCCTCGGGATCGCGCACCGGCCCGCCGTGCTCGAGCATCAGGTCACGGATCGCCGCGACACGGGCGTCCTCGACCAGTCCCGCGGCCCCGCCGTGCGGGTAATGGTCCACGGCCACGCGCTGTTGCAGCGGCAGCCCCTTGACCATCTGCTGCGGATTGACGGTGATCTCGCGCATCAGCAGCGTCAGGGTGGTGGTCATCATCGCGGCGTCGGCGGCCGCCTTCGTCGGGTGGACCTTGACCTCGACGCCCTCGGCCGTCGCCACGAGCGCCGGGTAGGCGGTGACCTCGTGACCGTCGACGGTGGTGGTGACCTCCTCGTCGACCGCACCTATCGTCTCGGCGGTCCACTCCGGGACGGCCTTCGACTCCGACTTCCGGCTGGCCCGGCTAACCGACGAGCGGATGTGCCCGGCCTGGCGCTCGACGAGCGCGGCGAGACGCTTGTCCGTGTCGATGACCTTCCCGCGCCTGTCCACCGCGCCGTAGGTCATCCGCAGGTGCGGCGGCAGCGCCGAGGGCCGGAAATCGGAGGCGTTGATGCCGCTGCCACCCAGCTCGCGCAGCACATCGGCCAGCTGGGCGGTCACCGGCCCCTCATAGGGCACCAGCTTCGGCAGGGCGCGGGCGGCGAAGTCGGGGGCGGGCACGACGCTGCGTCGCAGCGCCTTGGGCAGGGTCCGGATGAGCTCCGTGACCAGTTCCTCGCGCAGCCCCGGCACCAGCCAGTCGAAGCCCTCGGTGTCCATGCCGGCCAACAGCGGCACCGGCACCAGCACCGTCACACCGTCCTGCGGGTGGCCGGGCTCGAAGCGGTAGGCCAGGTCGTAGTCGATGCCGCCCTTGCGCCAGCGGTCGGGGAAGGCCTGCTCGGTGACGGTCTCGGCGTCCGCGCTGACCAGATCGGCCGGATCGAAGTCCAGCAGTCCCGGATTCTCCTGCCGGGTCTTCTTCCACCAGGAGTCGAAGTGGCGGCCGGTGGTGACCTTGGCCGGGAGGCGGGCGTCGTAGAAGTCGAAGAGGGTGTCCTCGTCGACGACGATGCCGCGCCGGCGCGCCTTCTCCTCGATCTCCGCGGCCAGTTCGAGTTTCTCGACGTTCGCGTGGAAGAACGTGTGGTGGGTGCTCCAGTCACCCTCGATCAGCGCATGCCGGATGAACATGTCGCGCGCTGCCTCCGCGTCCACCCGGTGGTAGGGGACCAGGCGGTCCGCGATGACGGTCACCCCGTAGAGCGTCGACTTCTGGTGCGCCATCGCCGCAGCCCGTTTCCGTGACCACGTGGGCTCGCTGTACTGGTGCTTGAGCAGGTCGCCGGCGAGCTTCTCCACCCAGGCGGGGTCGATCTTCGCGACGTCGCGCGCCCACAGCCGCGAGGTCTCCACCAGCTCGGCGGCCATGATGAACTCCGGCGGCTTCTTCGCCAGGGAGGACCCGGGGAAGATCATGAAGCGGGTGCCGCGGGCGCCCTTGTACTCCTTGGTGTTCCCGTCGCGGGCACCGATGTGCGAGAGCAGGCCGGAGAGCAGTGACTGGTGGATGGCGTCGGGGTTGCGCTCCCCGGCGACGTCCCGGTGGTGGGTCCAGCCGAGTTGCTTGGCGACGTCGCGCAGCTGACGCACCAGGTCCCGCCACTCGCGGATGCGCATGTAGTGCAGGAACTCGGCCTTCATCCGCTTACGGAAGGCATTGCCCGTCAGATCGTCACGCGACTGGCCGATGTAGTCCCACAGCTTCAGCGACGACAGGAAGTCACTGCTGGTGTCCTTGAAGCGGGCGTGGGCCTGGTCGGCCTGCGCCTGGAACTCCAGGGGGCGTTCGCGCACGTCCTGCACGGTCATGGCGGAGACGATCACCAGCACGTCGTCGAGGCAGCCCAGCCGGTTCGCCTCGACCAGCATGCGGGCCATGCGCGGGTCCACCGGGATGCGGGCCAGGTCGCGACCGACCGGGGTGAGCACGGGCTGCCCCTCGTTCTCCCGGGAGGTCAGCGCCCCGAGCTCGTGGAGAAGCAGCAGACCGTCGCGCACGGCGCGGTTGTCCGGCGGCTGGACGAACGGGAACTCGGAGATGTCGCCCAGCCGCATCATCGCCATCTGCAGGATGACGCTCGCGAGGTTGGTGCGCAGAATCTCCGGATCCGTGAACTCCGGGCGGGAGTTGAAGTCCTCCTCCGAGTAGAGGCGGATGGCCACGCCGTCGGCGACGCGGCCGCAGCGGCCCGAGCGCTGGTTCGCGCTGGCCTGGGAGATCGGCTCGATCGGCAGACGCTGGACCTTCGTGCGCACCGAGTAGCGTGAGATGCGTGCGGTACCGGTGTCCACGACGTAGCGGATCCCGGGCACGGTCAGCGAGGTCTCGGCGATGTTGGTCGCCAGGACGATGCGCCGGCCGGAGTGCGGCTGGAAGACCCGGTGCTGCTCCTGATTGGACAGGCGGCCGAACAACGGCGTGACCTCCACGCCCCGCCATTTCCGGCCCTCGATGGTCTCCATGGCGTCGCGGATGTCGCGCTCACCGGCGAAGAAGCAGAGGATGTCGCCCGGCCCCTCCGCCATGAGCTCCTCCACGGCCTCACACAGCGCGTCGAGCGGATCCTGGTCGACGATCCTGCCGCCCGCCTCGAACTCCAGCGGACGGTAGCGGATCTCCACCGGGTAGGTGCGCCCGGAGACCTCGATGATGGGGGCGGGTCCACCGTCGGCGTCCGCGAAATGCTCCGCGAACCGTTCCGGATCGATCGTGGCGGAGGTGATGATCACCTTCAGGTCCGGCCGCCGCGGCAGCAGCTTCTTCAGGTAGCCGAGCAGGAAGTCGATGTTGAGGCTGCGCTCGTGCGCCTCGTCGATGATGATCGTGTCGTAGGCGTTGAGGAAGCGGTCCCGCTGCATTTCCGCGAGCAGGATGCCGTCGGTCATGAGCTTGACGGCGGTGGTGCGCGAGACGCGGTCATCGAAACGGATGGCGTAACCGACGGAATCGCCGATCTCCTGGTCGAGCTCGTCCGCGATGCGCTCGGCGACGGTGCGGGCGGCCAGGCGGCGCGGCTGGGTGTGGCCGATCAGGCCCCGGCGGCCCCGGCCCAGTTCCAGACAGATCTTCGGGATCTGGGTGGTCTTGCCGGAGCCGGTCTCACCGGCGATGATGACGACCTGGTTGTCCCGGATGGCCTCGGCGATGTCCTCGCGGCGACCGCTGACCGGCAGCGATTCGGGATAGGTGATCTCCGGGACGCCGGCGTCGATGAGCGCGACCTTCTCGCGCGCGGCACGCATATCCTCCGCGATGGCGGTGAGCGCCTGCGGGGCACGGGCCTTGCGCAGACGGCGTCGGAAGGAGCGCTCGTCGGCGAGCGAGACCTCGTCGAGCTGATCCAGCAGGTCCTGGCGGGCGGGGTGGGTGGGGGAGTTAGTCATGGCTGACTGTGGATGATACCGTGGCCGGCTCCTTCATCCCAGGTGGGCAGGGTAGGTGCGGTACCGTGGGGCGGGTACGACAGCAGCGGAGACGAGAAAGGTGACCGTGTATGACCACGCCTCCCGGTAACGGCGGCAACCCCTGGGACGACGAGGATCGATCCGGGGACCGTCCTGAGGACCGGCCCGAGACCAACCGGGGTGCCGGGCCCTCCGGGCCCACCCCCTCCCCGGACGCCGGCGGACAGGGTTACCCGAGTTACCCCTCCTACCCCTCGACCCCGCACCCGGAGGACAATCCCTCCTACGGCGGCTACGGTGCGGGTGGCGCAGGTGGTCAGGGGTACCAGGGCTACCAGGGGTACCAGGGCTACCAGGGGTATCAGGGTTACGGTGGCGCCGCAGGGCAGCCCGGGCAGGGCACCGGGAAGGTGACCGTCACCGACGCCGTCGGCTGGGCCTTCCGGGCCGTGTTCGCCAACTGGCCCATCTGGATCCTCGGCACCCTGGTCCTGCTCGTCCTGACGTTCGCGGTGTCCGCGTTGATCGAGTTCACGCTCGGGGGACCGCAGTCCGGCGTGTACCTCATCGCTCAGCTGCTCTTCGCCGTGGCCTCGGGACTGGTGACGGTGCTCATCTACACCGGCGCCCTGCGGGAGATCGACGAGCCGAAGGTCGGGCTCGGTGCATTCGTGCGGGACGTGAACCTGTGGCCGTCCTTCATCGTGCTCATCCTCGTCCAGATCTTCACCTTCGTGGTGATGATGGTCATCGCGCTGCCGCTGATCGGCCCGGCCTTCCTCGGCTCACCGATGGAGCTCCAGACCGAGGAGGCCGCCCTGGCATTCGCCGGTCGTGCCCTGGCGTTCGCCGGTCTCACGATGCTGGTGGCGGTTCTGTTGTCCCCGCTGACCGCCTTCCTGGCCTGGTACGCCGTCGACCGCCGGGCGGGCGTCGGGGGCGCCATCGGCACCGGCCTGCGCGACGCCCTCCGCAACTACGGCAAGTTGCTGCTGTTCTTCCTGGTGAGCTTCATTCTCATCGGCCTGGCCGCCATCATGACGTTCGGCCTGGCGATGCTGGTGCTGGGCCCGGCCATGCTGCTGATCCAGGCGCACCTGTACCGGCAGATGTCGGGTGGGCGGCTGCCCGCCCCGGCGGTCCGGTAGGACCCGCCCGCCCAGGGCAACAATGAAACGACCCCCTGGCCGGTAGGTTCACCACCTACCGGCCAGGGGGTCGGCTCATGCCTGACACCGGGTGTCAGGCGGTGGCCAGTTGATTGCTGACGGCGTCCTGGTGGGCCGCGGTGACGAGTTCGCCGAAGGCCCGGAACTCGTCGGCGCGGGAGCTGGAGTTACGGAAGACCAGGCCGATCTGGCGTTCGGCCGTGACGTCGTCACTGAAGTGCGCGATGGCCAGGCCCGGGCGGGTGCACTCGGTCTCCAGCGCACTGGCCGGCACCAGCGTCGATCCCAGCCCGCCGATGACCAGCCGCATGATCGTCGTGAGGCTGGAGGCGCGGGTGACGGAGTTGGTGGCCTCGCTGGGGTTGATGTCGGCCTTGCGGCACAGATCCACGATCTGGTCGTGGAGGCAGTGCCCGTCGTCGAGCAGTAGCAGATCCAGTTCGTTGAGGGTGCTCAGGCTCAGGTCGCGGCGGCCGGCGAGCGGGTGGTCGGAGGGGACGACGACGGCGAAGTCTTCGCGGTAGAGCGCCACCTCGGTCATGCCGGAGGCCTCCGCCGGGACCGCCATGATGCCGAGGTCGAGCTGGCCGTCGCGCAGCATCTGGACGAGGTGCCGGGTCTGGTCCTCGACGAACCGCGGCTCCAGATCGGGGTAGTGCTCCTGGATGGAGGTCAGCAGGGAGGGGAGGATGTAGGGTGCGACCGTGGGAATGATGCCGATCGTCAGCGGTCCCGAGAGGGTGCCGTTGGCGCCGCGGGAGTGGGCGAGGAAGGCATCGGCGGCGTCCAGGGTCGCCTTGGCGTAGGGGAGCAGCTCCTCGCCTGCGGCGGTGACGATGACCTTGCGGGTCGAACGCTCGATGAGCTGGACCCCGAGGCCGTTCTCGAGTGCGACGAGTGCCTGGGACAGTGAAGGCTGGGAGATGCCGAGCTTGGTGGCCGCGGTGCCGAAGTGCTTGTTCTCCGCGATAGTGACGAAGGTGCGCAACTGCGAGAGAGTCGGCTTGTAGTCCTTATTGCTCATGCCTATGACTATACACAGAATGCAAGCGGATTACTATTGACGCAAGCGGTTATTGACGTATACTGGAATGCGGCCTGCAGAGCGACCCATTTCACAGTGGGTGGCATGCTGGAGGTGCACCGCACTCGCGGCCGGGTGGAGCCGGAATGGTACCACCTGAATCCCCGATCATTCTGAGGAGACACACATGGCTATCCTTACCGTTGGAGAGAAGTTCCCGGAGTTCAAGCTGACCGCTCTCAAGGGCGGCAACCTGCAGGGCGTCAACGCCCAGCAGCCGGAGGACTACTTCGAGACCGTCGGCCTGGACAACTACCCGGGCAAGTGGAAGATCGTCTTCTTCTACCCGAAGGACTTCACCTTCGTCTGCCCGACCGAGATCGCTGCCTTCGGTAAGCTCGACGAGGAGTTCCAGGACCGCGACACCCAGGTCCTCGGCGGTTCCGTCGACAACGAGTTCGCCCACTTCAACTGGCGCGCGACCCACCCGGAGCTGAAGGACGTCCCGTTCCCGATGTTCTCCGACATCAAGCACGAGCTGATCCGCGCCCTGGGCGTCGAGAACGCTGACGGTGTCGCCGACCGCGCCACCTTCATCATCGATCCGGACGGCATCATCCAGTTCGTCTCCGTCACCCCGGACGCCGTCGGCCGCAACGTCGACGAGGTCCTGCGTGTCCTCGACGCGCTGCAGTCCGAGGAAGTCTGCGCCTGCAACTGGGAGGCCAACGACCCGACCAAGAACATCGACAAGATGGATGTTGTCCAGGGAGCCCTCAAGTAATGTCGATCGAGAATCTGAAGAACTCCCTGCCGGAGTACGCCAAGGATCAGAAGCTCAACATCGGCACGCTGACCCGCTCCACCGAGCTGAGCGAGCAGCAGCTGTGGGGCACCCTGGTCGCCTCCGCCGCGGCAACCCGCAACGACACCGTCTTCTCGGAGATCTCCGAGGAGGCCAAGGAGCACCTGTCCGAGGAGGCCTACGAGGCCGCTCTCGGTGCCGCCACGGTCATGGCGATGAACAACGTCGCCTACCGTGCCAAGGGTTGGCTCGGCGATGACTACACCCAGGTCAAGTTCGGCCTGCGGATGAACATCATCTCCAAGCCGGGTGTCGAGAAGGTCGACTTCGAGCTGTGGTCCCTGGCCGTGTCCACCATCAACGGCTGCGAGCACTGCGCCGTGGCCCACGCCAACACCGTGCGTGAGGCCGGACTGACCAAGGAGCAGGTCTGGGAGTCGGTCAAGGTCGCCGGCGTCGTCCAGGCCCTGGCCCAGGCCATCCAGATCGAGGCCGCCCGCTAGGGAGCATCTGAGTCTCTCCACAGAGGCTGACGCACCAGCAAGCGCCGCCCCGGAATATTCCGGGGCGGCGCTTTTGCGCTTCTCGGTGCTGCACACCGCGCGGCCCTGTTGACTGAGCTGTTAGGTCGCCGGGACGGTCAGCTCGGTCAGATCGTTGCGGTCGGCGTCGTCCAGGCTGATCTCCCACCGGAGGTTGCCGTCCTCCTCCTCGAGCTCGGCGTCGTCAAGCACGCCGTCCGGGTGCTGATCCAGTGCCTGGCGGATGGCGTCGGTGGCGGTGACGGTGGCCTCCTGGGCATGAGCGACTACTTCGTCCCCGCTCTCGCGCTCATCCTCCCGCACGGTGCCGTCGGCGCCGACCTCAAGCTCGATGACCTCGTTGCCGGTCACGACGTCGATGTCGTAGGTGTCGCGGTCGTCCTCGCGGTCGACGGTGACGATGATGCCGTCGGAGTGCTCGTTCAGGACGGCGCCGATCGCCCCGAAGACCGGATCCTCGCCGGTCTGCTGATTGCCCTGGTTGTCCTCGGTGGTGGTGGCCGGGGACTCGGTGGGGGATTCGGCCGGGGCGGTGGTGGTGGCCATGGTGGTGTCGGCGCCGTTGTCCGGGGTGGCGGTGTCGCCGGTGTCGCCGCACGCACTGAGGAAGAGGCCGGCACTGACGGCGATGCCGGCGGTGATGATCGTCCGGGAAGCCATGATGGATTCACTCCTGATGCTTTCGGGAACGTGTGGTATTCGGTTCTGCCCCCCACCATAGGGAAACGAGATGAAATGGGCATTGAAACTTTCGATGCGCCTTGATGCCGCGTTGTGGTGAGGCGGCCGCCTGGGAAGAATCCACGATGATACGACACAGATTGGACTCGGTGTGGACTCTGTTGCTGACGACGGGGAAATCGACGAGGAGTGGATGGGGCACATCGCAGGGAAGAAGGAGATTGAGCTTGCCCGGATCATCACAGGAGAAGCACCTTCGGGCGGATGGGACGAAGGTGCTCGTTGCGCGGTCCTTCCGTGATGGGGCGATCCAGGCCGCCCGGAACCGCGGTGACCAGGATCCTTCCGCTTGTCTCCCGCTTCGCCCCGACCGGAGGCCACGGGGAGAAGAAGAGCAGGGTGCTGAAGAAGCTGGGCGGGTTCTTTGATCGGTTGAGCGCGGTGTCAACTGCCGGCGGGTCTCCGCTCGCTGTCAATGGCGCGGGGACCGCCGACCTGATCAGTCCCTCGTCTCATCTCCAGTACGAGTTCGCTGCTGCCCGGAGCGGGCAGACCGTGAGGTAGGTCGGGGCCAGGCCGGTACCACCTGGCAGTACCTACCTCTGCTCCAGCTCGAGCTTCGCCAGCCGCACCTCGCCGGCCTCGTCGGAGGCGTCGAGGTCGACCGTGGCCACGAAGGCGAAGGAGTTGTCGCCCTCCGGATCCTTGATGATCTGCCTGGCGGTCCACTCCCGTCCGGTCTGCTCGAGGAGGAAGTACTCCTTCCCGCGGGCGTCCGCCCCGGTGTCCAGGTCGGCGTACTCGTCGAAGTAGGCGTCCATACCGGCGGCGAAATCGGGTTTGTCGTCCCGTTCGAGGTAGTCGGTCAGCTCGGCCAGGCGGTCCTCCTTCTCGAAGGCGAACAGCTCGACGATCCGGAACATCAGGTTGCGGACCATGATGGTGAACGCGCGGCGGTTCGAGGTCAGCGCGGCCGGATCCTCGGTGCCGAAGGCCAGCTCGCGCTCGAGGGCGTCCTTCGAGATCGGGGTGTCCTCGTCGGCCATGTGCGCCCACTCGTCCACCAGCGAGGAGTCGACCTGACGGATCAGCTCGCCCAGCCACTCGATGACGTCGTCGAGTTCATCGGTCAGGTACTCCTGCGGGACCGAGTGACGCAGGGTGCGCCACGCGTCGGTCAGGTAGCGCAGGACCACGCCCTCGGAGCGGGCCAGTCCATAAGTGGCCACCAGATCCGAGAAGGTCATCGCGTGCTCGATCATGTCGCGCACGACCGACTTCGGGGAGAGTTCGAACTCCCGGACCCAGGGGTGGCCCTTGGCGAAGGTCTCGTAGGCCTCGTCGAGTTCATCGCGCAGCGGCTGCGGCCAGGTGATGTCCTCGACGATGGCCATGCGTTCGGTGTAGTCCACGCCCTCGGCCTTGAGTGCCGCGATCTCCTCGCCGCGCTCGGCCTTCTGCTGGGCGACCAGGACGGGGCGGGGATCGTCGAGAATCGACTCGAACACGGAGATCACATCGAGGGTGTAGCTGTCGGACTCCTTGTCCAGCAGCGTGAGTGCCGCCAGGGCGAAGGGGCCCAGCGGCTGGTTGAGCGCGAAGTCGCGCTGGAGCTCCTGGGTGAGGTGGTAGACCCGGCCCGCCTCGTCGGTCCCGTCCTCGGCCTTGACCACGATCCCGGCGTTGAGCAGGCCGCGGAACAGGTCGAGGGCGGTAAGGATGTCCCGGTTCTGCTTCGCGCGGGTGTCGTGGTTGCCGCGCAGCAGCCCCTTCAGGTGCCCGTAGCCGTCGCCGGGGCGGGCGATGACGTTGAGCAGCATCGAGTTCGACACCCGGAACTGGGAGCTCATCGCCTCCGGCTCGGCCGTCGTCAGGCGTTCGTAGGTCTTCTCTGACCACGTGACCTCGCCCTCGCGGGCGGACTTCTTGCGCAACTTCTTCAGCTTCTTCGGATCCGTCCCGGCGCGCTGGCGCAGCCGCCAGTTCTCGATCTCGTGCTCGGGCGCCTCAACCACGACGGTGCCCTCGGTGTCGTAGCCCGCCCGGCCAGCGCGCCCGGCGATCTGGTGGAACTCGCGCGACTTGAGGATGCGCTGGCGGGTGCCGTCGAACTTGGCCAGCCCGGTCATCAGCACGGTGCGGATGGGCACGTTGATGCCCACGCCCAGGGTGTCGGTGCCGCAAATGACCTTGAGCAGACCCGTCTGGGACAGCCGCTCGACCAGGCGGCGGTACTTCGGCAGCATGCCGGCGTGGTGGACGCCGATACCGCGGCGCAGCAGCTTCGACAGAGTCCTGCCGTAGGTGCTGGTGAAGCGGAAGGAGCCGATCTCGGCGACGATCCTGTCCTTGGTCTCGTCGTCGATGATCTTCAGCGAGGTCAGTGCCTGGGCGCGTTCCGTGGCCTCCCGCTGGGAGAAGTGCACCACGTAGATCGGCACCTTGCCGGACTCGAGCAGTTCCTCGATCGTCTCGTGGATCGGGGTGTGGACGTAGGAGAAATCCAGCGGCACCGGACGGGTGGTACCCGCCACCAGGGTGGTGGTCCGCCCCGTGCGCCCGGTGAGATCCTCCTCCAGGAAAGTCGTGTCCCCCAGAGTGGCCGACATCAGCAGGAACTGGGCCCGGGAGAGTTCCAGCAGCGGCACCTGCCACGCCCAGCCGCGCTCCGGATCGGAGTAGTAGTGGAACTCGTCCATGACCACCTGGTCGATGGCGGCGTTCTCCCCGTCGCGCAGCGCGATATTGGCCACGACCTCCGCGGTGGCGCAGATGATCGGGGCGCGGCCGTTGACGGTCGCGTCGCCGGTCATCATGCCGACGTTCTCCGGACCGAAGATCTCGCACAGGGCGAAGAATTTCTCGCTCACCAGCGCCTTGATCGGGGCGGTGTAGAAGGAGCGCTGCCCACGGGCCATCGCGATGAAGTGGGCGGCGGTGGCCACCATCGACTTGCCCGAGCCCGTCGGGGTGGACAGGATGACGTTGTCGCCAGCGAGAATCCCCAGCGACGCCTCCTCCTGGGCGGGGTAGAGGGTGATACCGCGCTGCCTGGTCCACGCCAGGAAGGAATCGAAGATCGATTCCTCCAGCAGGGATTCGGGGACGTCTGTCAGGTCGGGCAGCATCTGGCTAAGATTCACACCCTCCAACCTAGCCGTTTCCGCCCCCGCCACGAGGAACGCCCCCGCGACGCGGCCACGGAATTGACCGTGGCTGCGTCGCGGGGGCGTCGCCCGGCGCCCTGAGGAGTGGGGACTACTCGTCGTCGTCCGGGGAATCCGGGTCCGGGCCGGTGTCCGGGGTATCGTCCCGGTCCTCACCCAGGTCGCTGTCGTCCTGGTTGTCGGGGGTCTGGGCGTCGCCCCGGCCGTCACCGCTGCCCTTGTCGAGGGTGGCCAGGAAGCGCTCGAACTCCTCGCCGATCTCATCGCCGGTGGGCACGTTGTGCTCCCCGGGCAGCATCGCCTGGGGGTGGGCCTGGCGGTAGCGCTCGACCTCCTCGTCGTACTGGATCTCCAGCGCGCGGACGACCTGCTGGATCTCCCCGGAGTCGTCGACCTGCTCGGCCAGCTGGCCGGCCACCTTCGTCATGTCATGCTCGAGGCTGCGCAGCGGAAGAGCCAGGTCGGCGGCCTCCGCCACCGACTGCAGCAGCTGGTGGGTGGCCTCGGGGTACGGGGAGGCGGCCAGGTAGTGCGGCACATGCGCCGTGTACCCGGCGACGCTGCGCCCGCGCTTGTGCAGGGTGCGCTCGATCATCATCGAGGCCGAGCCCGGCATGATCACCCGGGAGTCATAGGTGAACATGCTGCCCACCAGCTCGACGGAGTTGCCGTGCGCGGAGATCACCAGCGGACGTGTGTGCGGGACCGCCATGGGGGCGGCGTACAGGCAGATGGTGCGCTGCACCCCGAAGCGGTCGACGAGGTCGGCCACGGCCTCCGTGAACGTCTCCCACCGCAGGTCCGGCTCCGGTCCGGACAGCATCAGGAAGGACTTGCCAGCGGTGTCGCGCAGCACGCGGATACCCAGCTGCAGATCCTCCATGTCGATGAGACGGTGGTTGTCCATCGTCACCGCGGGACGCCGGGAGCGGTAGTCGATCAGCTCGTCGTTGTTGAAGGACGCGACGGGGCGGGAATCGAGCGCCGCCAAAAGATGATCGGCGCTGCCCTCCACCGCGTGTCCGGCATCGGCGTATCCCTGGAGTGCGACGATGAGGGTCGGGCCGTCGGCGGATTCCGAGCCCACCTCCGGTGCCGGGTACTCCAGCTCGTACATGCGGCGCTCTTTGTCCTGCATGCCCATTGTCCTCCTTCACTGTCGGGCCGCCGTCCCGGTCAGTCCCAGGGGTGGTGTGCCATGTTCCCCCGTGGCCGGTAACGGCGTGTCACCTGATCCAACATCTCTGCCCCCGGAAATAATCCAGGCCGGGGACCACGGCTCAACCATCGTGCCGGGACCACCGGTGACACCCGGCGTCCGGTTCGGCGGATGGTGTCCGACAATTCTAGCCGCATTATCCTGCCCGATGACGAGGGACACCGCCACCCGGCACCGGATCGCCTGTGGATAAGAAGACGTTATCCACAGAACCGGCCCGCTGCGGCCCCCGGCCCGCTGACAACGCGCGTGAGCTGCGGGATGCTCGGCCCATGACCACACCACTTCAGTCACCTGGACAGCTCCTCGCCAACCTGCCCGGCATCCTCGGCTTCTACCCGCACGAATCCGTCATCTTCGTCGCCTTCCACCAGGGTGCCTCGCCGCACCGCTTCACCCTCGGGCCGGTGCTGCGCATCGACCTCGACGACCTCGCCCTGCTCCGGGAGGTCGGGACCACGCTCACCGACACCGACTGCGACCTCGTCTTCGCCTTCGTCATCACCCGGCGCGACCGCGGCCACGTCGAGCAGGTCGTCGACCGGCTCTTCGAGGCCGCCGAAAACGGGGAGGTGGACATCCAGGCCTGCTGGCTGACCCGAAACATCCTCACCGGTGAGCCCTACCGCATCGCCTTCGGCCCCGAACCCGTGGAGGACCCGGACGGCGCCGACCGGACCGGCCGGAGCGCGTGGGGCGCCGGGGAGATCGCACCGGTGTCCCAGGCGCAGGCCATGACACCCCTGCTCGAACACGGCCAACTGCCCGAGCTCACCCGCCGGGAGGCCTTCGACCACTTCGTCCGCTTCAACCCGCACCTGAGCGTCGACGACGCCGACCAGCTCGAGGGGTTCGCCCACCGCCACGCCGCCGACCTGGTGGCCGTGATCCGTGGTGAACGGCGTCCCCACGGACCCAGGTCCGGGCCCCAGGGCAGCGCCCCGTGGGGGATTCTGCGTGGCCTCATCGACGACCACGCCCTCCTGCTCGACGAACTGGCGGAGGAAAAGCGCCACAGCGGGGAGATCACCGGACTGCTCATGGCGGACGAGGAGACCCTGGCGGGAGTGGCCGTGCTGCTGTCCGACAGCCTCCTGCGCGACGCCGTCCTGGTCGACGCGCTCCGGCGGCCGGACGCGGCGGCCGACCTGTTCCTGGCTGTCGCGCGCACCTTCGGCGGGGAGATCCGCGCCAACGCCTTGTCCTACTACGCGCTGGCGGCGGTGCGGATGCGGCTGTCGATGCGGGCCATTCCCGCCCTCGCGGCGGCGCTCCAGGAGATGCCCGGGCACTCCCTGAGCTCCCTGGTCCTGCAGAGCTGCCGCGCCGGGGCCTTCGAGGAGGTGTTGTCCGCCGCCGCCCGCGGCAGTCATATCGTCCGCTCGCGGTACGCGCGCCTGGACGATGAGGGAAACGGGGCGGATGACAGTGACAACGCCCCCGACGACAGTGCATCGGAGGCGTTCAGCGTGGAGGGGGACCAGACCGTGGTCCGCGGCGACGCCGCCTGACTAGCGGCGGGCCGCGGAGTGCGCGCGGTCGCCCAGGCGGCCGGTGAAGTCCCAGGCATCGCGCACGATCGTCCCGAGGTCGGTGCGCGCCGGGTTCCACCCCAGCTCCTCCTTGATCTTCGCGGAGGAGGCGATCAGGACCGCCGGGTCGCCGGCCCGCCGCGGCGCCACCTCGGCGGGGATGGGGTGGCCGGTGACCTCCCGGCACATCTCGATGACCTCGCGCACGGAGTAGCCGTCACCGGAACCGAGGTTGTAGATGCGGTGCTCACCCGGGGTGTTGGACTCCAGGGCGAGGACGTGGGCGTCGGCGAGGTCCCGAATGTGGATGTAGTCGCGGACCGGGGTGCCGTCCTTCGTCGGCCAGTCATCGCCGAACATGTAGATCTTGTCGCGGTGGCCCAGCGCCACCTGCAGCACCAGCGGAATCAGGTGGGTCTCGATCTCGCGGTTCTCACCGATGGAACCGTAGGCGCCGGCGACGTTGAAGTACCGCAGGCTCGTCGCGGCGAGACCGTGGGCGGCGGCGTAGGAGGAGATGGCGTAGTCGATCGCCAGCTTCGTCGCCCCGTACGGGTTCGTCGGGGCGGTCGGCATGTCCTCGGTGATCGGTACGGTCTCCGGCTCGCCGTACGTGGCCGCAGTGGAGGAGAAGACCAGGTTGCCCACCCCGTGTGCCCGCATGGCGTCCAGCAGTGCGAGCGTCGTCACGACGTTGTGCCGCCAGTACTCCTCGGGCTTGTCCATCGACTCGCCCACCAGGGAGCGGGCCGCGAAGTGCACCACGCCCTCGAAGCCTCCCTCGGCGAGGACCCCCTCCGCGGTGTCGCGGACGTCGCCCTCGACGAGGCGGGCGCCGGCAGGCACCGCCTCCCGGTTACCGGTGGAGAAGTTGTCGATCACGGTCACGTCGTGGCCGCCCTCGATGAGGACGGCGGCGCAGACGCTGCCGACGTAACCGGCACCGCCGGTGACGAGAAGCTTCATGGAGAAGAGTCCTTTCGGAAGGCTAGATTTTCTCGATCCGGATGGCGTGGCTGAGGTCGGGGTGCAGCTCCACCTCGTGACCGCCGGAGCTCAGTCGCACGGTCCCGTTCTCGTTGACCACCGTGACGGTGGCGCCGACGCAGATGCCCGCATCCTCGAGCTTGCGGAACTGTTCTGCGTCCACCTGCAGGATCTCGTTGAGCTGCAGGACGCGGGCCTCGACGGGTCGGCCCTCCGGCAGGTCGACGATGCGGATGCCGTAGTCGGCGTTGTCGGCGGAGGGGAAGCCGAGTTCCTCGAGTCCCGGGATCGGGTTGCCGAAGGGGGAGCGGGAGGCGTCCCGGAGGACGGCCACGACCCGCTGCTCCACGGCCTCACTCATGACATGCTCCCAGCGGCAGGCCTCGTCGTGGACCTGGTGGATGTCCAGGCCGAGGACATCGGTGAGCAGTCGCTCGGCGAGGCGGTGCTTGCGCATGACGGCGGTGGCCAGGGCGCGGCCCTCCGCCGTCATCTCGAGGCTGCGGTCGGGGCGGACGATCACGAGGTTGTCGCGCTCCATGCGGGCGACCGTCTGGCTCACGGTGGGGCCGGACTGTTCCAGGCGCTCGGCGATGCGGGCCCGCAGGGGAGTGATGCCCTCCTCCTCGAGTTCGTAGATGGTACGCAGGTACATTTCGGTGGTGTCGACCAAGTCCTTCACGGTGGGAGAACCTTTCTGCAGTAAAGCGGGCACGCACGGCACCGCCGACGGTGTACAGGCTGCGGACACATCGGGCGAAAGTGACGGTGCAATCTCGGATTATCTTACCTCATGCCCGTACCGGGGTCGGACGGGAAGACGGGTACGGGGGAGGTGGGAAAACGGAGGCATCCCGGCTCCGCGTGACGCGGAGCCGGGATGCCGGAAGGGGTGACTGGTGGTGTTACAGCGCGTACTCGCGCAGGCGGGCGGCGCGCTCGCCGTCCCGCAGCTTGCTCATGACCTCACGCTCTATCTGACGGACCCGCTCACGGGAGAGACCGAACTTGCGGCCGATCTGATCGAGGGTGCGGGGGACACCGTCGTCCAGGCCGTAGCGCAGCCGGATGACGTCCTGCTCGCGCTGCTCCAGCGTGCCGAGCACGGAGCGGATGTCGGAGTGGCGCAGGGAGGCGACGACGGCGGTCTCGGCGTCGGTGGCCTCGGCGTCCTCGATGAAGTCGCCCAGCGGGGCCTCCTCGTCCGCCCCGACCGGCATGTCCAGGCTCACCGGGTCGCGGGACTGGCGCAGCAGCATCTCGATCTTGGACTCGTCGATGCCCGATTCCTCGGACAGCTCCTCATTGGTGGCCTCGCGGCCCAGGTGCTGGTAGAGCTCGCGCTTGATGCGGGAGAGCTTGTTGACCTGCTCGACCAGGTGGACGGGCAGCCGGATGGTGCGGGACTGATCGGCCATGCCACGGGTGATGGCCTGCCGGATCCACCAGGTGGCGTAGGTGGAGAACTTGAAGCCCTTGGCGTAGTCGAACTTCTCCATCGCACGGATGAGGCCCAGGTTGCCCTCCTGGATCAGGTCGAGCAGCGGCATACCGCGTCCCGTGTACCGCTTGGCCAGGGAGACCACCAGGCGGAGATTGGCCTCCAGCAGGTGGGCGCGGGCCTTGTTTCCCTCCTTCGCCAGCACCTTCAGGTCGCGCTTCTTCGCGCGGGTCAGAGGCTCCTCGGAGTTCTTGAGCAGGTAATCGGCGTACAGTCCCACTTCGATGCGCTGGGCGAGTTCCACCTCGTCCTCTGCGGTGAGCAGGGCGGTCTTGCCGATGCCGTTGAGATAGACACGGACAAGATCGGCCGCCGGGTTATCGTTGGTCTGGCCACGACGGCTTCCGCGGTCGTGCTCCTCTGCGTCGTACTCCTGCGGGGAAGGAATAGTCATAAAGCCTCCTCAATGTCGCCAGTCTTACAAGTACAACGGCACCGGGTCGGAAATAGTTCCCTGCTTTTCCGAATTGAAATTCTTTTATGATCTGACCTGCTCCTCACCCGGGGAAACGGCGGCAAGGAGACGGGGCAGATTTCCCGACGGTAGGGCTCAGCACTCGACGAGGACCGTGAAGGGGCCCTCGTTGACGGAGGTGACCTTCATCATGGCGCCGAAGACGCCCTCCTCCACGTGGATCCCACGCTCCCGCAGGCCCGCGGCGATCTCGCCGATGACCGGCTCGGCCTGCTCGCCCGGGGCGGCGTCGGACCAGGAGGGACGTCGGCCCTTCGCGGTGCGCCCGTGCAGGGTGAACTGGCTGACCAGCAGCACCGGGGCACCGGCGTCGCTGACGGAGCGCTCTCCGTCGAGGATGCGCAGCTCGGCGATCTTGCGCACCATCGTCTCCCAGGCGTCGGGGGAGTCCTCCCGCCCCACGCCCACCAGTGCCAGCAGGCCACCGGTCCCGGGGCAGTCGATGGCGCCGACGACCTCGTCGTCGACGGTCACGGAGGCGGAACTCACGCGCGTCAGGACGGCCTTCACCCGGTCACCTCCACGAGGTCGGCGGGCAGGACCAGCCCGTGCCGGATGAGGTCGATGACGGCGGGCACCGCCGTGTCCACCAGCTCCTGCGCGTCGAGCCCCTGCGCCAGGGCGTAGAGCTCGACGGTCTCCCGCAGGCTCAGGCCCTGCGGGTGCAGCCCGGCCACGATGGCGGCGAGGTGCCCGTCCACGTCGTGGGACCAGCGCGGTCCCTCGGTGCGGGTCAACCGCAGGGCCGCAGGGGCGAAACCCACGCCGGCGTCGGTGTCGGCGAGGGAGACCTCCTCCCGGGCCAGCCCCGGACGGGCGAGGTAGGCGGCATCGGCGACCTCGTCCTTCGTGCGCTGGCGGAGCCACGAGACCCGGGCGAAGTACTCCTCGACCTCGGCGCCCAGCGGATCGGTGAACGGCTGCGTCAGCTCCTCCGCGAGGACGTCGGAGGGCTGGTCGCCGATCTCCTGGATGGCGACGAAGCCGAAGCCGACACCGGTGACCCCCGCCCGGGTGAAGTGCTCCAGCCAGGCCCGGGTGCGTTCGGCGGACTCGCGGCTGCGCGGGTCGAGGGACTCGTCGCGCAGCCAGGTGCCCACGTACAGGGCGGGATCGGCGACATCACGCTCGGTGATCCAGGCGGCGACCCCCCGATCGGGCAGCCAGGAGGCCACCCGGGACTGCCAGGACTGGTCGGCGGTGTGCACCCAGGCGGCCAGCAGATGGGCCGTACCGCCCTCGGTGAGGTGCTCCGCCGCCTGGGAGACCACCAGCCGGCTGGCGCCGTCCAGGTCGAGACCGGAGTCCCGGTAGACGTGACCGACCTCCGGTGGCCCCACCACGAACGGCGGGTTCGCCACGATGCGGTCGAAGCGCCGCCCGGCCACCGGCTCGAACCAGGGCCCCTCGAGCAGCTCGACGTCGGCCCCGGCACCCGCGAAGGTGGCCTCCGCGAGGTCGAGTGCCCCGGGGTGGACGTCCGTGGCGGTGACGGTCTGCGCACAGCCGAGCTGGCCGAGCGCCTGGACGCCGGAGCCGGTGCCCAGGTCGAGCACCGACTCGACGGGGGAGACCGGCGTCGACTGGAGCAGCGAGAGGCTGGCGGCACCGACGCCGAGCACGTGGTCGCGGCCGGGGATGTGCTCGGTCATCGAGGCGTCGGCGTCGGAGAACACCCAGCGGTTCTCGCCCACGATCACGTGGGGGCGGACGTCGAGCGTGACCGTCAGCGCGCCGTTGGCGTCGGCGCGGAACAGGCCGGCGTCGAGAAGCCGCGAGACCAGCGGGGCACCGAGCAGTGCGGCGACCTCGGTGGCCGGCGCCGGGTCACGGAGGATGAACAGGCGGATCAGCCGCGACAGGCGGGAGCGGCCGTCGGCGGCGTAGCGCACGGCGGCGGGCTCCCCGCGGTGGAGGGCCTCGGTGTAGGTGGGGCCGAGATGGGCGGCTATGCCGTCGGCGGTGAACCCCGCGGCGGCGAGGATGCGCGTCAGCTCGGGGGCGAGTTCGGCCAGCGGGGTTCGGCTCGGGCGGGTGGTCACGATCGGCTCTCTCCTGGATGGTCGGTGTCGGTGTCGGGGGCTCCGGGGTCCGGTTGGTCGTCCACACCATTGTCCCCCGCGGTATTGTCGCCCGTGGCGCGGGAGCTGTCAGCGGCGGAGTCGCCGTCGCCCGGATCGTCGAAGATCTCCGGCTCCGCCGCCGCCTCGAGTTCGGCCTGCCGGGAGGCCGCGAGCTGGCGCCGGATCTCCGCCTCACGCGCGATGCCGGGCTTGTACACCTGCGGTGCCCGCCTGTCCCGCGGCTCGCCCTGCGCGTTGGCGAAAACCACCGCGATCCACGGCATCGGAATGGAGATGACGAACAGCAGCGCCGAGATGATCCAGTTCTCCCACCACAGGAACGCCACAACGGCCAGGATCAGAAACGGGATGCGCGACAGTTGCAGGATCATGTACAGCCGTTCGCGGTGGCGGAGGTTCTCCGCCGGGGATCGGCGCTTGTCGGTGATCAGCTCGGCACGTCGCGGCACCAGACGCCGCAGCCGACGGCGCGTGCGGTCGGCCTCCTCCGCCTGCCCGGCGGAATCGTCGTCGTAGGTGTCGTCGCTCATACCGGACAGGGTAGCCCCCGACTGCCCCTTTTCCGGATGATGGGGCATGATGGGAGGGGTGAAAACGAGTACGAAGACCATCGAACGCCCCGACGTCAGGGAGGACACCGGCCTTGACGACGACACTCCGAAGTTCTTCCACTACGTCAAGAAGAACCAGATCGTCGACTCCGCCGTCAGCGGAAACATGGTCGTCGCCCTGTGCGGCGAGACCTTCCCGGTGACCAAGCAGGCCAAGCCGGGTTCGCCGGTGTGCCCCGACTGCGAACGGATCTACAAGGGCCTGCGTAAGAAGTGAGTGGGGGAGCCAAGGGGCAGCTGCGCGCATGGCAGCGCCAGGCGCTGACGAAGTTCCTGCTCCATAAACCGAAGGATTTCCTGGCGGTCGCGACCCCGGGTGCGGGTAAGACCACCTTCGCACTGCGGGTGGCCACGGAGCTGAAGGCGGCGCGCACCGTCGACCGGATCATCGTGGTCGTGCCGACCGAGCACCTGAAGGTGCAGTGGTCGGCCGCCGCCGCCCGGAACGGACTGGCGCTCGACCACGAGTTCACCAACTCATCGGCGGTCAACCCGTCCTATGACGGCATCGTGGTCACCTACGCCCAGGTCGGCATGCACCCCTACAAGCACCACGCCGTGGCCTCGGCCCGGCGCACGCTGGTGATCCTCGACGAGATCCACCACGCCGGTGACGCCAAGAGCTGGGGCGACGGCATCCGCGAGGCCTACGCCGACGTCGAGCACCGGCTGTCACTGACGGGTACGCCCTTCCGCTCCGACGACTCCGCGATCCCCTTCGTCCGCTACGAGGAGGACAGTGAGGGCCACCTGGTCTCGCGGTCCGACCACAACTACGGCTACGCCGACGCCCTCGCCGACGGTGTCGTCCGTCCGGTGGTCTTCCTCGCCTACTCGGGCGAGGCCCGCTGGCGCGACTCCGCGGGTGACGAGTACGCCGCCCGGCTGGGTGAGCCGCTCAACGCGGAGCAGACCGCCCGGGCGTGGAAGACCGCGCTCGATCCGAAGGGCGAGTGGATCCCCGCCGTCCTGCAGGCGGCCCACACCCGCCTGCAGCAGATCCGCCGGAACATGCCCGACGCCGGCGGCCTGGTCATCGCCACGGACACGAAGACCGCCCGCGCCTACGCGAAGATCCTGGAGAAGCTCTCCGCGACCCCGGTGGCGCTCATCCTCTCCGACGAGCCGGGCTCCTCGGAGCGCATCGACGAGTTCTCGAATTCCACCGACGAGTGGATGGTCGCCGTGCGCATGGTCTCCGAGGGCGTCGATGTCCCGCGGCTGGCCGTGGGGGTCTACGCCACCTCCGCGTCCACGCCGCTGTTCTTCGCCCAGGCCATCGGACGCTTCGTGCGTTCGCGCATGCCCGGCGAGACCGCGAGCGTCTTCCTGCCGAGCGTGCCCGTCCTGCTGGACCTGGCCTCGAAGCTGGAGACCTCCCGCGACCACGTGCTGGGCAAGCCCGACCGTCCGAAGGAGGGCTGGGACGATGACCTGCTCGCCGAGGCCAACCGGGAGCAGAACGAGCCCGACGAACAGACCGGCTACGAATCCCTCGGCGCCGAGGCTGAGCTCGACTCGCTGATCTACGACGGCTCCACCTACGGCACGGCCACCCTCGCCGGTTCAGCGGAGGAGGCGGACTACCTCGGCCTGCCCGGGCTGCTCGACGCCGATCAGGTCCGCGCCCTGCTGCGCAAGCGACAGGAGGAGCAGCTCGACTCCCGCGAGGAGGAGGAGAAACGACGCCGGGAGCAGGAGGAGGCGGCACGCAACTCCAAGGGCAACCAGGCCGCGGCCGCCCGCGTGGCCAGCGAGGAGATCCCGAAGCTGCGCAAGGAGCTCAACGCGATCGTCTCCATCACCGCCGGGCGCACCGGACGCCCGCACGGCTCGATCCACAACGAGGCCCGCAAGGCCTGCGGTGGACCACCCACGGCCATGTGCACCGCTGAGGAACTCCGCGACCGCATCGCCTACCTGCGCCGCTGGTGACCGTCCGGAGCCGGGGGAGGGGTGGTGGGGGAAACCCTGATTTCGCCCCCGCCCGCCGCCCGGGCGTGCGGGAGCCGTTATACCCTGGGCGGGACACGGATTCCACGCCCGTTCCGGCCAGCGCGCCGGGGCAGGGCGACCCGCGACGCGAAAGGTGACAGACAGTGACGAACCCCTCCGACCCCCGCGACCCCGGCCCCGGCCCCGGTTCCGGCCCCACGGATTACGGCGCCTACCAGTACCCGGTCGGCGGCTCCGGCCCGCAGCCGGGGAATGGTTACCAGGGTGGGCACCAGGACGGGTTCTCCTCCCACCAGGCCTATCCGGGCGCTTCCTCCGGTTCCCACGAGCAGTTCAACTACGGGGGAGCGGGCACCTGGGCGATCAACGAGGAGAAGAACTCCGTCGCCCCCTGGGCGCTGGGCGTGTCGATTCTGGCCGTGGTGGTCGGCCTGACCATCATCGGCGCCCCCCTCGCGTTCATCCCCGGCCTGATCGGCCTCGTCCTCGGCATCATCGGCGTCGTCCGGGCCCGCAGGATCCGGGGGCCGCGCCGGCGCATGGGCATGTCGGTCACCGCCATCGTGCTGTCGGTGATCGCGGTGCTCATGACCGTCGCCCTCGTCGTGCTCGCGTTCTTCGTGGCGGGCTCCGGGGCGATGGATTGCTTCATGCTCTCGACCCCCGAGGAGCAGCAGGCCTGTCTCGACGAGTGGGCGCGGAGCACCAACTAACCGGAAAAGGACGTCACCGTGAGTGAATCCCACTCTCAATCTCCCGCCGTGCCGGCGACCGTCGGTCAGCCCCGTGGTGGTCAGCTCAGCGCCCAGCAGCGGCGCATCATCGCCCCGGACCTGGCCCGCGGCCTGGCGCTGCTCGGCATCGCCCTGGCGAATATCGCCACCGCCTGGACCACCGCGGAGGGCGCCGAGCGTGCGGTGAGCCTCGGTGGCGTGTACGACGGCAGCGCCCTGGACCGGGCGGCGGCCGTCTTCAGCGCGATGTTCGTGCACGTACGCGGTCTGCCGATGTTCTCCACGTTGCTGGGCTTCGGTGTCGGCCTGATCACCATGAGCCTGTGGCGCCGTGCGTATCCGCGCTCGACGGCCCGCTGGGTGCTGGTGCGCCGCTACGGACTCCTGGCCGCGTTCGGCGCACTGCACATGGTGCTCCTGTTTTTCGGCGACATCATGGTCCTCTACGGATTGTCGGGCATCGTCCTGGCGCTGCTGATGCCGCTGCGGGACAGGACGTTGATGTGGATCGCCGGTGTGCTGCTGGGGCTCCAGTTCATCGGCTTCACCGCCATGGGCGTCGTCTCCGTCATCTTCCCGGAGGCCGGGGCGGCGGCGGACACGCAACTGCCGGTCGCCGAGAGCTACGGCGGGTGGGTGCTCAACAATCTCCTTGTCCTGCTTCTCGCGCCAGTCTCCTTCATCCCCCAGGCGCTGACGCTGATACCGGTGATGATCATCGGTTTCGTCTGGGCCCGCCGGGGAGTGCTCATCGATCCGGACGCCCACGCCCGACTGCTGTGGCGGTGGGTGTGGGTCGGCGCCGCCGTCGTCCTGCTGATCGGCCTTCCCCGCGGCCTCGCCGAGATCGGGGTGATCGCGCCGGGGAGCACCGGGCTGTGGTCGATGCTCAACACGAGCTTCGGCCTGCTCACCGGCCCGGCCATCGTCGCCGGTGTCACCCTGGCCTGCCGCGGGCTGCAGCGGCGCATTGACGACGCCCACGCGGACGGACGCGGCGCGCGCCTCTCGCCGCCACTGGTGGCGTTGACGGCACTGGGCAAGCGCTCCATGAGCGGCTACATCCTGCAGTCGCTGCTCTTCGTCATCCTGGTCCTGCCCTTCGGTTTCGGGCTGGGGCAGAATGAGGGTGCCTTCCAGCTGCTGATCTGGGCCACCGTCGTCTGGCTGATCACCCTGGCGGCCGCCTACGGACTCGAGCTCGCCGGCAAACCGGGCCCCTTCGAGTGGGTCCACCGACGGCTGAGCTACGGCCGCGACGGGCTCCGGGAGCGCTACGCCCCCACGGCGGGGCAGCCGATGCCCCTGCCGCCGCGGCAACCGGGGCCGCCGGAGAACCCCCACCGCCGGGGCTGACCTCCCGGTCCGATCCCGGGAGCGACGAGGCCCCGCCTCCCGCGCACCGTTGAGACGGTGCCCGGGAGGCGGGGCCTTCTGCGCCGCTGGGGGGGGACTAGTCGAGGTAGTCGCGCAGCACCTGCGAGCGCGACGGGTGGCGCAGCTTCGACATCGTCTTCGACTCGATCTGACGGATACGCTCACGCGTGACGCCGTAGACCTGGCCGATCTCGTCGAGGGTGCGCGGCATGCCGTCCGTCAGGCCGAAGCGCAGGCGGACGACGCCGGCCTCGCGCTCGGACAGCGTCGTGAGGACGTCCTGCAGCTGGTCCTGCAGGAGGGTGAAGGAGACGGCGTCGACGGCGACGACGGCCTCGGAGTCCTCGATGAAGTCGCCGAGCTGGCTGTCGCCCTCGTCACCGATGGTTTGGTCCAGGGAGATCGGCTCGCGCGCGTACTGCTGGATCTCGAGGACCTTCTCCTCGGTGATGTCCATCTCCTTGGCCAGCTCCTGCGGGGTGGGCTCGCGGCCCAGATCCTGCAGCAGCTCGCGCTGGATCCGGCCCAGCTTGTTGATGACCTCCACCATGTGCACCGGAATGCGGATGGTGCGGGCCTGGTCGGCCATCGCGCGCGTGATGGCCTGGCGGATCCACCAGGTGGCGTAGGTGGAGAACTTGTAGCCCTTGGAGTAGTCGAACTTCTCGACCGCGCGGATGAGGCCCAGGTTCCCTTCCTGGATGAGGTCCAGGAAGGCCATGCCGCGGCCGGTGTAGCGCTTGGCCAGGGAGACCACGAGACGCAGGTTGGCCTCGAGCAGGTGATTCTTGGCCTTGCGTCCGTCACGGGAGATGGCCCGCAGGTCACGCTTGAGCGCCGGCGTGAGCTTCGCGTCCTTGTCGCCGGCGGCGAAGGCCTCCTCCATCTGCTGCATGCGGTAGTCCGCGTACAGGCCGGCCTCGATGCGCTTGGCCAGGGAGACCTCCTGCTCGGCGTTGAGCAGGGCGACCTTGCCGATCTGCTTGAGGTAGGCACGCACGGAGTCGGCCGAGGCCGTCAACTGGGCGTCCTTGCGGGCCTGCCGCAGAGCGGCGGACTCGTCCTCGTCCCAGACGGAGGCGCCGGCGTCCTCCGCCTCCTCTTCCTCCTCGTCATCATCCTCGGTGAGGTCATCGCCCTCGAGGTCGGTGTCGAACTCCTCGTCCTCGTCGGCGATCGCCGGATCAAAGTCCGGGTCCTCCTCGACGGGTTCGAGCTCGTCGACCTCGAGCTCCGGATCCTGGGCCTCCGCCTCCGCCGTCGCTTTCTTGGCGGTGGTCTTCTTGGTGGTCTTCTTGGCCGTCTTGCGGGCGGTCTTCTTGGCCGCCTTCTTCGCCGTCTTCTTGGCCACCTTCTTGGCGGCCTTCTGCACCGGAGCGGCCTCCTCGCTCAGGTCCGCTCCGGTGGTGTCCCCGGACACGCCGGAATCGGCGGAGCCGACCGCAGCCGCCGGTTCCGGTGCCGGAGTCTGCGCCGGTGCCGGGGTGGTTGTGCGGGGGGCCGCCTTGCGTGCGGTCTTTCTGGCGGTCTTCTTCGCCGTCTTCTTGGCGACGGTCTGCTTCGCGGCGGTCGCCGCGTTGTCTTCGCCGCCGTCCGCGAGTGCCTTGCCTGAAGATTCAGTGGCTGCCACGTACGCCCTTTCGCCTTGCTAACTCGTCCGTGTGGTCAGGTGTCGACGCCCCTGCGGTGCCGCACCACGTTATGTCTAGGCCACACTAGTGAAAAAATAGGGCCGCCTGCCCGTCGACTTGCCCCGCTCCGTTCCCTCCGGGACGGTGGGGTGGCGACGACGACGTCCCACTTTCAACACGATCGACCGCCCAGTATAGAGGATCCCCTGCGGCAACGCCGCAACAGGCCCGGTAACCCCGTATCCCGGGGCAGTTCCGGGACCGGTGGATTCCCGCTGTCGGGGCTAGGGTGCCAGATGCGTGGAGACGGCCATCGCGGCCCCCACGATGCCGGCGCGGTTGCGCAGCTCGGCCGGGATGACCGGGGTGTCGATGGTCAGGTGCGGGACCCAGCGCTCGTGGTCACGGGAGATGCCGCCGCCCACGACGAAGGCGGTGGGGGAGAAGAGTCGCTCGTACTCGGCGAGCACCTTCGAAACCCGCTTGGCCCACTTCTTGAAGCTGAGCTCCTCGCGGTCCTTCGCGGCCGACGAGGCCAGCCACTCCGCCTCCTCGCCGTCGACAATGAGGTGTCCGAGCTCGGAGTTCGGGAACAACCGGCCCTCGGTGAGGAAGGCGGAGCCGATGCCGGTGCCGAAGGTGAGGAAGATGACCGCACCCTGGGCGGCGGCGGGCTCGCCGAAGGAGACCTCGGCCAGGCCGGCCGCGTCCGCGTCGTTGAGGACACTGATCTCCCGGTCCTCGCCCAGGTGCCGGTGGAACAGCTCGTGGACATTGGTGCCGATCCAGGAGGGGTCGATATTCGCCGCGGACAGCGCCACCTGCTCCCTGATGACCGACGGCAGTGCGATGCCGACCGGGCCGTCCCACTCCTCCTGCCGGAGGATCTCCGCGACGACCTCCGCGACCGCGTCAGGGGTCGCCGGCTTCGGCGTCGCGATCTTGGCGCGCTCGCCGATGAACTCCCCGTCGTCGAGGTTCACGCGCGCCCCCTTGATGCCGGAGCCGCCGATGTCGATGCCGAAGCCGATATTGGTCATGGCGGTCAGTGTACAAAGGAACACACACGCGCGCGTGACGAATGGCACGGGCACAATGGATGGTATGGACTACACCGAGCAGCCCTCCACCGGCGTGCCCGATTCCGCCGTTCTGCGCGACATCGCCGTCGACGTCGCCCTCCGCGCCGCTGGGCGGGTGAGCGCCAAGCGCAGTGAGCTCGGGGACGTCCGGCAGTTCGCCACGACGAAGTCCTCGGCGGTCGATCCGGTGACGGTCGTCGACACCATGGCGGAGGACTTCATCGCTGACCGTCTCGAGGTCCTGCGCCCCGACGACGGGCTCATCGGCGAGGAGGGGGCCGAGCGGGCGTCGCTCAGCGGTGTGGCGTGGGTCGTCGACCCCATCGACGGGACCGTGAACTTCCTCTACGGGGTACCGCAGTACGCCGTGTCCATCGCCGCCGCCGTCGACGGCGAGGTCGTCGCCGGGGCCGTCGTGAATGCCGCCACCGGGGCGGTGTACTCGGCCGCGGCGGGCCACGGGGCGACCGTCGAACGCGGGGGAGTGCGCCGCGATCTGCGGTGCAACCCCGTCGCCGATCCCGCTCTGGCGTTGGTGGCCACCGGCTTCGCCTACACCTCCACTCGTCGGCAGGCGCAGGCCGACCTGCTGGGCCGCGTGCTGCCGCAGGTGCGTGACATCCGTCGCATGGGTGCCGCGGCCCTGGATCTGTGCCAGGTCGCCGAGGGCACCGTCGACGCCTACTACGAGCACGGCATCCACTGCTGGGACTACGCGGCAGGCATGATCATCGCGCGTGAGGCCGGGGTAATCGTCCACGCACCCGGCCTCTCGACGCCTGGGGTCTCCGGCGAGCTGACGTACGCGGCCGCCGGGGCATTGGAGCCCGCGTTGTCGGCCCTGCTGCGCGAGGCGGGCGCCTTCGCCGCGCTACCTCGCTGACACCCCCTCGGTCCAATCCCCGTAAGAGCCGTCTGAGCTGGGCATATGACAGGGGGCGGATTGTCGTTTAGTATGCGCCTCGACATACCGAATTACCGGGCATTTTCCAGACCCCCGGTGGAACAAATTGAGCGAGCAGAGGATTTTGCGCATGGCCACTGATTACGACGCCCCCCGCCGCCGGGCGGAGGACGAACTGGACGCCGACTCCCTCGAGGGCCTGAAGGCCGCGGAGACCGACAACAACGGAATGGACGAGGACGGCGAGATCGTCGAGCCCTTCGAGCCGCCGACCGTGGACCTGACGGGTGAGGAGCTCAACGTCACCGTCGTGCCGCGCCAGGCCGACGAGTTCACCTGCTCCAGCTGCTTCCTGGTCCAGAAGATGAACCGCAAGTCGCACACCGAGGACGACGGCTCCGTCATCTGCCTCGACTGCGCCTGACGCACTCCGCCGCCGGGATCTGCTGGCCCGGCGGCCGTCACTCTGTCACTTTGAGGGGTAGTGGGACAGCGACGTGTCCGTCTGCTCCGGCAGGAATGCCGCCAGCAGTTTTTCGGGGTTCTTCGTCGCGATGAGCCAGTAGGGGGTGGGGTCCTCCGGATCATCGAGCACCAGCATCACCATCTCGTGGATCCAGCCGTGGGAGACCACGAAGGCCGCCGGATCCAGTTGACGCCCCATGGCGTTTCGCTTCGCCGTCGCCGGCACCGCCAGGGAGCGGGAGACCACATCGGACGGCAGTGCCGCCGACTTGACCAGGAGCCAACGGGTGCCCTCCGCGTCCTTCTCCACCTGGACGACGGTGGAGGACAGGGACAGCAGCACCCAGATCGCCACGAGTGAGAGCACGACCGCGGGCACGATCAGCCACCAGATGTTGCGGTTGAGGGCAACCTGCGCGGTGGTCAGGGCGACGAGGAAAGCGGCCAGTACCCACCAGTAAACGGGCACCCATTGCCGCTCGCGGTACAGGATCTGCGTGTCAGGGGAACCGGTGTCAGTCACGGTTAACCACTCTACTGCACCCTCGTGGGGGCCCAGCCGCGCCGGTCGGGCACCCCTGCGTACCCTGAGCACCGTGACTGACTTCCACGATGAACCCCCGGCCCCGGCCTCCTCCGACCCCCTCGGGCCGGTTCGGGTCCACCGCCTCGATCCGGAACTTCCCCTCCCGAAGCGCGCCCACCCGGGGGACGCCGGAGCGGACCTGTACTCCACCCACGACGTCGAGCTGGCCCCGGGCGAACGGACCCTGGTGGGCACCGGCGTGGCCGTCGCCCTGCCCCTGGGCACCGTCGGTCTCGTCCACCCGCGATCCGGGTTGGCGGCGCGGGAGGGGCTGAGCATCGTCAACGCCCCCGGCACCGTCGACGCCGGCTACCGCGGGGAGATCAAGGTCTGCCTGATCAACCTCGATCCCCGCGAGACCGTCCGGATAACCCGCGGCATGCGGATCGCTCAGCTGGTGGTCCAGCGCGTGGAGCTGGTGGACTTCCTGGAGGTCAATGAACTCGACGACACCGAGCGCGGGGCCGGCGGCCACGGCTCTACCGGCGTCAACTAGGCGGACACGAGTTATCGCCCCCGGTAGAGTGGGGCCGGTACTCCGGGTCCCTTCGTGCTGCACAGGGGCGGCCCGGACCACGAGAGAAAGGATGTGAGCGGACCATGGCACTGTGGCCATTCGGCAAGAAGAAGGACGACGAGGCCGCGGAGGCCGCGGAGACCGCCGACGCGGCGGGCCGGGACGTCCCCGCACCCGCCCCGGGAGCCGCTCCGGCAGACTCCCCGGCGGACGCGGCCGCGGCCAGCACCGCCGCCCCGGCCCCGGGAACCGGGCCCGACGACGAGCCGGACCCGGTCCACGACGCGGTCAACGGCTCCACGGGGCCGTTCGACGGTGATTCCGTCGACATCGCCGACTTCGACTTCTCCGACTTCGCCAGCGGGGTGCTGAACCTGGGTTCGATGCAGATCCCGCTGCCGAAGGAGTCCCAGGTCCAGGTGGAGATGGGTGAGCAGGGGCCGAAGATGCTCCACATCGTCACCCGCCACGGCCGGATCACCCCGGTCGCCTTCGCCGCCCCCACCTCGGCCGGCCAGTGGCGGGAGGCCTCGCAGGAGATCGCGGAGGGCATGAGCCGGGACGGTATGACCGTCCGCATCGACCGCGGTCCCTGGGGCCGGGAGGTCGTCGGCGAGGGGCCGGCCGGCATCATCCGGATCATCGGTGCCGAGGGGCCGCGTTGGATGCTGCGCATGACCCTGGCCGCCCCGGCCGACCGCGCCGAGGAGCTGGCGGCCCTGGGCCGCGAGGTCACCGCCCGCACCTTCGTCTACCGCGGCGACAACCCGGTGCTCGCCGGTAACTCCCTCCCGGTGGCGCTGCCGCAGCAGCTCGTCGACCAGGTGCAGCAGGCGATGCAGCAGCGCGCCCGGCAGCAGGGGCAGGGCAACCAGCCCCAGCCGGGCGCCGCACAGCAGAACCGGCAGGACCAGCAGGCCGTCGACGAGGCCTCGCAGGCGCTGCGTGATCTCGGTGGGGCCACTCCGCCGGACAAGCCCACGGAGAAGTGACAGTGACCGAACCCAACCGAGCCACCGACTCGGCGGCCCACGTCGCTCCGGGGCAATCCGACGGAGCAACGGATCTGCCGGAGACCCCGCAGCCCACCCTGTTGGAGCAGATGGGCGGCATCTCGGGACTGGTGTCCTCGACGCTGCCGATTCTCGTGCTCGTCCCCGTCAACAACTCCTACGGGCTCATGCCCGCGTTGTTCGCCGCGCTCGGCGTCGCCCTGCTGATCTTCCTGTGGCGGCTGGTGCGCAAGGAGAATCTCCAGCCGGCGTTCTCCGGCCTGATGGGGGTGGGCATCGGCGCCGCCATCGCCTGGTGGACCGGCGACGCGAAGGGGTACTTCCTCTACGGCATCTGGATGTCGCTGCTGTTGTGCATCCTCGCCGTCGGTTCGGTGCTGCTGCGCTGGCCGCTGGTCGGCGTGGTCTGGAAGGGCATCAACGGCGACGGCATGACGTGGCGTTCCAACGCCACCGCCCGCCGCGCCTACGCCTGGGCCACCCTCGGCTGGGCCGTGGTGTTCCTCGCCCGCTTCATCATCCAGAACGGCTTCTACAACGCCGACGACACCAATGCGCTCGCGATCGCCCGCATTCTCATGGGGTGGCCGCTGACCGGCCTGGTCACCCTGTTCACCTTCTTCATGGTCCGCCGCGCCAACCGGGCGATGCGCGCCGACAGGCCTGGGGACACCACCGACCACACCGATAACGACGACACCGACGACACCGAAGACACCGACGATGCGGGGGAGGTCGGGGGAGCGCAGGCGGAGCCCGGCACCGGATCCGTTTCCGGACAGGAGAACCGACCATGACCGAGATTGCACAAGGAACCACCCTCACGCTGACGGTGGAGAGAATGGCCCACGGCGGGGAGGGTATCGCCACCCATGAGGGGCGCGTCATCTTCGTGCGCGGCGCCTATCCGGGCGACACCGTCACCGTGACGGTCAGCGAGGTCAAGAAGCGCTTCGCCCGTGCGGGCGTGGACACCGTGGTCGAGGCGGGCGAGTTCCGCGCCCCGCAGGCCTGCCCGGCCGCGGCCGCCGGAGCCGGCTGCTGTGACTACGGCGACGTGGATCCGGCGGGCGAGGCACAACTCAAGGCCCGGGTCCTGACCGATCAGCTCACCCGTCTCGGAGGCGTGGACGAGCTCCCACCCACCGAACACCTCGACCTGGTCCCCGCCCGCGGCTGGCGCACCCGTGTGCGTCTCGGCGTCGACGAGCAGGGGCGCGCCGGTGTCCGGGCCCGCGGTTCCCGCGAGTTGGTCACCTCCGTGGCGTGCACCCAGGTTGTCCCCGGGCTGCTCGACGGCCTGGTCGGGGAGGGGGCGCGCACCTTCACCCCGGGTGCGGAGATCATCGTCGTCCTCGACGGTGAGGGCCAGCGCCACATCGTCGAGACCCGCCGCGCCCCGCGTGGGCGCCGGGTGGAGAAGATCACCGATGTGCTCGAAGGTTCCGGCACCGTCACCGAGACCGCCGACGGGCACACCTTCACCTTCCCGGCCACCGCCTTCTGGCAGGGCCACGTCCAGGCCCCCGACGCCTACACCGGCCTCATCCGCCGCTGGCTTGAGGATCTGCCGGCCGCCGAGGATACCGGGAACACCGCGAACACCGGCTGGGACCTCTACGGCGGCGTCGGCCTGTTCGTCCCCGCCCTGGGCGACAGCCTGGGCGCGGGTGCGCGGATCATCACCGTCGACTACTCCCCGGCGGCCGCCGGCCGGCCGCAGGGCTCGCTGGCGGACTACGACGTCCAGTTGCGCAACGCGCGCGTCGAGAAGGCCGTGGACACGCTGCCCGCCCCGCGCGTCGTCGTCCTGGATCCGCCGCGCACCGGCGCCGGCCGCGAGGTCGTCGCCACGGTGGCGAAGGCCGGTCCAGAGCGCATCATCCACATCGGGTGTGATCCGGCCACCTTCTCCCGCGACATCGCCTCCTGGCGGGAGTCCGGGTACCGGCCCACGCGCATGGCCCTGATCAACGCCTTCCCGGGCACCCACCACTTCGAGGTCATCGCGCAGCTGGAGCGGTGAGTCCGCAGGTCCGTGCACCCCACCGGCCCGGGCGCCGGTTTAACGCCGCAGCGGTGGCGCGGGGTACGGTTGCGGGCAGGTATGATGACCGGATACGGCTGTCCGAACCGCGGACCGCGTTCCGGCCCGTGGGTCGACGATGGCGGCCCGAAGTCCGGACCAGTCTCCGGTAGCCGAGCACGAATAGGAGTTGGAGAGCGTCTCCATGGGAATCCTCAGCGGACTGTCCTCGCCGAAGGACCTCAAGGCCCTGGCACCTGAGCAGCTTGACGACCTCGCCGCCGAGATCCGGGAGATGCTGATCGAGAAGGTCTCCGCCACCGGCGGGCATCTCGGTCCCAACCTGGGCGTGGTGGAACTGACCATCGCGCTGCACCGGGTGTTCGACTCGCCGGAGGAGCCGCTGATCTTCGACACCTCCCACCAGTCCTACGTGCACAAGATGCTCACCGGGCGGGTCCACCAGTTCGACACCCTGCGCCAGAAGGGCGGGCTGTCCGGCTACACCTCGCGCGCCGAGTCGGAGCACGACTGGACGGAGTCCTCGCACGCCTCGGCGTCGCTGTCGTACGCCGACGGCCTGTCCAAGGCCTTCGCGCTGACGGGGCGCGGCGAGCGCAACGTCGTCGCGGTCGTCGGTGACGGCGCCCTGACCGGCGGCATGTGCTGGGAGGCGCTCAACAACATCGCCACCGGGCGTGACCGCAATGTGGTCATCGTGGTCAACGACAACGGTCGCAGCTACTCGCCGACGATCGGCGGCTTCGCGGAGAACCTCGCGCAGCTGCGCATGCAGCGCGGCTACGACGAGATCATGGAGCAGGGCAAGAAGACGCTGAAGTCCATGGGGTGGGTCGGGGAGCGCACCTTCGAAGCACTCCACGCCTTCAAGGAGGGCGTGAAATCCACGGTGTTGCCCACGGAGATGTTCCCCGAGCTGGGCATGAAGTACATCGGCCCGGTCAACGGCCACGACCTGGACTCCCTCGACAACGCCTTCCGTTACGCCAGGACCTACGAGGGCCCGATCATCGTACACGTGGTCACGGAGAAGGGCCACGGGTTCGCCCCGGCCGTCAACGACATCAAGGACCAGATGCACGCCACCGGCATCATCGACCCTGTCACGGGGGTGCCGAAGTCGAAGTCCGCCCCGGGGTGGACCAGCATCTTCTCCGAAGAGCTCGTGGCGGCGGCGGAACGCCGCGACGACATCGTGGCGATCACCGCCGCGATGGCCGGGCCGACCGGACTGACGGGCTTCGCCGACCGCTTCCCGGCCCGTTTCTTCGACGTCGGCATCGCCGAGCAACACGCGCTGACCTCCGCCGCGGGGCTGGCGCTCGGTGGCCTGCACCCGGTGGTGGCGGTCTACTCGACCTTCCTCAACCGCGCCTTCGACCAGCTGCTCATGGACGTCGCGCTGCTCGACCAGCCGGTCACCCTGGTGCTCGACCGGTCGGGTGTCACAGGCTCCGACGGAGCGAGCCACAACGGGGTGTGGGACATGTCGATCACCTCGATCGTCCCGGGCATCCGGGTGGCCGCCCCTCGTGACGGCGCACAGCTGCGGGAGCTGTTCAACGAGGCCGTCGAGATCACCGACGGTCCCACCGTGGTGCGTTACCCGAAGGGGTCGCTGCCGGCCGAGCAGGAGGCGCTGACCCGTTTTGACGACGGCGTCGACGTCCTGCGGTACACGGACAGCACCGGCGCCGAGGGCGACGGCGACAGCGTGGACGTTCTGCTGGTCTCCGTCGGCAGCTTCGCCGAGGTCGCCGTCCAGGTGGCCGACCGGCTCGGCGAACTCGGCGTCAACGTCACGGTCGTCGACCCGCGCTGGGTGGTGCCGGTCGCCCAGTCCCTGGTCGCCCTGGCCGACGACCATGACCTCGTGGTCACGGTCGAGGACGGCGTCGTGCGCGGCGGCGTCGGCTCCCTGATCGGCGAGGTGCTGTCCGCCGCCGAGGTGGACACCCCGCTGCGCCAGCTGGCCTTCCCCGATGTATTCCCCGAGCACGCCTCCCGCAACGAGCTGCTCGCCGACGTTGGTCTCGACGCCGACGGCGTCACCGCCTCGATCACCGACTGGCTGGAGAACCTCTTCGGCGACGCCGCCGCAGCGGCACCGACCGAGTAGGGCAGGCACGCCCGGGCGGCACGGGCAAGGGCATCCACACCGCGCAGATGATGCTCGGCCCGGAGCCCGAACCGTTGTCATCGATAGCCGAATCCCGGCTGGACAACCCCCGGCGGTACCGGTGGACCTCGGTGGGTGCTTTCCTCGGCTGTCCGCTCAGCGGCGCCTCTCCGTCTGCGTTCGCTCACCCGGGAGCGGTGACGCCCGTCCCGGGGTGGCGCGGGTCCGGAGCCCGCGTCCTAGCGGAACAGGACGTCGGTGAACAGCGGGTAGGTCAGCTCGATCTGCCAGTCCCGGGCCCCGTGGTCACGCAGCAGGTCGGTCAGCTCGTCGCTGGTGCGGATCTGCCCGCCGTCCGTCGCGGCCCACACGGCCGTCCGCAGGGTCGCCGGGCGCAGGATGTTCTCCGTCGGGACCTCGATCTCCGCGGCCAGTTCCTCGATCGACTCCCGCACGCGCTGCAGCAGATCGTAGGAGGCGGGGTAGGAGTTCGCCCAGGTCTGCCTGCTCGGCAGTACACGCTCCATGCGCGGGCGGGTGGGCCAGGTCGCCGGGTCTGATTCCAGGGCGCGCTCGACGGCCTCGTACCAGAAGGTGGCCGCCGACTTCCGGCGGGCGGGAAAGCCCCGCACCCGTCCGAGTTCCCGCGCGCTGCCCGGTGGGCGGCGGGCGATCTCCACGAGCACCTTGTTCGGCAGGATCCGGCTGACGGCCCGGTCCTCGTCCACGGCGATGGCCTCGCGGATCATCCACAGCTCACGGGCCACCACCAGCTGCTCGGGACGGTGGAGGGTGGCCACTCCCTTGGTGGACCGCCAGGAGGGCTCCGGTGGGCCGGTGATGTCCGCGTGAATGGCCCGGATGTACTCGAACTCCTCCTCGGCCCACTCGAGCTTGCCCTGGGCGTCGAGCAGTTCGGCCATGGCCTCCGCCAGCTCCAGCAGCAGTTCCACGTCGAGGGCGGCGTAGATCAGCCAGTCGGCCGGCAGCGGACGCTTCGACCAGTCCTCGGCCCCGTGCCCCTTCTCCAGGCGGAGATCGAAGACCGTCCCGATCATCGCGGCGAGGTTGACATGGTCGAACCCGGCCAGCCGCCCCGCGAGCTCGGTGTCGAAGATGCGGCCCGGGTGCAGCCCCAGCCACGCCAGGCTCGGTAGATCGGAGGCCGCGGCGTGGATGACCCAGTCGTGGCCGCCCAGCACCGGTGCGAAGGCCGCGGTGAACTCCTCGCGGTAGCCCTCCGGGTCGATCAGGAGCGTGCCGACGCCGCGGCGGCGCAGCTGGACGAGGAAGGCACGGTCGTCGTAACGGAAACCGGAGGCACGCTCGGTGTCGACGGCGACGGGGCCCTGCCCGGAGGCGAGCGCGGCGGCGGCCTCACGGAACTGTTCCGGGATGTGCAGGAGCGGAGGAACCCCGTCACGCGGGGTCGACAGGAGGGTCGCCATGAATATTGAGCCTAGACCCCGCCGTGCGGCGCGCGTCAGCGACCCAGCTCGGTCACGCCCTCCGGGGGGAGGCCGGCGACGTGCGCCAGAACCCGGGAGAAGGCGGTGACGTGGGTGGTCAGGTCGGTGCCGGAGGCGGTCCAGGAGGCGCGCATCTCCAGCTGGTGGGCGCGCGGTGGGCCACCGATCTCACCGAAGCGCACCGAGGTCGTGGAGGTGACTGTGCCGCCCAGGTTGGTGTACTCCGCCCGCGCGCCGGACAGTCCCTCAGTCAGCCACTGCCACGCGACATCGGGCAGCAGGGGATCGGAGGCGACCTCGTGATCCATGTCCGCCTGGATGTAGGCGACCAGCCGCATCGAACCCTCCCAGGCCTCCTCGGCTTGCGGGTCGTGCAGCAGGATGAGCCGGCCGAAGGCGTCGCCCTCGGTGTCGGTGGCGATCTCCCCGGTGTTCTCGTGGACCACCTCGAAGCCGACGGCGTGACTGAATGGAGCCAGCCGCTGGGGTGGCCGGATGGTGCCGAGGGCGATCTCGGGGCGGAGGCGGGCGGCGTGCATGGACTCCACGGCGTCGGTGAACGCCTGCGGGGTGGCGTTCCTGCCCGTGTCTGCGGAGTCGTCGGCGGTGCGGGACGACAGTGCCGAGGTCGGCGTCGAGGAGGCATCGGAGTTCATCACGCCCCAAAACTATCGACGGCAGTGCCGTACGCGCGGGAGGCGCGCCGTGGAGCCGCAGGTGCGGGTCGGGTGGGGCGGTCCGTCCCGGGTGGGGGCATCCAACTTATGATGGGGGTCAACGCCGCGTTCCACCGGCCGCCAGGGGCCGTCAGGTGCGGCAGCCGACCCCCAAGAAAGGACACGAGACGACGTGAGCAAGCTCAACTTCGAAGAGCTCAACAGCATTCAGCGCTACACCCAGTGGGCCACTTTCCGGGTGATCCCGGGTGCCCTCGGAAACGATCGCTCCGAGATCATCACCGAGGCGCGGGAGTTCTTCTCCCGTCTGGCGGAGGAGGGGACCGTCACCGTCCGCGGCATCTACGACATCTCCGGCACCCGTGCGGAGGCCGATTTCATGATCTGGTGGCACGCGGAGAAGTTCTCCGACATCCAGGCCGCCTACAACGCCTTCCGCCGCACCACGGTGCTCGGCCAGTCCAGCGAGGTCTTCTGGATCGGCAATGCCCTGCACCGTCCCGCCGAGTTCAACAAGTCCCACCTGCCGTCGTTCATCATGGGCGAGGAGCCGCAGGAGTGGATCACGGTCTACCCGTTCGTCCGCTCCTACGAGTGGTACCTGATGGAGCCGGCCGATCGCCGCCGCATCCTCGCCGAGCACGGCCAGGCCGCCCGCGACTACCCGGAGGTGCGCGCCAACACGGTCCCGGCCTTCGCGTTGGGTGACTACGAGTGGCTGCTGGCCTTCGAGGGGCCGGAGCTCGAGCGCATCGTGGACCTGATGTACAAGATGCGCTACACCGAGGCCCGCCTGCACGTGCGTGAGGAGACCCCGTTCTTCACCGGCCGCCGCGTGGCCGACGTCTCCGAGCTCATCGAGGTTCTTCCCTGAGTTTTCCCCTCGCGTGGCAGGAATCAAAGCCCCGGACCTTGGTTGGTCCGGGGCTTTGGGGTTCCTCTGTCGCGGCGCCTCGTGCGGCGCGCGGTCCCTAGTCCTGGGCCGCGGTGTCCTCGACGGGCTTCTCCTCGAGCCGGATGCTCAGGGAGTTGATGCAGTAGCGCAGGTCGGTCGGGGTGTCGTAGCCCTCACCCTCGAAGACGTGGCCCATGTGCGACTCACAGTTGGCGCAGAGAATCTCGGTGCGGACCATGCCGTGCGAGCGGTCCACGCGCTCGATGATGCGGTCGCCGGCCAGCGGCGAGAAGAAGGACGGCCACCCGCAGTGGGAGGCGAACTTCTCCGTGGAGCGGAACAGCTCGGCACCGCATGCGCGGCAGGAGTAGACGCCCTCGGTGGTGGTCTCGGTGTACTCGCCGACGTGCGGCGGCTCGGTGCCCGCCTGGCGCAGGACGTAGAACTCCTCGGGCGAGAGGCGCTCGCGCCACTGGTCGTCGCTGATGAGCTTGAAATCGGTCATGGTGATCCTCCCCGATGTGGCGGTATGGTCGTAGCCCTCTAGTCTAACGCCTCGCGGGTGGGCCGGAAAGGGCCGGTCGGACGCTCAGTCCGAGGGGCGGGAGACGCGGTCGTCGGCGAGCGTGCCCGTGCCGGGCACGGTGCCCGCCTCGGACGCGAACGGGCGTTCGCCGCGCCACCACACCACCGCGCAGGTGGTGACGGCGATCAGCAGAATCCCCCAGCCGATCGTCGCCTGGAAGAAATCGGCCCAGCGCCCCCAGTCGACCCACCGGTTGGAGTGCCAGGAGTCGGGGGAGAGGAACAGGTAGGCGCCCACCCAGGCCGGCCACGTGTGGAACACGCTGCGGCGCAGCAGGAGGGTGAAGAACATGGGGAAGATCATCATCGAGTAGTACATCTGCCCCAGCGACGACAGGAAGAACACCCCGGTCAGCAGTAGCCCGGTGGTTGTCGTGGCCCACAGCAGCGGGTCGGAGTAGCGCCAGCGCAGCAGCACGATCACGCCGACGCCGACGACCGCGGCGAACAGCAGCCACACCAGGGTCTCCAGGGCGGCGGGCATGCCGAAGTAGACGGCCATGCCGGTCAGGGAGGAGTTGGCGTAGTCACGCACCTCGCCGAGGTAGGGCACCAGCCGGGTGAGGTAGTCCCCGGCACCGGGCACCAGCGGCCAGGCCACCACGTTGGCGGCCACCGGCACTGCGAGGCCGCCGACCAGCGTGCGCCAGTCCAGCTTGACCAGCGGGAGGAACAGCAGCGGGGCGAACATCGGCTTGATCAGGATCATCACCCCGATGACCAGCCCGGCCCACCAGCCGCGCCCGCTGAGCAGCAGCCAGAGGAACACCGCCAGACCGAGCAGCAGGAGGCCGTTGATGTTGGAGAAGATCAACGTGTTGCGCACGGACTCGGTGAGGAAGGCCGCAGTGATCGACGCCGGCCAGACCAGTGAACGCAGACTGAAGTCGAACAGGCGCGTCAACAACGCCAGGGCGGCCACGATGGCCGCCGCGTTGACCACGATGAACGCCAGGCGCGCCAGCTCGAAGTTGCCGACCATCCCCAGCGGGGAGAGCAGCAGCGTTGCGCCCGGGTTGTAGAGGTAGTGCGGGTCGACGTAGTGGTAGACCTCGTTGTAGACCGGCACGCCGTCGAGGAAGCGGCGGACCGCCGAGTAGACGGTGGTGAAGTCGTCGGTGACCGAGCCGTTGACCGCCAGAACCGCGATCCGGTGGATCACGAGGATCACGGCCAGGGGCCAGGCCACCGCATTGCCCACCCGATCCCAGGGGGTGCGCCGCGGTTGGGCGGGCTCCGGGTCTGTCAGCGGCGTCTCGGCCACCCAGAGCTGTTTGAGTCGGTCGGCTGCTGGCGAAGTCACGGGCCCACATTATCCGAGGAGTCGCCGGGCGACCGAGACCAACACTCAGCGTCGGCGGCGGTACCGCAGGAACAGGGAGCTGTCCGCGGTGGCCCGGAAGTCCTCGAGCTCCAGGCGGTGGGCGAAGGGTTCGGTGCCCCGCAGCATGCGGACCAGCGGCTGCTCGACGGGGGCGGTGGCAAGCGGATCGAGCGTCAGGTGCAGCACGTCGATCAGGTCGGCGCTGAAGAACAACCCGAGGACCCCGGGGCCGCCCTCGCAGCTCAGTCGCACCAGGCCACGGTCGTGGAGGGCGGCGATGACCTCGGCCGGGGAGCCGGAGCCGGTGGAGATGAGCTCCGCGCCGGCCGCCTCGAGCTGCTCCCGCCGTCTGGCCTGCACGGCGTCGGTGAGCACCCGCTCGGGCACCAGGATGAGCGGGGAGTGCTCCGGATCCGTGAATATCCGGGCGGACGGGTTGAAGTCGAGGGTGAGGGAGAGGACCGCCATGACCGGGGTGGGCGCCTGGCCCCGGGCGACGCGCTCGGCCTGCTCCCCGGAGGTGCCGGTCGCCGGTCCGTAGTCCTCGGTCCGCACGGTCTCCGCCCCGACGAGGACGGCGTCGGACCACTGGCGCACACCCAGGAAGAGAGCGGTGTCCGTGGCGTTGCCCAGCTTCTGGGTGTTGCCGCCCCAGGACGCGGACCCCGTGGCGGTCGAGATCATGACCGCGCGGGTCTCGGGAGTGCCGACGGGCTGCGTCGGGCCGATGAGGGTCTGGACGGGGATCTCGACGGGGTAGGGGCGCATGGGCAGCATGCTACCCAAAAACGAAACCCCGGAGCCTGAATCAGGATCCGGGGTGGTGGAGCGGATGACGAGACTCGAACTCGCGACCCTCACCTTGGCAAGGTGATGCGCTACCAACTGCGCTACATCCGCATCGAGGATTACTCCTCAGTGCGCGATACTGGGATTGAACCAGTGACCTCTTCCGTGTCAGGGAAGCGCTCTCCCGCTGAGCTAAACGCGCTTGAACTACGAGGTGGAAACGGGAATCGAACCCGTGTGCACGGTTTTGCAGACCGTTGCCTCACCACTCGGCCATTCCACCGTGGCGCTACCGCCTCAGGCACAAAGTACCAGAGCGGATGACGAGACTCGAACTCGCGACCCTCACCTTGGCAAGGTGATGCGCTACCAACTGCGCTACATCCGCATCGAGGATTGCTCCTCAGTGCGCGATACTGGGATTGAACCAGTGACCTCTTCCGTGTCAGGGAAGCGCTCTCCCGCTGAGCTAATCGCGCGGATTCATTTCATCGAATTGGCCCGGTGAAATGAGAGCGGATGACGAGACTCGAACTCGCGACCCTCACCTTGGCAAGGTGATGCGCTACCAGCTGCGCTACATCCGCATTGCACTGTCCGCCGTTGTTCTCGGTGGCTTGGTGCGAGACAAAACTTTATCCTGAACGCCGCTCACTTTACAAATCCCGAGGTTACGGCGCTTATTTGCCGAATAGTCGCCGAGGGTCGAACCCGGGGTTGAATTACACCGGTGTCATTCCACCCGCCCGCCGGGATCCCGGAAGGTTCCGGGGGTGGCATGGAGTGGAGGGGGCGACTGCGGGGTGGGGGGCAGGGTGAAATTAGCGACGCCCCTGGGTGCCCGGGGACCCGCCCTACTGGGGCCGTTACTTCTTGGCTGAATCGGTACCGGCCGTGGGGAGCCTGGAGGGGGTGTGGAAGTTTGTGCGCCTTCCGTTCCGTGTTGCCCCATATCCGGGATGCGGCCACCGGTAGAACCGTCACTGTGTCGTTGATGTCGTGGGCGTCGCTGCGGGGCCGTCGGCAGCTCGCCGTCATTTCAGCGGTGGACGAGCGGGGGTTCCACCTGCGGATTAGGAACCCCATCGATGGTCGTGCTAGGTTTTCTAGCGCAGCCACGGACGCCCGTGGTCATCTGCAGCACTACGGTCCCATGGCTCAGTGGAAGAGCGTTCCGTTCACACCGGAAAGGTCGCTGGTTCGAACCCAGCTGGGACCACCACAGACAGTCCCGGTACCCCAGTGGTACCGGGATTTTTTCGTTATCCGGAAAGCTGGGCAGGGGAGCGATCCCGTACCCGGTGCGGAACGGGCATCGCCGTTGCGGGCGGCCGAATGTGCATGGAAACACGTTGCCGGTCGGAGCTGCCCGGGAACTTTCCCGGTCCGGGCTCCGACCAGTCTTCTGGTAGCTCCCGCCGGGAGGTACCGTGTGCCCAGCACCCCTTCAACACGATCTGACCAGTCCAGGAGGACCTTTCGTGATCATCCCGCGCACGCTCCAGCGACCCGCCCTGGCCGCACTCGCGGCGGCCGGCGCCGTCACCATCGCGGCCGCCCCGGCCGCCCTGGCCCATGACGTCGTCGTCAGCGGCGATCCCGCCGACGGGGCGGTGGTCGAGGAGTTCCCGCGCAGCATCGAGCTGGAGTTCTCGGGGATTCCCCGGGAGGGTTTTAGCACCGTGGCCGTCACGGAACAGGACTCCGGTGAACTGCTGTACTCCGGCGAACCGACGATCGACGGCCAGATGGTGACCCTGGAGCTGCCGGAGGACGTCACCGGCGGCCCCGGCGAGTACACCGTCGGATTCCAGATCACCTCCTCCGACGGCCACGCCACCCGCGGGATGACCACCTTCACCGTCGCCGGCGATGAGCAGTCCCCGGAGGCCGGTGCGGAGCCCACGAACAACCCGGACAACACAGACAACACGGACACCGCCGCAACCGCCGAGAACGTGGACACCCCGGACACCACGGACACCACGGAGACGGCGGATACCGCGGAGACGGCGGAAGACACCGACGGGGGCCTCCTCAGTGGACCGCTGGCCTGGGTCGTCGGGGCAGTGGGCATCCTCGCCATCCTCGGCGTCATCATCATGATGATCGCCAAGGGTCGTAACACGCCACAGGAGTAGAAGCCTCATGAACATGCGAACCCCCCTCGGACTCACCGCCCTGACCGCCGCCGCGCTGGCGTTGGCCGCCTGCACCCCGCCCAACGAGAATCCCTCGCCCGAGAGCACCGGGGACACCACCGCCACCACGGCCACAACGGCAACCACAGGGAACACGGCCGATGCCGTGGCCGACACCCCGGTCTCCCTCGAGGACGGCGTCGTCCGCGCCAAGGGCACCGACAACGACATGACCTCTGTCTTCGGAACCCTGGTCAACAACACTGACGAGGAGGTCCAGGTCACCGGCTTCACCACGGATCTCGACGCCGAGTCCTTCGAAATCCACGAGGTCGTCAACGGCGTCATGCAGGAGAAGCCGGGCGGCTTCACCATCGACGCCGGAGGCAGCCACGAGCTCGCCGCCGGTGGCGACCACCTGATGATCATGGGCCACCCCGGGGAGATCCCGGCCGGGGACGCCATCACCATGACCCTCCTGCTGGGTGACGGCTCCGAGGTCGAGCTCGACCCGGTGCCGGTGCGCACCATCGGCGCCGGCGAGGAGAACTACGGCGAGGACGGCGGGCTGCAGAGCGGCACCACGCCGGACGCCGCGGGTCACGGTGGACACCAGGGGTAGGGGAGGAAGCTTCCATTGCGCCCGCTCTCCCGTAGGGGTTTTCTCACCGGACTGTCCGTCACCGCCGGTGGTGCGGCGCTGGCCGCCTGCTCGACCGACGTCCGCTCGTCGACGCGCACTGCAGACACCACCGCCGACATCGATCCCGCGGCCGTCGAGACGCGTCTGGAGGGGGCCATCGTCCCCTTCGACGGCGTCCACCAGGCAGGCATCGCCACCCCCGCGCAGGCCCACCTCAACCTGGTGGCGTTCCGCCTCGGGGAGGAGGTGGACCGCGCGGGTCTCGCCCGCCTGTTGCGGCTGTGGACCGAGGACGCGCGCCGGCTGTGCACGGGGGAGGCCCCGTTGGGCAGCCTGGAACCGGAGATGACCACCGTGCCGGCGAACCTGACGGTCACCTGCGGTTTCGGCCCGCGCGTCTTCGAGGTGGCGGGGGCGCGGGACCGGCGCCCGGACTGGCTGGCACCGCTCCCGGAGTTCAGTCGCGATCAGCTGGATCCGGCGTGGGGGCAGTCGGACCTGGTGCTCCAGTTCTGCTGCGACGATCCCACCATGCTCTCCCACGCGGTGCGTCACATGGTCCGCTCCGGCACCGACTACGCCGGGGTCCAGTGGATGCAGCAGGGTTTCCTGCGTGCCGACGGCGGGGCACCCACGGGCTCCACCCCGCGCAACCTGTTCGGCCAGCTCGACGGCACCGTCACCGCCCGCTCCGACCGGGAGTGGGACGAGCAGGCGTGGATCGGCGAGGGGCCGGACTGGCTCGTCGACGGCACCGCGATGGTCGTCCGCCGCATCAGCATGAACCTGGACTCCTGGGAGATGCTGGACCGGACCTCCCGCGAGGAGTCCACGGGCCGCACGCTGGACACCGGCGCCCCGCTGACGGGCGGCGGGGAGTTCACCGAGGCGGACTATGAGGCGCGTGACGGGTTCGGGCTGCCGGTCATCGATCCGGACAGCCACATGGCCCGGGCCCGGCCAGCGGCGGATCACCCGGAGCAGAGGCTGGCGCGGCGCTCCTACAACTACGACCTGCCGCCGGTCCCGGGCAGCGGCCAGCTGTCGAACTCGGGCCTGGTGTTCATCTGCTTCCAGCAGGATCCGGACAAGCAGTTCACCCCGATCCAGGCCCGACTGGACGAGGCCGACCGGCTCAACGAGTGGATCACCCACATCGGCTCGGCGGTCTACTGGATCCCTCCCGGAACCAGTGCCGACGGCCGCGGGCGCGACGCCTGGTGGGGAGCCGGGCTGCTGGAGTCCCTCTGACGCCCACGCCCGACCTCCCCGACTGCGCGGGGGCGTCACCTTGCGGGGTAACATGAACGGGAACGTCACGCAGGCCACCGTCGCCCGGTCAAGGGGGACCGGGCCTGGGGGCGTGCCCGGATACAAGTGGGGCGCGGCCAGGTATGCCGCACCCCGCGTGAGCGCAAGAAGGAGCGCAGCACACTCATGGTGAACGCCACCGACCATTCCCCGGCCGTCTTCCCCTCGTTCCAGGTTCCCGCGGGCACTGCCGTGGGCGCCGCGATGCGGGAGCTGGATCTGCCGAACAAGGGCCCCGACGCCATCGTCTGCGTCAAGGACTCCGAGGGGACCCTGAAGGACCTCTCGCACGTGCCGGAGACCGACGCCGAGTTCACCCCCGTCCCGGCGAACACCGAGGACGGCCGCTCCGTGATCCGCCACTCCTGCGCCCACGTCCTCGCCCAGGCCGTGCAGGCCGAGTTCCCGGGCACCAAGCTGGGCATCGGCCCGGCCATCGAGAACGGCTTCTACTACGACTTCCAGGTCGCCGAGCCCTTCACCCCGGAGGACCTCAGGACGCTGGAAAAGCGCATGAAGAAGATCATCAAGTCCGGTCAGCGCTTCGAGCGCCGCGTCTACGCCTCGCCCGAGGCCGCCGCCGAGGAGCTCGCCGACGAGCCGTTCAAACTGGAGCTCATCCAGGACAAGGGCAACGTCGACCCCAACTCCGACGAGGCCACCGAGGTCGGCGCCGGTGACCTGACCGCCTACGACAACCTCAACCCGCGCACCAGTGAGATCGAGTGGTCGGACCTGTGCCGTGGTCCGCACATCCCGACCACCCGCTACATCCCGGCGTTCGCCCTGACGCGTTCGTCGGCCGCCTACTGGCGCGGTGACCAGGACAACGCCGGCCTGCAGCGCATCTACGGCACCGCCTGGGAGGACAAGGAGTCCCTCGAGGCCTACCAGCACATGATGGCCGAGGCGGAGAAGCGCGACCACCGCCGCCTGGGCAACGAGCTGGACCTGTTCTCCTTCCCCGATGAGATCGGCTCGGGCCTGCCCGTCTTCCACCCGAACGGCGCCATCGTCCGTCTGGAGATGGAGGAGCACTCCCGCCGCCGCCACATCGAGGCCGGCTACTCCTTCGTCTCCACCCCGCACGTGACCAAGGGCGACCTCTTCGAGAAGTCCGGCCACCTCGGGTTCTACAAGGACGGGATGTTCCCGCCGCTGCAGCTCGACGCCGAGTACGACGAGGAGGGCAACGAGACCAGGCCGGGGCAGGACTACTACCTCAAGCCGATGAACTGCCCGATGCACAACCTGGTCTTCGACTCGCGTGGCCGCTCCTACCGGGAGCTGCCGCTGCGCCTGTTCGAGTTCGGCACTGTCTACCGCTACGAGAAGTCCGGCGTGGTGCACGGGCTGACCCGTGCCCGCGGCTTCACCCAGGACGACGCCCACATCTACTGCACCGAGGACCAGCTCGAGGATGAGCTGACCACCGTGCTGGAGTTCATCATCTCCCTGCTGCGGGACTACGGCCTGGACGACTTCTACCTGGAGCTGTCCACCAAGGACCCGAAGAAGTACGTCGGCGACGACGCGATCTGGGAGCGCTCCACGGAGATCCTGCAGCGCGTGGCCACCAACTCCGGCCTGGAGCTGGTGCCGGATCCGGAGGGCGCGGCCTTCTACGGCCCGAAGATCTCGGTGCAGGCCAAGGACGCCATCGGCCGCACCTGGCAGATGTCCACCGTCCAGCTGGACTTCAACATGCCCGAGCGCTTCAAACTGGAGTACACCGCCTCCGACGGCTCCAAGCAGCAGCCGATCATGATCCACCGCGCGCTCTTCGGTTCCATCGAGCGCTTCTTCGGTGTCCTGCTCGAGCACTACGCCGGCGCCTTCCCGGCCTGGCTGGCCCCGCAGCAGGTCATGGGGATCCCGGTTGCCGACGACTTCATCCCGCACCTGGAGGAGATCACCGCGCGGCTGCGTGCCCGCGGGATCCGGGCGACGGTGGACACCTCGGACGACCGCATGCAGAAGAAGATCCGCAACCACACCACCGGCAAGGTGCCCTTCATGCTGCTGGCCGGCGCCCGTGACGTCGAGGCCGGCGCCGTGAGCTTCCGCTTCCTGGACGGCTCGCAGGTCAACGGTGTCCCCGTCGACGAGGCCGTCGAGCTGGTCGACTCCTGGATCCGCGACCGCATCAACGAGCAGCCGAGCGAGGACGCCCTTGCCGCGCGACGCTGAGGAAGCCAACCAGCCGACCCCCGGCGACCCCGACCACGTCTACGTCGACCGCGGGGTCGGGGAGCCCGACCACCTGACCCGCCTGTGGGCGCCCTACCGGATGGGCTACATCTCGGAGCGCCCCAAGGCGGGGGAGCGCGGCGTGCGCACCCGTCGGTCCGACCCGTTCCTGGAGGCCCCGAAGCACTCAGACGAGGAGTCGTTGATCATCGCCCGCGGGGAGGAGGTCTACGCCATCCTCAACCTCTTCCCCTACAACTCGGGGCACCTGATGGTTGTGCCGTACCGCAAGGTCGCCGAGCTGGAGAACCTCACGCCCGCGGAGACGGCCGAGATGATGGCCTTCGCCCAGCACGCCATCCGGACGCTGAAGAAGGTCTCCCGGCCCGACGCCGTCAACGTCGGCTTCAACCTGGGCAAGGCCTCCGGCGGTTCGATCGGCGACCACCTGCACATGCACATCGTGCCGCGCTGGCCCGGCGACGCGAATTTCATGACCATCCTCGACGGCACGAAGGTCCTGCCGCAGCTGCTGCGCGACACCCGGGCCCTGCTCGCCGACGCCTGGCAGGCCATCAGCCGCGAGGACCGCAAGGCACAGGGGGAGAAGGATGCTTAGTGTCCACGGACGTCGACCGGTGGCCGTCGTCGTTGAGCCGGTGGCCCGCGGGCTGCTGAAGCTGGGGTTGGGCCCCAACGTCGTCACCGTGCTCGGCGCGGCCGTGACCACCGGCATCGCGGTGCTCCTCATCCCCACCGGCCACCTGGTCTGGGCGGCGGTGCTCTCCGGTATCTTCGCCGCCTTCGACATGGTCGACGGCACCATGGCGCGCCTGCGCGGCGGGGGCACGAAATTCGGCGCCACGCTCGACGCCACGTGCGACCGCATCACCGACGGGGCGCTGTTCGCCGCCATCACCTGGTGGCTGATCCACAGCTACGACGCCCACCCGGCGCTCGTCGCCGCCTCCTTCACAGTGCTCGTGTCCTCCCAGGTCATCAGCTATGTCAAGGCCCGCGGCGAGGCCAGCGGCTTCCGCATGGTCGGCGGCCTGGTGGAACGCCCCGAGCGGCTGATCATCGGTCTGGTCGGCATCGGTCTGCACGGCTTCGGCGTGTCCTACGCCGTCGACGTGGCGATCTGGCTGCTGGCTCTCGGCAGCGTCTACACCGTCATCCAGCGCCTGGTGATCGCGGCCCGGGCCCCGCAGGCCAATGACGTCATCGCCCCGCCGGCCGGCAGCCGCGAGGCCGGGCAGACCCGGAAGGCCGAACTGTGAACCCCCTGGCACGCCTGCGCGGCCTCGGCGGCATCGACCCCGCCGCGGTGGGCTACCTCGCCGGATGGGCTCTGGTCCGCCGGTTGCCGGAGCCGCTCGCACGTGCGCTGTTCCGCTTCGGCGCGGACCGGGCCAGCCACGACGGTCGCGGCATGGACCAGCTGCGCCGCAACCTCGCCCGCGTCGTCGGTCCGGAGAACGTCACCCGCGATCTGGTGCGGGACTCGGTGCGCTCCTACGCGCGCTACTGGCGGGAGGCTTTCCGTCTGCCCGCCATGCGGGAGGATCCGGTTCTCGACGCCCGCCTCGAGGACTCGGTCGTCGGCCGGGACGCCTTTGAGGCGTCCCTGAACTCGGGGCGCGGGGTCATCCTCGCGCTACCGCACTCCGGCAACTGGGACATGGCCGGGATGTTCCTGGTCAGGCACTTTGGGCAGTTCACCACCGTCGCCGAACGGGTCAGACCTGAGGTGCTGTTCCGGGCCTTCGTCGACTACCGCGAGTCCCTCGGCTTCGAGGTGCTCGCGCTGACCGGGGGGCAGCCGCCGTTCCCGCGGCTGCGGGAGGTGCTGGCCTCGGGCGGTGTCATCGCCCTGCTCGGCGAGCGTGACCTGAAGCAGTCGGGCGCGGAGGTCGAGTTCTTCGGCGAGGCCACCACCATGCCGACCGGCCCCGCCCGCCTGGCGTTGGAGACCGGCGCCGCCCTGCACGTGGTGCACTGCTGGTTCACCGACGGGCCCGAGGGGGAGGGGTGGGGCTTTTCCGTCTCCGACGAGGTCGAGGTCGACGAGCTCGGCCCCACGGTGCAGCGGGTGGCGGATCTCTTCGCCGCCAATATCGCCGCCCACCCGGAGGACTGGCACATGCTGCAGCCGCAGTGGACGGCCGATATCGAGGCGCGGCGGAAGCGCCGGGACCGGGAACGCCGGGCACGCGGGACCGGGGGGATGCCGTGAGAATCGGTATCGTCTGCCCCTATTCCTTCGACGAACCCGGGGGAGTTCAAGCCCACATCCTTGATCTCGCCCGGGTGCTCCTGGAGGCGGGGCATCACGTCCGCGTCCTCGGTCCCGCCGGGAAGGACGCTGAGCTGCCCGACTTCGTGGTCAGGGGTGGCCGCAGCCTGCCCATCCGCTACAACGGCTCCGTGGCGCGGCTGTCCTTCGGGCCGCACGTCCACGCCCGCGTCCGGGATTTCCTGACCGAGGGCAGATTCGACGTGCTGCACATCCACGAACCGAACTCGCCGTCGTTTTCCATGGTGGCGCTGTGGATGGCCACCGGCCCGATCGTGGCCACCTACCACGCCTCCAGTTCCGGTTCCCTGGTGCTGCGGTTCTTCCGGCCGGTGCTGCGCCCGATGCTGGAGAAGATCCGCGGCGGCATCGCCGTGTCCGAGATGGCGCGCCGCTGGCAGGTTGAGCAGCTCGGTGGCGATCCGGTGCTCATCCCCAACGGCGTGGACACCTCCGTCTACGCCGCCGCCCGCGTGCCCGAGGCGGAGAAGACCGGGCCCGTGGAGATCGTCTTCCTCGGCCGGCTCGACGAGTCCCGCAAGGGCCTGGACATCCTGCTGCGGGCGCTGACCCGCATCGACCGCGAGGTGCGGGTGACCGTCATGGGTGGCGGCCGTCCCCGGCAGATCGCGGGCGTCGACTTCGTCGGCCGCGTCAGCGATGAGGACAAGGCGGCCATCCTGGGACGCGCCGACATCTACGTCGCCCCCAATACCGGCGGGGAGAGCTTCGGGATCGTGCTGGTCGAGGCGATGGCCGCCGGCTGCGCCGTGGTCGCCAGCGACCTGGAGGCCTTCGCCGCGGTCTGTGACGCCGGTTCCGAGGAGCCGGCCGGACTGCTCTTCCGCACCGGCTCCGACGCCGACCTCGCCGCCCAGCTCACCTGTCTGATCGACGACCGCGAGGCCCGCCTGCGGCTCGTCGACGCCGGCGCCCGGCGCGCGCGGACCTACGACTGGACCTCGGTGGCCCGGGACGTGCTCACCGTCTACGAGACCGTCGTGGACGGTTCCATGGTGAGTGCCCGATGATGATCTGGTACATCGTCCTGGCGATCATGGTGACCGCGATCGCCCTGTGGGCCTACTTCACCGCGCAGCGGCTCAACCGCCTGCACATCCGTACCGACGCCGCCCTGGCCGCGCTGCAGGCCTCCCTCGACCGGCGGGCGGCGGTCGTCGCGGCGCTGCTCCCGGAGGCGGGGCCGACCGCCGCGGCGGCCGAGGCGGTCCCGCTCGAGTACGGCAGCTTTGATCTGCGGGCCGCCCGGGAACGCGCCGTCACCGCCGCGATCGGTGGGCTGGGGGACAAACGTCCGGCCCAGATCGTCGACGCCGAGGTCCGCGTCCAGCTGGCCCACCGCTTCTACAACGACGCCGTCGCCGACACCCGTGCCCTGCGCCTGCGTCCCGGCACCCGGCTACTGCGGCTCGGGGGCACGGCCCCGCTGCCGGAGTTCTTCGAGTTCTCCTCCTACCCGCCGGCCTCCTGAGCGGCCCCGGTCCGGACCTGGGCGCGCGTGCAGGCGCCTTCGTCGCGGCGCGTGTCGAGCGCCCGGTCCTCGCGCCACAGCCACGTAGCCGCGAGCACGCAGATCACCACGACGAGGACGTTGCGCACGGCCAGCACGACGACGGCGGCGCCCGCGTCCTGCACGTCATGGACCAGGCTGTCGTAGAGGAAGGGGAAGAGCACGGTGCCCAGGGCCGCGGCCAGGACCGTCAGCCAGGTCATGGCGCGCACCAGCCGGGAGTCGGTCAGGCACAGGCACACGGCCAGCAGCGGACCCAGCCACACGATGTACTGCGGGGAGAAAACCTTGTTGGTCACGATGAGCAGGGCCACCATCAGCAGGGCGAAGGCGATCGCGGTGCGTGGGCGCCACCGGTGCAGGATGAGGGAGCGCAGCGCCCAGGCCACCGCGAAGACCAGTACCGCGATCATCAGCCAGTCGGTGACCGCGACCGCACCGGCGGTCCCGGCGCCGCTGACCTCGAAGCTCTTGGACGAGGAGTAGGCGATCCGCCACTCCTCCGGGTTCAGGTGCGCAGCCACGATGAAGGGGGTGGCCGTCAGGGACTCGACCTGCAGGCCGCGCACCTCCTGGTAGGTCAGGGGGCTGAGCAACCGGTCGGCACCCGAGGTCAGCACCGTGACCAGGCACAGGAGCGCCAGGGCAACGGTGAACCAGCCGACCCGGATCCAGGTGCCGGCCCTGCGCCAGCCGCCCACCAGTCCCGCGGCGAGCACCCCTGGCCACAGCTTCATGGTGGTGGCCAGCGCGAGCGCCGCCGAGGCCCAGCGGGGGTGGCGGAAGAGCAGTGTGGCGAAGGCGGCGACCAGCACGGCGGGGTAGAGGTCCAGGCGCAGGACGAACACCGGCCCGGCGGCGGTGCCGAAGGCCACCCAGAACCAGGCGGCGGTGAAGCGGCGCCCACCGCCCCAGTGCAGCACCAGGGCGAGGAAGACGGCGTCGACAAGCAGGCACAGAACCACGAAGCCGATGACGAAGCGGTCCAGATCCGCGCCGGTGAACAACGCGAGCAGGCGCAGCGGCCAGACGCCGGCGTCCGGGTACTCGGTCAGGTCGGAGGGGTCATCGCCGAACAGGCCCGCGTGGTAATAGTGCACGTCGCCCACGGCGGCCGTCGTGCCGATCACCATCCACACCAGGAGGAGACGGGCGAGCACCCACCCCATCCAGACCACGGGTGCCGTGGAAAGTCTGCGCATGGGAGGGAGTGTATCTAAATCCGTCTCCGACTCACGGTCCAGGCACAGGCGGGGCTAAAGTAACGGTGGTCCAATCACTGCGATAAAGGAGAACACGCACCGTGACCACTATCGAGCCGACCCACGGTACCGCCCGCGTGAAGCGGGGCCTGGCTGAGATGCTCAAGGGCGGCGTCATCATGGACGTCGTCACCCCGGAGCAAGCGAGGATCGCCGAGGACGCCGGGGCCACCGCCGTGATGGCGCTCGAGCGGGTCCCCGCCGACATCCGCGCCCAGGGCGGGGTGTCCCGCATGTCGGATCCGGACATGATTGACGGAATCGTCGACGCCGTCTCCATCCCGGTCATGGCGAAGGCACGGATCGGCCACTTCGTCGAGGCGCAGGTCCTGCAGTCCCTCGGCGTCGACTTCATCGACGAGTCCGAGGTGCTCACCCCGGCCGACTACACCAACCACATCGACAAGTTCGACTTCACTGTGCCGTTCGTGTGCGGCGCGACCAACCTGGGGGAGGCCCTGCGCCGCATCAACGAGGGGGCGGCCATGATCCGCTCCAAGGGTGAGGCCGGCACCGGTGACGTCTCCAACGCCGTCACCCACATGCGTACCATCCGCGCCGGAATCAACCGCCTGCGCTCGATGGCCCAGGACGAGCTCTACGTCGCCGCCAAGGAGCTCCAGGCGCCCTACGAGCTGGTCCGCGAGGTCGCCGAGACCGGCCAGCTGCCGGTCGTGCTGTTCACCGCCGGCGGCATCGCCACCCCCGCGGACGCCGCCATGATGATGCAGCTGGGCGCTGACGGTGTGTTCGTCGGCTCCGGCATCTTCAAGTCCGGCGACCCGGCCGGGCGGGCGCGCGCCATCGTCCGGGCCACCCAGAATTACGACGACCCCGACACCGTCGCCGAGGTCTCCCGCGGTCTCGGCGACGCCATGGTGGGCATCAACGTCGACGATATCCCGGTCCCGCACCGACTGGCGGAGCGCGGCTGGTAGGAAGGACCACCGGCGGCACACCGACCGCTCCGGGATCAGGAAACCCGCCCGTCCCCGAAAGGGCGGGCGGGTTTCATGCTCCCGGGGAGCGGGAATCAGCTGACGGTGTCGACGATCGCGTCCGGATCGTAGGGCTGGCCCATGTTCAGCAGCAGGGTGAAGACGACCGCGATGATCACCAGCACGATGAGGATCGTGCGGACCGGGTGGCGCACCATCTGGGCCAGTCCCCAGTCCGCGATGTTCGCCGGCCTGTCGTCGGTGCCCAGATAGCGCCAGCCGCCGTCCAGGTGGCCCCTGCGATCCGCCCACAGGGTGAAGGGCAGCGCGGCCCACGGAATCACGGAGACCAACAGCCCCAGGACACCGAGTCCGAGGGACCAGCGGTTGTTCACCCACAGCAGCACCGTGATGGCGGCGAAGCAGAGGAAACCGAAGCCGTGGATGGGGCCGGCGATCGGCACCAGCCCGTCCGTCACCCCGCTGTACTTGAGGATCATGCCGAGGATGAGCAGGGTCCAGGTGACCATCTCGATGGTGGCGGCGATGCGGTGCAGCGTCTTCGGACTCACGGCACCGCGCTGCTCGGTGGTCGGGGTCTTCGGGCTCACGGACGAGGTCATGACCGTGATGCTACCGTTCCACCCCCGCGGAACCGAATGGCCGCGGGGACGGGGCGCGGGGCCGCGACCTGGCCGCGGTAAGGTGGCCCGGGGGATATCACCGGATATCACAAAGGAGGCCCTCCTTGAGCGACATTGAACACATCCTCGGCCTGGAACGGATCGACCGGGACATCTACCGCGGCCCGGCCGTCGAATCCGAGCTCACCCGCACCTTCGGCGGGCAGGTCGCGGCCCAGGCCCTGGTCGCCGCCACCCGCACGGTCGAGGACAAGGCCGTCCACTCACTGCACGGCTACTTCGTCGCGCCGGGCAAGGCCTCGGAACCGACGATCTTCCTCGTCGACCGCATCCGTGACGGCCGAAGTTTCTCGTCCCGGCAGGTCAGCGCCGTCCAGGACGGCGAGACGATCTTCTCCATGCAGGCCAGCTTCCACCGCCAGGACGACGACGGCCCGGAGCACTCCGACATCATGCGCGACGTTCCCGCCCCGGAGGAGATCGGCAACGGCCGGGAGACCCTGCCGGCGAGCTCGCGGGCGCTGCTCGACGAGTGGGGTGACTGGGATATCCGGGTGGTGCCGAACGGCGGGTACGAGCACAACCGCTTCGCCGTCAGCCAGCAGGTCGTCTGGTTCCGCTCCAAGCGGCCGCTGCCGGACGACGACACCTTCCACGTGTGCACGCTGGCCTACATGTCCGACATGACGCTGCTGCACTCGGCCCTGGTGCCGCACCCCGGCCACGAGGTGCAGATGGCCAGTCTCGACCACGCCATGTGGTTCCTGCGGCCCTTCCGGGCCGATGACTGGCTGCTCTACGACCAGATCTCGCCGTCCGCCTCGGGCGGGCGCGCGCTGACCCACGGCCGGATCTTCGACCGCTCCGGCAATCTGGTGGCCATCGTCACCCAGGAGGGGCTGACCCGCACCCTGCGCTCCGGCGCCAAGGCCATTCCGATTAACACGCTGGAGGAAAAGGAATGATCGGCGTCCTCGCCGTACAGGGCGGTGTGCGCGAGCATGAACGCGCCCTCGACGTATGCGGCGTCGAACACCGGCAGATACGCCGGCCCGGACAGCTCGCCGGGATTAACGGGCTGATCCTGCCGGGAGGGGAGTCGACCACCATCTCCCGCCTGCTCGACCTCGGCGGATTGCTTCAGCCGCTGCGGCAGGCACTGGCCGACGGCATGCCCGCCTTCGGCACCTGTGCCGGCATGATCCTCCTGGCCACCGAGGTGCTCGACACCCGTGCGGACGCTCACCAGTTGGGCGCGATCGACATCACGGTCCGCCGCAACGCCTTCGGCCGGCAGGTCGACTCCTTCGAGGCGGATCTCGAGGTCGCCGGGGTGGCGGAGGCCCACGCCCCGATGCCCGCCGCGTTCATCCGCGCGCCGTGGGTGGAGCGGGTCGGCGAGGGCGTCGAGACGCTGGCGACGGTGCCCGACGGCCCCGCCGCCGGCGCCGTGGTGGCGGTGCGTCAGGGGACGGTGTTGGCGACCTCCTTCCACCCCGAGGTCACCGGCGACACCAGACTGCACAGCTACTTCGCCGCCCTGGTCGGCGACACCGGCTACACCCACCCGTGAGGTGTTGGCAGGGGTCGCGCAGGCGTCCGTGCGGAGGGTCGGGCGGGGCTGCGTATAATCGGTCGAGTCATAGATTTGAGCGCACCTGCCGCTCCCTTATACCTTTCACGGGTTGAGCCGGCACGGTGCGGGCGAGAGAAAGGGTTGAGATGGCAGGCCATTCCAAGTGGGCGACCACCAAGCACAAGAAGGCCGCGAATGACGCCAAGCGCGGCAAGGAGTTCGCGAAGCTCGTCAAGAACATCGAGGTCGCGGCCCGCACGGGCGGCGGGGATCCCGCCGCCAACCCGACACTCGACGACATGATCAAGAAGGCCAAGAAGGCCTCGGTCCCCAACGACAACATCGAGCGTGCCCGCAAGCGCGGCTCCGGCGAGGAGGCCGGCGGCGCCGACTGGGAGACCCTGATGTACGAGGGCTACGGCCCCAACGGCGTCGCCATGCTCATCGAGTGCCTGACCGACAACCGCAACCGGGCGGCCACCGAGGTGCGTACCGCCATGACCAAGAACGGCGGCAACCTGGGTGAGTCCGGTTCGGTGTCCTACATGTTCACCCGCACCGGTGTCGTCGTGGTCAACAAGGGCGAGCTGGGCGAGGACGACGTCCTCATGGCCGTCCTCGAGGCCGGCGCCGAGGAGGTCAACGATCTCGGCGAGCAGTTCGAGGTGGTGTGCGCCCCGACCGACATCCAGGCCGTCAAGACCGCCCTGGAGGAGGCCGGCATCGAGGTCGAGGACTCCGACCAGGAGTTCCGCGCCTCCGTCGAGGTGCCGCTGGAGGCCGACGAGGCGAGGAAGATCTTCCGGCTGATTGATGCGCTCGAGGACTCCGACGACGTCCAGAACGTCTTCACCAACATGAATCTGTCCGACGAGGTCCTCGCGGAGCTCGACGCCTGAGACCCGCAGTTCTCCCCGCCCCGCGCCCCGGCGCCGCAGCCAGCGGCCGCCGGGGCGCGCGTCGTTGCGGGCAAGTTAGGACAAGTGTGCTAATAATGGTGCTGTGATGAGCGGAGGTGGGCAGCGGGTGAGTTACGAGGGACTGCGGGTGATGGGCATCGACCCCGGCCTGACGCGGTGCGGCCTGTCCGTGGCGCAGGCCGGCCGCGGCCGCGCCGTCGTCCCCGTCGCCGTCGGCGTGGTCCGCACCCCGGCGGGCGCCGAGCTCGCCGAACGGCTCCTGCGTCTGTCGGACGCGGTCAACGAGTGGATGGACGACTACCGTCCCGACGTCGTCGCCATCGAGCGCGTGTTTGAGCGCGGCAATGTCTCCACGGTGATGAACACCGCCCACGCCGTCGGGGTGCTCATGCTCGCCGCCGCCCAGCGCGGCATCCCGGTGCACATGTACACCCCCTCCGAGGTGAAGAAGGCCATCTCCGGCAACGGGCGGGCCGACAAGAAGCAGATGACCGTCATGATCACCCGCATCCTCGGCCTGTCCGAGCCGCCGAAGCCCGCCGACGCCGCCGACGCACTCGCCCTGGCGGTCTGCCACTGCTGGCGGGCCCCGTTGCTGGCCCGCACCGCCGAAGCGCTCAGCCCCCAGTCCACCCACCCTGAAGGAGTCCGTCCATGATCGCCTCCCTGCGCGGTCCCGTCATCGCCGTCGGTCTCGACCACGCCGTCATCGAGTGCTCGGGCGTGGGCTACCGCTTCACTGCCACGCCGCTGACCCTGTCCGGCCTGCGCCGCGGGGAGGAGGCCACGGTGCTGACCAGCTTGGTCGTCAAGGAGGACTCCATGACGCTCTACGGCTTCACCGACGACGGGACCCGGGAGATGTTCCACCTCCTGCAGACCGTCACCGGCCTGGGCCCGCGCCTGGCGCTGGCCTCGCAGTCCGTGCTGACCACCCCCGAGCTGTCCCAGGCCATCGGGGGCGGCGATGCGAAGGCCCTGCAGCGCATCCCGGGCGTCGGCAAGCGCATGGCCGACCGCATGGTCGTCGAGCTCAAGGACAAGGTCGCCGCCTTCGCCCCCGAACCCGGCACCGGGGCGGACGACGGCACCACCGCGGCCCCGCTGTCGGCCGGCGCGGAGGCGGTCGCCGAGCAGGTCACCGAAGCGCTCATCGGACTCGGGTTCACCGAACGGGTCGCCCAGCCCGCCGTCGAGGGCGTGCTCGCCTCCCGGCCGGAACTGGACACGGCCGCGGCCCTGCGCGCGGCGCTGTCCGAGCTGGGCCGTAAGTAGAAGGGAAGGCCGATGTCGGATATCGAACGCACCGAGTTCCAGTTGCCGGAGGACCTGCCGCTCACCCGCGCGCCGGAGGCCCCCGTCGACGCCCACCAGCACCCCGGTGAACAGGACGCCGAGACCTCCCTGCGCCCGCGCAGCCTGCAGGAGTTCATCGGCCAGCCGAAGGTCCGCGACCAGCTCTCGCTGGTGCTCACCGGAGCGAGGAAGAGGGGAGTGGTGCCCGACCACGTCCTGCTCTCCGGCCCGCCCGGCCTGGGCAAGACCACCATGGCCATGATCATCGCCCAGGAATTGGGCACCAGCCTGCGCATGACCTCCGGTCCCGCCCTCGAGCGGGCCGGTGACCTGGCGGCCATGCTGTCGAACCTCATGGAGGGCGACGTCCTCTTCATCGACGAGATCCACCGCATCGCCCGCCCGGCCGAGGAGATGCTCTACATGGCGATGGAGGACTTCCGCATCGACGTCATCGTCGGCAAGGGGCCGGGCGCGACCTCCATCCCGCTCGAGATCCCGCCGTTCACACTGGTCGGGGCCACCACCCGCTCCGGCATGCTCACCGGGCCGCTGCGCGACCGCTTCGGGTTCACCGCCCAGATGGAGTTCTACGGCAGCGACGACCTGACCCGCGTGGTCACCCGTGCGGCCGCCATCCTGGACGTGCCCATCGACGTGGACGCGGCCGTCGAGATCGCCTCCCGCTCCCGCGGTACACCGCGTATCGCCAACCGGCTGCTGCGCCGCGTGCGGGACTTCGCCGAGGTCAACTCCGACGGCCACATCGATCTCGCCGCCGCCCAGGGTGCGCTCGCGATATTCGACGTCGACGAGCTCGGGCTCGACCGCCTCGACCGGGCTGTGTTGGAGGCGCTGATCAAGGGGCACGGCGGCGGTCCCGTGGGCGTGGGATCGCTGGCGATCGCCGTCGGCGAGGAGTCCGCGACCGTCGAGGAGGTCTGTGAGCCCTACCTCGTCCGCGCCGGCCTGGTGGCCCGCACCGGTCGTGGCCGCGTGGCCACGGCCGCGGCCTGGCACCACCTGGGCCTGACCCCGCCGGAGGGGACGCTCGGACTGTTCTGACGTCCCGGTTAACCTGCTGCGATCCGACGGGACAGCGGCGGCGCGGGATTGGTGGGCCCCGTCCCCGGTCTGGCACACTGGTGCACCATGGACCTTATTCTCATCCTCATTCTTCTCGCGGTGTTCCTGCTCCCGTCCTTCTTCATGATGCGCAACCAGCGCAAGCGGCAGGCAGAGATCCAGACCCTGCAGAACTCCCTCAACATCGGTGACCGCGTGGTCACCGCCGCCGGCCTGCACGGTACCGTCGCCGGCATCCGGGAGACCGAGGTCGATCTGGAGCTGAGCCCCGGCGTCGAGGTGACGATGGAGAAGATGGCCGTCGTGCGTCACGCCACCCCGGCCGGCGAGGTGCCCGGCGCCCCCGGCCAGCTCGGCCAGTCCGGTCAGCCCGGGGAGGCCCAGCCCGGTATGTACCCCGACCGCTACAACGACGGTCACCCGGAGAACCCGCAGAACCCGGGCAACCCGGACGAGCGCGGCGACTACGGCCACCCGGAGAACCCGCGCTAACCCGACCCTGACCACCCCTGGCCCGCCGCCCCGCCGGTGTCGCAGCGCGGGGCGCGCCGCGCCGTCGGGGGAGGCATGACGTAGCATGGTCGGTTGTGCACTCGCCCCCTGCGGGCGGGCAACATCGTCGAACCGCACGTCGCCCGGGCGTCGATCCGCGCGGCGACCCCCACCCCGTGCCGCCGGTCCCGTGGACCGTTCCGGCCGGGGGTATTTGTCCCAGAGGAGAAACCTCATTGTCCGCTTCACCCAGACGCCCCGCTAACGGGGGTGGCCGGAAGACGTGGCCGAAGCGCGCGCTGGCACTGTTCGTGCTCATCGTCGCCGTGGTCTACGCCCTCGTTTTCTTCACCGGCGACCGTTCCGTGACGCCCAAACTCGGCATCGAGCTGCAGGGCGGCACCCGAGTGACACTCGTCCCGCAGGGTCAGGAACCGACCCCCGAACAGCTGTCCCAGGCCCGCGTGATCCTGGAGAACCGTGTCAACGGCATGGGCGTCTCCGGCGCCAGCGTCGTCACCGACGGCAACACGCTCGTGATCACCGTTCCCGGGGAGGACACCTCCCAGGCGCGGGCCGTCGGCCAGACCTCTCAGCTGCTGTTCCGCCCCGTGGCCACCCCGGCCAGCCCGGACATGGCGCGGCTGCCGGAGACGCTCGGTGAGATAGCCAACAACTGGGTCGAATACGGGGTGATCACCCCGGAGCAGGCGGAGAGCTCCATCACCACCGTCATCGACGCCCTCAACAGTCAGCAGCCGGAGGGCGCCGCCGAAGTCGAGGCCCCGGCCGTCGACGCCACCCCGCTGCCGGAACCGGCGAACTCCCTCGAGGCCGCCGACCGCCGCCAGGCGACGACCGAGATGCTGCGCGAGGACCGCCAGTCCGAGGATCCGACCGTGCAGGCCGCGGCCAGCGCACTGATGCAGTGCACCGGGGAGACGGATCCGCTCGCCGGCTCCGACGACCCGGCACTGCCGCTGGTGACCTGCGAGCCGTCCACCGGCCAGGTCTACATCCTCGACCCGGCCCCGCTGCTGTCGGGCGTGGAGGACCCCGAGGGCCCCCGCCTGACGGGCAATGAGATCGACACCGACCGCCCGATCACCGGTGGCTTCAACGCACAGAGCGGCCAGATGGAGATCAGCTTCGCCTTCAAGACCGACGGCGAGGTCAACGGCTCTGAGACCTGGGCGAACCTGACCCAGCAGTACCTGCAGCGCCAGATCGCCATCACCCTGGACTCCCAGATCATCTCCGCCCCGGTCATCCAGTCGGTCACCCCGGTCGGCTCGGCGACCTCCATCACCGGACAGTTCACGCAGGAGGAGGCTCAGGAGCTGGCCAACAACCTCCGCTACGGCGCGCTGCCGCTGTCGTTCGCGGGTGAGGACGGCGAGCCGGGCGGCACCGCCGAGTCGGTGCCGCCGTCCCTGGGCGCTGCCTCCCTGCAGGCCGGCCTGATCGCCGGCGTCGTCGGCCTGATCCTGATCGCGATCTTCGTGTTCGCCTACTACCGGATCTTCGGCTTCATCTCCCTGATCACACTGACCACCGGTGGTCTCCTGACCTACGGTCTGCTCGTCCTCCTGGGCCGCTGGATCGGCTACTCCCTGGACCTGTCGGGCGTGGCCGGTCTGATCATCGGTATCGGCGCCGCGGCCGACTCCTTCGTCGTGCTCTACGAGCGCATCAAGGACGAGGTCCGCGAGGGCCGCACCTTCCGGTCCGCCGCCCACCGCGGCTGGGACCGCGCCAAGCGCACCATCGTCACCGGCAACATGGTCACCCTCATCGGCGCCGTGGTCATCTACCTCCTGGCCGTCGGTGAGGTGCGGGGCTTCGCCTTCACCCTCGGCCTGACCACCGTCTTCGACCTGGTGGTCACCTTCCTGGTCACCGCGCCGCTGATGCTGCTGGCCTCCCGCCACCCCTTCTTCGCCAGGCCGTCGGTCAACGGTATGGGCAAGGTCTTCGAGCTCGCGGCCGAGAAGCGCGCCGAGCGCGGGGGAGGGGACGCCGCCCCGGCCCGGGAGCCGGTCACCGTGGGCGCCTCCGCTGCGACGGATTCCGACGCCCCACGGGGCGGGGCCCCCGCGCAGGGCTCCGCCACCGAGAACAGCGAGGAGAAATAGCATGAGCACCACCGCCACGTCCCGAAAGCACGGCGTGTTCAGCCGCCTCTACACCGGTGAAGGCGGCGTCGACTTCATCGGCCGCTCCCGTCTGTGGTACTGGATCACCGCCGCCCTCCTCGTCATCAGCATCGGGGCCATCGGCATCCGGGGTTTCGACCTGAGCATCGACTTCGAGGGCGGCACCAAGATGAACATGCCGGCCGGCGATCTCGTCGCCGAGGAGGTCGAGGAGACCTTCGTCGAGGCCACCGGCGTGACCCCGGAACTGACGCAGATCGTCGGCGCCGGTGACAGCCGCACGCTCGAGATCAACTCCGAGCGGCTGGGCCAGGACCAGATCGAGTCCGCGCGCCTGGCCATCTATGAGGAGCACCAGCCACTCAACGCGCAGGGCGAACCCAGCCCCGACGCGATCGGCGACTCCACCGTCTCCGAGTCGTGGGGCTCGACGATCACTCAGCGCATGCTCATCGCGATGGCCGTGTTCCTCGTCCTCGCCTTCATCTACATCGCGCTCCGGCTGGAGCGGGAGATGGCCGCCGCGGCGATGCTCGGCCTGGCCGTCGACGGCGTCGTCATCGCCGGCATCTACGCCCTGATCGGCTTCGAGGTGTCCCCGGCCACCGTCATCGGCCTGCTCACCGTGCTGGCGTTCTCCATCTACGACACCGTCATCGTCTTCGACAAGGTGCGCGAGAACACCGCCGGCGTGCTCGACACCCGCCGCAGGACCTACGCGGAGGAGGCGAACCTGGCCGTCAACCAGACGATCATGCGCTCGATCTCCACCTCCGTCATCTCGGCCCTGCCGATCATCGCGCTGATGGTCGTCGCCGTGTGGCTGATGGGTGTGGGCACCCTGCGGGATCTGGCGCTCATCCAGTTCATCGGCGTGGTCGTGGGCGTGTTCTCCTCGATCTTCCTGGCCACCCCGATCCTGGTGACCCTCATGACCCGCCGGAAGGACGTCCGCGCGCACACCGCTGCCGTGGAGGCCCACCGACGCGGTGAGGAGATCACCGACGGCACCGAAGGCGACGGGACCGAGGGGTACGACGCCCGCCCCAAGCGCACCGTCGCCGCCCCCGGCCCGGCCCGGCCCGCCGACCCCCGCCCGGACTCCGGCACCGCGGGAACCGCGGACGGCCCGGGTGTCGGCGCGAGCTGGCGCCCGAACCGCCGCTGAGCCCGGTAGCGTCCCACCGACCCCGATCCCTGCCGTCCCCGCACCGCGGAACGGCGGGGATCGGGGTCGTTATTGGTTACACATCAGCAACCGTATACTGAGCGGGTCAGTCTCCCGCACCAGGAGTGCGGCGCAGGCAACCCAGTCACAAGGAGGGTGCACAGTGACATCCACGGCGTCCGGAATCCCGGGGATCGGCCCGGGCCGCCGTTCCCGGGGCCGACGCGACCACGGACACCATCACCGGCCCGGCCTCCGGGCCGGGCGCGCGGTCCTCGCGGTGCTCACGGCGCTGACGCTGATCACCCTCACCGCCTGTTCCACGGGGCCGGAGGAGCCGTCCGCGACGAAGACGGCGGAGCACTTCGGCTACCTGGTCAACGCCCCGCTGGAGACAGCCAACGCCGCCAGCAATCTCGGGGTGTCGACGAACGCCCAGCTGCTCTCCGGCCGCCTCTACCCGGCGGTGTTCGTGTCGGGGCCCGCGGGCCAGATGATCCCCAACACCGACCTGGTGCAGACCCAGGTCCTGCCCGGGGCCAACCGGCAGGTCATCTACACCTTGACCGAGCAGGCGCGCTACTCCGACGGCACGCCGATCACCTGCACGGACTTCCTGCTCCACTACAAGGCCGGGGTGATGGAGGACCTGTTCGGCTCGCACCTGCCCCTGACCCACCAGATCGAGCGGATGGACTGCCTGCCGGGGGACAAGCGCTTCACCGTCGTCTTCGAGGAGGGTGAGGGCGGCCGGTGGCGCCACCTCTTCGGCCCCGGCACGGTCCTGCCCTCGCACGTGATCGCGCGGCAGGTCGGACTGTCCGAGGAGGAGCTGGTCACCGCCCTCCAGAACGAGGACTACGCCACCCTCCAGGAGTTCGCCCCCATCTGGCGCGACGGTTTCTCCCTGCGGGAGTTCAACCCCGAGCTGCAGGTCTCCTCCGGGCCGTTCATCATCGACGGCGTCGGGGAGCACGGGGAGGTCTCCCTCGTGCGCAACGAGAACTACTTCGGCGACCAGGCAAACCTGCGACGGCTGGTGATGTGGCCGCGCGGGACAGACGCCGCCGAGCTGGCGGACGAGGGCACGCTGCGCGTGGCCGACGTGCCGGACGCCACGCCCGAGTGGGTCAACCGGGACGATCCCATGAACCCCTACGAGATCGAGAGCGGCGTCGGGGATCTCACCGACTTCCTGCTGCTCGGTGACGCCGGCGTGTTCAGCTACCCGGGGGCGCGGCAGGCCTTCGCCGCCTGCGTCGACCAGCAGGCGGTGGCGGCGGCGTCGTCACGGGTCTCCGGCGTCGAGGTGCCCGCGGTGGGGGTGCACTCCGTCACCCACGACGACCCGGTGCGCTACCAGCTGGCGGACATCACCGATCCACATCTGGCCGTCGACCTCGAGCGGGCCCGCGCGCTGGCCGGAACGACGGTGCGCATCGGCTACGTGGGGCCCAACGAACGCAAGGCCGCGATGGTCGAGGCGATCCGGGCCTCGTGCGAGCCGGCGGGCATCACCGTGGTCGACGCTTCCACCGAGGGCGACGCCCTGGGCGATCTCACCCGCGTGACGGTGGGACAGTGGGGCCAGCAGCAGGTCCAGCAGGGTCCGCTCGACGCCGTCCTGATGGCCGTGGACCCGATGGCGGAGGCGGACACCGCGTCCGCGCGGGCGACGACGGTCGAGGAGCTGCGGGCGACGGAGACCGAGCTGTGGGAGCGGGTCCCGTCGATCCCGTTGGCGGCCCAGCCCCGGACGTTCGTGATCGACCGTGAGGTGGGTAACGTAGTGGTGTACACGGGACTGGCCGGCATTGGCTGGAACATGGACCGATGGCAAGTGAGTAGTGAGGACAACGGTGCCGCAAGAGACCCAGAAGCGACTGAATAAGTACGGTGACGCCCGCGAGGCGCTCGCCGACAAGATCCGTTATGTGCGGGATTTCCCGGCGGACGGGGTGCTCTTCGAGGACCTGACGCCGGTGCTCGCCGACGCGGACGCTTTCCATATCGTCGTGGATGAGCTGTCGGAGGCGGCCGAGAAGCTGAGCGCCGACCTGATCGGGGGGCTCGATGCCCGCGGTTTCCTGTTGGGATCCGCGGTCGCGTACAACCTGGGTCTGGGCATCCTGGCGATCCGTAAGCGGGGCAAGCTCCCGCCGCCGGTGCACACCCAGGAGTACGCCCTCGAGTACGGCACCGCCGCACTGGAGATCCCGGCCGACGGCGCGCGCCTGGAGGGCAAGCGTGTCGTGCTGGTCGATGACGTCCTGGCCACCGGAGGCACTCTCGTGGCCGCCCGCAAACTCCTGGAATCCTGCGGAGCCGAGGTCGTCGGCAACGTGGTGGTCCTCGAGGTCGCCGAACTCGGCGGGCGTGAGCGGCTCACGGACGTGCCTCTGGTGGTGATCAACGAGCCTGCCCTGCAGGACTGAGCGAGGCGGACAATGACGCAGGAACGCCCCAGGACCCGGTCGACGGCCGGCATGCGCAGCATGTCGGCCCGGCTCGCGCGGTCGCTGACCGGCAGCCGGGCCAAGACGAACCCGGTGCTCGACCCGATGCTGTCGATCCACCGGCAGTTCCACCCCAAGACCGACATCGAGGTGCTCGGCCGCGCCTATGACACGGCCGAGCGGCTCCACGAGGGCGTCCTGCGCAAATCCGGTGATCCCTACATCACCCACCCGCTGGCGGTGGCGACGATCTGCGCCGAGATCGGCATGGACACCACGACGCTGGTGGCCGCGCTGCTGCACGACACCGTCGAGGACACCGACTACGGTCTGGAGCAGCTGACCGAGGAGTTCGGCGCGGAGGTCGCCCGGCTCGTCGACGGGGTGACCAAGCTCGACAAGGTGGCCCTCGGCGCCGCCGCGGAGGCGGAGACCATCCGCAAGATGATCGTCGCCATGGCGCAGGACCCGCGGGTGCTCGTCATCAAGGTGGCCGACCGCCTGCACAACATGCGCACCATGCGTTTCCTGCCGCCGGAGAAGCAGGCCAAGAAGGCCCGTCAGACCCTGGAGGTCATCGCCCCGCTGGCGCACCGCCTCGGCATGGCCAGCGTCAAGTGGGAGCTCGAGGACCTGTCCTTCGCGATCCTCTACCCGAAGAAGTACGACGAGATCGTCCGCCTGGTGGCCGACCGCGCGCCCTCGCGTGACCGGGCGCTCAAGGAGATCACCACCCAGGTCACCGCCGCGCTCAAGGAGAACAACATCACCGCCGAGGTGATGGGCCGGCCGAAGCACTACTGGTCGATCTACCAGAAGATGATCGTCCGCGGCCGCGACTTCGATGAGATCTTCGACCTGGTGGGCATCCGCATCCTCGTCGACAACGTCAACAACTGCTACGCCGCCATCGGTGTGGTCCACGCCCTGTACGCGGCGCTGCCCGGCCGTTTCAAGGACTACATCTCCTCCCCGCGGTTCGGGGTCTACCAGTCCCTGCACACCACGGTGATGGCCGGGGGCGGCAAGCCGCTCGAGGTGCAGGTGCGCACCCACGAGATGCACTACAACGCCGAGTTCGGCGTGGCCGCCCACTGGCGCTACAAGGAGACCAAGGGCAACCACAAGGGTGACCAGGCCGAGGTCGATCAGATGGCGTGGATGCGCCAGCTGCTCGACTGGCAGAAGGAGGCCGCGGACCCGAACGAGTTCCTCGACTCGCTGCGCTACGACCTGACGGCCAAGCAGATCTTCGTGTTCACGCCCAAGGGGGACGTGGTCAACCTGCCGGCCGAGTCCACGCCGGTGGACTTCGCCTACGCCGTGCACACCGAGGTCGGGCACCGCTGCATCGGCGCGAAGGTCAACGGCAAGCTCGTGGCGCTGGAGTCCAAGCTCAAGTCCGGTGACCGCGTGGAGGTCTTCACCTCCAAGGACCAGAACTCCGGTCCCTCGCGGGACTGGCAGGACTTCGTCGTCTCCCCGCGGGCCAAGGCCAAGATCCGGCAGTGGTTCGCCAAGGAGATGCGCGAGGAGCACCTGGAGGCCGGCCGTGACGCCCTGGCGGCCGAGGTTCAGCGCGGCGGGCTGCCGATGCACCGGCTGTTCACCGCCCAGTCCATGAAGACGGTGGCCACCCAGCTGCACTACCCGGACGTCGACGCCCTCTACACCGCCATCGGTGCGGGCAACGTCTCCGCCCAGCACGTCGCCCACCGGCTCATGGCCATCTTCGGCGACCAGGACGACGCCGTCGACGCCCTGGCCGCGCGCACCCCCATCTCGGAGATCATCAGCTCCCGGAAGAAGGTCGCCGCGGAGCTGGACTCCGGCAACGGCATCCTCGTCGAGGGCAGCCCCGACGTCATGGCGAAGCTGGCCAAGTGCTGCCAGCCGGTGCCCGGCGACGAGATCTTCGGTTTCGTCACCCGTGGCGGGGGAGTGTCCGTCCACCGCACCGACTGCACGAACGCGGAGAAGCTGCGCGGGGAGCCGGCGCGCATTATCGGGGTCGCCTGGGCCGCGGAGAATTCCGGCGCGACCGCCGGCGCATTCGCCGCGACCCTCCAGGTCGAGGCGCTCGACCGGGCGGGCCTGCTCTTCGAGCTGACCCGGGTGGTCCACGAGCAGAAGCTGTCGGTGATCGCGTTGAACTCGCACTCCTCCGACGACCACATCGCCACCGTGCGGTTCACCTTCTCGGTCTCGGACACCAAGCAGCTGGGCCAGCTGATGACCACCCTGCGCAACACCGAGGGCGTCTTCGACGTCTACCGGGTCACGGCCTGACGGCTGCGTCATGCGGCAGACCTACGCCCCCTCCCTGGCCCCGGACGGCTCGTCGATCGCCTATCTCGTCCGGGAGGGCGGCTACCCGTACGCCGTGCGCTGCACGCTCGACGCCGGGGGGCTGGGCGTCGAGCGGGAGGTGGGGCTGCCGGCCACCGGCACCGGCCCGGTCACCCGGGTGCTGCACTCGCCCGACGGGGAGTGGATCGCCTGCGAGGTCTCCCCGCGGGGTAGTGAGCGGCTGACCACCTGGATCGTCGCCACCGACGGTGCGTCCGGTACGGCACGCATGCTGCACACCTCCGACGACGTGAAGACCACGCTCGTCGAGTGGGACGGCAACCGGCTGGCCATGGACGCCGTCACCGCGGACGGAATCACCGAGGCGCGTTCCGTCGATCCGCGGTCGAGCACCTATCGGGTGCTCGACCGCCGCACCGATTCGCTGCTGGTCGCCGCCGAGGGCGGGCACGCGTTGATGCGGGTCGGCCCCCGCGGCAGCCGGGAACTGCTGCTGACCACCCCGGACGGGCGCTGGCTGCCGTTGCTGCCCCCGGACCCCGGCTCGATGACCGAGCGCGGGGTGATCCTGCCCGCGACCGGCGCCGGCGAGGACGAGCTGGCGGTCATCGTGTGCAGTGACCACGGCGGCGACCGGCAGCGCATCCTGCGCCTGGGCGTGACGGGCGAGCAGGTCACCGCCACGGAACTGATCGCCAGCCCCGAGGCGGACGTCGACGAGTTCGTGATCAGCGAGGACTGCACCACCGCCGCGGTGCTGTGGAACCAGGCCGGCGTCTCCGCCCTCGAGCTGCTCACGCTGGATGAGCACCAGGCGGTGCTGATGCGTCGGCCGGTCGAGCTGCCGGGCCTGGTCGCCTCCGATCTGACGATCACCGGTGACGGCCGACTGCTGGCCCTGACCGTGGAGGGACCGAACCTGCCGAGGAGCGTCGAGGTGATGTACACCGACATCGGACAGGTGGACTCGCTGGACCCGGAGCGCGCCGCCCGGCTGGCGGAACGCGCCCGCGCCAGCGACCTGCCGGAGTTGGTCCACTACACCGCCCGGGACGGCCTCGAGCTCTCCGGCTGGCTCTACCGCGGCTACGGGCCCACGGAGGGAGCGGAGGGGGCCGCGGATCCCCAGCCCGTGCACATCCACCTCCACGGCGGCCCCGAGGGCCAGTCGCGCCCGGTGGACCATGACATCCTCACCGCCCTGACCGACTCCGGGGTCACGGTGTTCACCCCGAATATCCGGGGCTCGAAGGGGCACGGCCGGGCGTTCCAGCACGCCGACGACCGCTACGGCCGACTGGCCGCGGTCAAGGACGTCGTGGACACCGCGCAGTTCCTCATCGACGCCGGGGTGGCCGATCCCGCGCGGATCTCGCTCGGCGGACGCAGCTACGGCGGCTACCTCGCGCTGCTGACCGGCTGTCTGTTCCCGGGGCTGTTCGCCGCGGTCGTCGACGCCTGCGGCATGACCAGCTTCGAGACCTACTTCGCGGGCACGGAGCCGTGGCTGGCCTCGGCGGCCTACCCGAAGTACGGCTACCCGCTCCACGACCGTGAACTGCTCAGGCAGATCTCCCCGCTGAATCTGGTGGAGCACCTCGATTCGCCGGTGCTGTTCATCCACGGCGACGGCGACACCAACGTGCCGCCCACCGAGTCCGGGCAGATGGCCGACGCGCTGCGGGCCAGGGGAGTGGAGCCCCGCGTGCTCATCGTGGAGGGCGAGGGCCACCAGTTCGTCAGGCCGGAGAGCCGGCGCACGATCGCGCGGACCATGCTGGAGTTCCTCGGGGAGCTGGGCATCGCGGACCGGTGCGACCTGTCGCGTTTCGACGACTCCGGGACGCGTGGCTGAGCGGACGCTGGCAGGGCGGGCCGGTCGGAGGGAAAGCGGCGGGAAATGAGGTTACCTTTCGGTGGCCCCGCTGAACCCGTGGGGTGCCGGAGGTGACGGCGGCATGAATTTTTGGGACCTCATTGGTGAAAGCTGCAGGTTACCTGAATTTCTGTCGAGAACTTTGTGGACATAACCGCTAAAAAGAGACGACCGTTATACGCTCGTCATCTTTCAGGAGTTTCCCCGTGACCAAGTTCCGCCGTATGGGCCGCCTCATCGCAGCCTCGACCACCACTGCCGTCGCCCTGTCCGTGGTGCCGTTCGCCGCAGCCCAGGAGAACACCGTCGAGTTCTCCGTCTCCAACATCACCGACTTCCACGGGCACCTGGAGCCGGCTTTCAGTGATCCGGTCGAGGAGGGCGACGAACTCGGTGCGGCCAACCTGGCCTCTCTGATCGAGTACGTCAACCGGGACGAGGAATACGTGATGACCACCTCGGGCGACAATGTCGGCGGCTCCGCCTTCGTGTCGGCCATCACCGACGATCAGTTCACGATCGACTTCCTCAACGCCATCGACGTTCAGGCATCCGCCGTCGGCAACCACGAGTTCGACCGGGGCATGGATGATCTGACCGGCCGCATTCAGCCGGAGTCTGATTTCCCGATCCTGGGGGCTAATGTCTACCGGGGCGAGGAGCGTGTCCTTGACGCCTCCCACGTCGTCGAACTCGAGTCGGGTGTCAGGGTCGGCTTCGTCGGCACCGTCACCCAGGCCACCGCCACCAAGGTGTCCCCGGCCGCGATCGAGGGCATCACCTTCACCGACCCAGTCGAGGCCACCAATGACGAGGCCACCCGCCTGAAGGAGTCCGGGGAGGCGGACGTCGTCATCGCCCTGATGCACGAGGACGCCTCGGCCTTCGCCGACGGCTTCAACGCCGACGTCGACGCCCTCTTCGGCGGCGACAGTCACCAGCGCTACGTCGATGAAATCGAGCGCGAGGGCGCACTGCCGCTCGCCTACGCCCAGGGGCATGAGTACGGCAAGGTCCTCAACGACATGGACTTCACCTTTGACCTGGACAGCGGTGAGCTTGTGAATATCGAGGTTGCCCAGTACGACGCCACTGACTTCGCGAGCCTGGCCCTGGAGCCCGACGCCGAGGTGGAGGCCACCGTCGCCGACGCCAAGGCACAGGCCGATGAGGCCGGTCAGGAGGTCGTCGCGGAAATCGAGCACTCCTTCACCCGCGGCTCGAACCCGGGGGCGGATTCCGGCTCCAACCGTGGTGTCGAGTCCACCCTGAACAACCTGATCGCCGAGGCCACCCGCGCATCCATGGAGAACTTCACCGGCAGGAACATGGATCTGGGCCTGATGAACGCCGGTGGTGTCCGTGACGATCTGGCGGCCGGTGAGATCACTTACCAGGAAGCCTTCAATGTCCAGCCCTTCGGCAATGACGTGGCTTACGCCACGATGACGGGCCAGGCGATCATCAATGCCCTGGAGAACCAGTGGGTCGGTTCCGAGGATCACGCCCGTCTGGCGCTGGGCGTCTCCGACAACTTCAGCTACACCTACGATCCGACCGCGCCGCAGGGTGAACGCGTCATCGGTGCGATGATCAACGGCGAGCCGCTGGATCCGGACACTGAGTACACCGTTGCAGCCTCCACCTTCCTCTTTGAGGGCGGCGACGCCCTCATCGGCCCAGCCGAAGTCCAGAATCTGGTTAACGCAGGAGTCGTTGATGTCCAGGCTTTCATCGATTACCTCGAGTCCAACCCGGACGTGACCCCCCGCAGCGGACAGGCCGACGTCGGTGTCTCCGTTGAGGGAGATCTTGTCGCGGGCGAGACCGTCACCGTGCACCTGTCGTCCCTGAACTACTCCTCCGAGGGCGAGCCGATGGCCGACGAGGTCACCGTCCAGCTGGGCTCTGCGTCCGTGAACGCTCCGATCGACACCTCCACCACTGAAGCGGACGCCGGCTTCGGCGAGTTCGGTCGTGCCACCGTCGAGCTGACCATCCCCGAGGACTACACCGGTGAGCCGCTGATCATCACCACTGACACCGGTACCGACGTCGTCGCCCCGCTCGAGGCGGCCGAGCTTCCTGATGATGGCGACAACGGTGCAGACAACGGCTCCTCCGCTCCGAGCCTCTCCTCCGAGGAGCCTGCCGCCGGCTTCCTCGGCCTGATCACCGGCGCTCTCGCCGGCCTGGCTGCGGCGCTGGGCATTGTGCAGTTCTTCGTCCCGAACGTCCTCGGTGACATCCAGACTCAGATCAACGCCCTGATCGGTCGCTAACCGCGTCTTTCGGAATGGGGGCCTGACACGTCCATCATTGACAAGGCCGGGTGTCTCCCCGCGCAGGGCAAGGGAGGCGCCCGGCCTTGTGCTGTCCCACTCACTGAGGGGACGGGCGTCCCGTCGGGAGCAGAGCGGGGAACAGGGCAGGGCACCGGCTTATCTTCAGAGACAACAGAACCGCCCCCGGTGCAGTCGAACACCGGGGGCGGTGATGCTGGAAGCTGAGCGCGCTGTCCGCGCCGAGCGCCTAGTCCTCGATGACGTGGCGGTCCATGAAGACGAAGAGAGCGGACAGGGCACCGATGACGGTGGTGAACACGCCGATCCAGTCCTGGATGTCATCCGGGTCGGTGTCCTCGGAGGACAGCGAGGAACCCGGCTCAGCGGTGACGGTGACGGTGTTCTGGGTGTCCTCGTCCTGCTCGGGGGTGTCGTTGTCCGGCTCGTCGGCCGGAGAGGTGGTCGCGGCCGGAGAGGTGGTCTCGACAGAGGTGGTCTCGTCCTGCGCCATGGCCGGAGCGGTCAGAGCGGTGGCGGTCAGGGCGACGGTGGTGGCGGCAGCGGCCAGGCCCTTACGGGAGAACAGCTTCATGGCAGTCAGATCCTTAGATGGACGACAATCGATTACAACAGCATAAACATTAACTGGCAACCAACTGGTGTGCAACAGATATACCAGTATTTCACCGCTCCGGTTTTCAGGGGGTGACCTGCATTTACCCCCGGAGATCATTTTCTGGCCGGACAGCCCGGGCAGGAAGCTGGACGAACCCGTCGGGTCAAGAATCGGAAACGGCGGTGCCCCGGAACACTCCGGGGCACCGCCTGACGAAGGCCGGTGAGGCCTAGCCGATGGTGGCGGTCTCGATGCGGACCTCCTCGGCCGGCGCGCCGTCGGCGGCACCGCCCTCGACGCCCGCGGCGGCGATGGCGTCGAGCGTGGCCAGGCCCTCCTCGCTGATCTGGCCGAAGTAGGTGTAGTTGGGGGCCAGGGTCGAGTCCTGGTAGTTGAGGAAGAACTGGGAGCCGTTGGTGTCGGCGCCGGCGTTGGCCATCGCGATGGAGCCGCGCGGGTAGATCACCGGGGTGGAGGTGTCCTCCATCTCATCGGTGGGGTACTCGTTGGCGAACTGGAAGCCCGGGCCACCGGAGCCGGTGCCGGTCGGGTCGCCGCACTGCAGGACGTAGATGCCGGAGGTGGTCAGGCGGTGGCAGACGGTGTCGTCGTAGTAGTCGGTCTCCACCAGGTGCTCGATGGCGTTGACGGTGCAGGGGGCGGTGGAACGGTCGAGCTCCATGCCGATCTCGCCCTGGTTGGTGGCCAGGGTGACGTTCAGCGTGCCGGTGGTGGGGATGTCCTCGGTCTGCTCCGGGGGAGTGGCGCCCCGGGCGGCCTCCCCGGCGGCCGGGTACTCACAGGTGATGGTCTCCGGCAGCGGGGTCTCGCGCTCCATGGCCAGCGTCTCGATTTCCGGGGTCTCGGTCGCCGAGGTGGTCTCGTCCTCGGCGACGACCTCCTCGTCGCTGGAGCGGGTGGCCGCGTAGAAGATGCCGCCGACGATGACGAGGATGGCGACCGCCGAGGCGAGGACCACCTTGAGCGGCTTCGACTTCTCGGCGCGGTCGCGGCTCTTGAGCTCCCGCTCGAGCTTTGAGAGGGCCTCCTCGCCCCGTTGCTGGTTGCTGGTCACCGTTGGATCATCCTCCCGGTCGCGGTTTCAGGGCCGTACCCTGTGGCACGTCTGCGGCAAGTCTAGCGGGAGGGGGACTGTGCGGAGCCCACCACCACCATCGGGTGGGGCGCGGCCGGTTCCGTGGCGGGGTGTGGGCGGAATCTCTACGCTGGGGGCCATGGCTACCGTTAACTTCCAGAACACCGCAACGTCCACCGTCGGCGAGCTGCCGAACGTGGGCGACCAGCTCCCGTCCTTCACCCTCGTCGGCACGGACCTCGGGGAATTCACCAACGAGGAGTTCGCCGGCAAGCGTGTCATCCTCAACGTCTTCCCCTCCCTCGACACCGGCGTGTGCGCGGCGTCCGTGCGCCGCTTCAACGAACTGGCCTCCGAACTCGACAACACCGTCGTGGTCGGTGTGTCCAAGGACCTGCCGATGGCCCAGGGCCGTTTCTGCGAGGCCGAGGGCATCGAGAACGTCACCGCCGGTTCCGCTTTCCGTACCTCCTTCGGTGAGGACTACGGCCTGACCCTCGAGGGCTCCCCGCTGCAGGGTCTGCTCGCCCGCGCGGTCGTCGTCGCCGATGAGAACGGCAAGGTCGTCTACACCCAGCTCGTCGACGAGATCACCACCGAGCCGGACTACGACTCCGCCCTTGAGGCGCTGAAGTAGATTCGTCTCCGCCGCTTGGTCCGCCCCGTGACGTCCCGCAGAACCGGGGACGGCACGGGGCGCCGCTGACTTCGAGAGGGCCTCGATGCGTAATAAGCGCTCCGTCAGGATCATTCTCGCCGTACTGGCGGTGCTCGCACTCGTCGCCGCAGGCATGAGTGCCGTGCAGATGTACCGGACTCCGGATGATTCCGGCGAGTGGGAACCGGCGGTACCGACCACCACAGCCCCTGTTCCGGGAACGGAAGCCGCCTCCACGCCGATACTGCAGCTCATCCACGGCTGATCGTGGACATTGGAGGTTTCGGCGTTAGACTGCCCGGCATGCAGCTGATGGGATTCGCCGCCGGACCGTACAAGACCAACTGTTACCTGCTGGCCAACGACGGCCGCGCCGTGGTCGTCGACCCGGGCATGCACGCCCACGACCGCGTCGTCGCCACGCTCGACGAGCACAATCTCACCCTCGAGGCGGTCGTGCTCACCCACGGCCACATCGACCACACCCGCGACGCCGGGCAGCTCGCGCGCCGCTATGCGGTGCCCGTCCACATCCACCCCGACGACGCCTTCATGCTGGAGGCCGGCGAGGGTGTTTCGCGGGAGTCGCAGGTGCTTTTCGACGCCGCGCACATGACGCCCGTCGACGACCGCCGCGACCTCGTCGGAGGCGAGACGCTGACGCTGGCGGGCGTCGAGTTCACGCTGCTGCACGCGCCGGGTCACTCGCCGGGCTGTGTCATCCTCGCCGCCGGGGAGTTCGCCTTCACCGGTGACGTGCTCTTCCGTGGCTCGGTCGGACGCACCGACCTGGCGCACTCCGACTCGGCGGCGATGGACGCCAGCCTGCGTGGTCCGGTCTGGGGCCTTGACGATTCGCTGCAGCTGCTGCCCGGCCACGGACCCACCACGACCATGCGCGCCGAGCGCACCACGAACCCGTTCCTTCTCCGCCTGGGTCTCTGAGCCGATCCCCGGAGCCGGCGCGGTACTGTAGGTAGCCGTGAGCGACAAGCAGAAGCCCGAGAAGTCAGCGAAGTTCAAGGCCCTCTCCGCGCCGAAGGGCGTGCCGGATTATGTCCCGCCGGTGTCCCCGGTGTTCCTCGCCGTGCGCGACACCTTCGTGCGCCAGGCGCATCTGGCGGGTTTCCAGCACATCGAGATCCCGGTCTTCGAGGACACCACCCTCTTCGCCCGCGGCGTCGGTGAGTCCACCGACGTCGTGAGCAAGGAGATGTACACCTTCGCCGACCGTGGCGAGCGGTCCGTCACCCTGCGTCCCGAGGGCACCGCGGGTGTGATGCGCGCCGTCATCGAGCACAATCTTGACCGCGGCCAGCTGCCGGTCAAGCTCAACTACTACGGCCCCTTCTTCCGCTACGAGCGTCCGCAGGCCGGCCGCTACCGCCAGCTGCAGCAGGTCGGCGTCGAGGCCATCGGCGTCGACGATCCGGCCCTCGACGCCGAGATCATCGCCCTGGCCGACCGTTCCTACCGCGAGTTGGGGCTGAGCGGATTCCGCCTCGAGCTGACCAGCCTGGGCGATGCGAACTGCCGGCCGGCCTACCGGGAGAGGCTCCAGGAGTTCCTCTTCGCCCTGCCGCTGGACGAGGAGACCCGTCGGCGCGCCGAGCTCAACCCGCTGCGCGTCCTCGACGACAAGCGCGAGGAGATCCGCGAGCTGACCGCCGACGCTCCGCTCATGCTCGACCACCTCTGCGACGAGTGCCGCAGCCACTTCGAGACCGTCACCGGTCTGCTGGATGAGATGGGTGTGCCCTACACGATCAACCCGCGTATGGTCCGTGGCCTTGACTACTACACCAAGACCACCTTCGAGTTCGTCCATGACGGCCTCGGCGCCCAGTCGGGCATCGGCGGCGGCGGGCGCTACGACGGGCTGATGGCCCAGCTGGGTGGCCAGGACCTGTCCGGCATCGGTTACGGTCTCGGCGTCGACCGCACCGTGCTGGCCCTGGAGGCCGAGGGCGTGGATCTCGACGAGAAGTTCGGCACCGGCCGCCGCGTGGACGTCTACGGCGTGGCGCTGGGCGCAGACGCGAAGAAGGCCATGGCCCTGCTCGTCAACGACCTGCGCGCGGCCGGTGTCGCCACCGACATGGCCTACGGCGACCGCGGCCTCAAGGGCGCGATGAAGGGGGCGGACCGAGCGCACGCGAAGTTCGCGCTGGTCCTCGGCGACCAGGAGCTCGAGCGGGGCACCGTCGCCGTGAAGAACCTGGCCGACCAGTCGCAGCAGGACGTGGCGCTGGCTGACGTCGTGACCGCACTGCAGGCAGTGTTGGTCGACTGACCGCGGATCCGACCACGCAGCGGAAAGCCCCGGCACCGGAATCGGCGCCGGGGCTTCCCGTCTGTCATGTCCCGGCTGTTGTGGTGGGTAGGGGGCCGTGGTCGGCCCACTCGAATGGTCAATGCCCGGGTGGCGGATGATCCCTCGCAAACCCTATGAGCACCCACAACATGAACAGGGTTCCCAAGAGGAAACCGAGCCAGATCCCCCACACGAGGACGCGTCGGGCACCCCGCCATCTGAAGGACAGCAGGACGGCGCCACCGGTCGCGAAGAAGATCAGCAGGAACTGCAACACCACCCAGCCGAGGAACCAGGGGAACACCGCGTCGGCGGCGATCCCCAGGAAATTCATCCCATACCACAGCGCGAGTCCGAGTACGCCTCCGAAGAGGAATACCAGGGCGTACCCGACGATTCTTCTTGCCCTGACAGTCAAGGTCATGTGCCGATGGAAGCACATTCTCGGTTGTTCCGCCGGAAGAGCGGAACAACCCCCGGGGAATAGACGGCCAGATCCGTTTGCTCAGTGGAACCGTCAGCGTTGACCAGCACTCTTCGAACGTGGCCCGTCACGCTGTGGGCGCCTATGCTGGGCCGCATCCGACGCGGCATTACACCGCGGATTCTCTGAGACAGGAGGTAAGCGCCATGGCTGATGAAATCACCAAGGAAGATGTCGTGAGCAAGCTCCGCGACGCGAGCTGGGTCATGATGACCACCGCGGGTGCGGACGGCAAGCTGGTGTCCCACCCGATGGTTCCCCAGCAGGTCACGGATGACGCGGACGTGTGGTTCTTTGTCTCGCTCAAGGGTGGGAACGCGGAAGCGCTGAAGGCCAGCCCGCAGGTGAATCTGTCCGTGGCTGAGGCCGGCTCCTGGCTGTCCGTGGCGGCCGAGGTCGAGTTCATCGACGATCGCGCGAAGGTCGACGAGTTGTGGAACAAGGATGTGGAGGGCTGGTTCGAGGGCAAGAACGATCCCGCGGTCGGTTTGATCAGGGCCAACTCCGAGTCCGCTCAGTTCTGGGGCCTGCCGGGAGGGAAGATGTCCGCACTGGCGCGCATCGTGAAGTCCCGCGTCTCCGGCGACGACACCGGCGGCGACTCCGAGACCATGGAGCTGTAGCGCGCCTTTTCCGGGGCTCCCGGGAAAGTCCGGCCGGGACGTGGACGTGAACCGCGCCGCAACCGGGCATTCCCGGGTGCTCATTCCGTGCTCGGCCCGTGCCGCGTGCCCGTGCGATGCTGCCGTGTGAGCGGGATGAACGGGTCGAGGAGGATGTGCCCCACAGCGTCGTCCGCCTGCTTTTCGCGGCTCGGGATGGCGGTTCGCAGTGAGGCCGGCGATGGCACGGACGGCTACGCCCCACACTGTCACACGGGTCTTGTTGCCGAGCGGGTCCGCTGGCCGGAGAACAGGTGACCATCAAGCAAGGTCAATGACCGCGGAGACACGGCAGGGAGAACCAGGCCCGCCCCCGGAGTGCCGCAGCCACGTCAGCACTCCGTGAGGTTGACCGGCAGCCCCAGCGTGGTGGCCAGCCCGCCGGTGGAGGTCTCCTTGTACTTGGTGAGCATGTCCCGGCCGGTCTCGGCCATGGTGCGCACCACCTCGTCCAGGGTCACCCGGTTGGTGCCCTCGCCGAGGCGGGCCAGTCGGGCGGCGTTGATCGACTTGACCGAGCCGATGGCGTTGCGCTCGATGCAGGGGATCTGCACGAGCCCGCCGACGGGATCGCAGGTCAGGCCGAGGTTGTGCTCGAGGGCGATCTCGGCGGCGTTCTCCACCTGGGCGGGGGAACCGCCGAGGACCTCGCACAGACCGGCGGCCGCCATCGCGGACGCCGAGCCGACCTCGCCCTGGCAGCCGACCTCCGCGCCGGAGATCGAGGCGTTCTCCTTGACGATGATGCCCACGGCCCCGGCGGTGAGCAGGAAGCGCCGGGCCTGGGTGGCGGTGAAGTCGCCGAGGAAGTCGCGGGCGTAGTGCATGACGGCCGGGATGATGCCGGCGGCTCCGTTCGTGGGCGCGGTGACCACCCGGCCACCGGCGGCGTTTTCCTCATTGACGGCCAGGGCGTAGAGGTTGACCCACTCCATGGCTCCGAGGGCGTCGCCACGGGGGCCCGACTTCGCCTCGAGCAGCTGGTCGTAGAGCCGGGGCGCGCGCCGGGTCACTTGCAGCCCACCGGGCAGGACCCCGGAGGCGTCGATGCCCGCGGTCACACACTGGCGCATGGTGCGCCACACCTCGTCCAGGTGTGCGGCCACCGCCTCGTACCCGCCCTCATCGGCGTGGAGGACGGCCTCGTTGGCGGCCATCACCTCGGAGATGTCCTTCTCCGCCCGGGCGCAGTGCGCGAGCAGTTCAATCCCGGTGGTGAAGGGGTAGGGGACCTCCTGCTCCTTGGCGGCGGTCGCCGCGCCCCAGGGCAGGTCGGGGCCGGCGTTGAGACGGGCGTCGAGATCCGCCCGGGAGAGGATGAAACCGCCGCCGACGGAGAAGTACTCCGCGTTCTCGGCGAGGGTTGCGCCGTCGGCGTCGCGGGCGGTGAAGATCACGCAGTTGGGGTGCTCGGGCACCGGGGTGCGGTCGAGCTCGAACTCGTAGCGCACGCTGCCGGCCGGGCCGGAGATCTCCCCGTTGGCGGGGATGTCCGCCCCGTGGGCGGGTTCGACGTCGGCGGGCACGGTCGTCGGCTCCCAGCCGGCGAGGCCGAGGAGCACAGCCCGGTCGGTGCCGTGGCCCCGGCCGGTGGCCGCGAGCGAACCACGCAGGGTGACGTGGACCTCGGCGGGCCACGCGGGCAGGGAGTCGATGAAAGTCCGGGCGGCACGCATGGGGCCGACGGTGTGTGACGACGACGGGCCGATGCCGATGCTGAACAGATCGACGACGCTGACGGACATGACGGTGACCTCCTGGATGATCGTGATCCGGGTGCCCCGAGGATAGTCGATTCCCCGGGCCCCTCGTCGGGGGAACTGAGGTCTGCCTCCGTGTGGCGGAGGGAGGCCGGAGTGGTTGTGGCGAAAGAGTGCGCAGCTGCGCACTCTTTTTGTGCACCCTAGGTAAAAGTCAAGGCCCGGGACCTGATTTAACAGGTTCCGGGCCTTTCAACGCTGCATCGTTCTAGCGGCCGTCGTGGCCCTCGAGCAGCCGGGCGAAGGGGGTCAGGTTCTCCGCGGGGTCCTCACCGCTGCTGCGGCGGCGGGTGCCCTGGCCCTCGGCGGTCACCCCGCCGAGACCACCGACATGGCCGGACTCGGCGACCATGAGTTCGGCGAGCTCACCGGCGGCGCGGGCGGTGCGGGTCTCGAAGGCGGCGCCGTTGTCGGTGCCCCAGTCCTCGGCGGCGGCGAACAGCCCGGTCGGGACGACGACCGCGCGCAGGTAGGTCAGCAGCGGGCGCAGCGCGAAGTCCAGCACCAGCGCGTGACGGGAGGAGCCGCCGGTGGCCGCGATGATGGTGGGCATGCCGTTGAGGGCGTCGGTGTCGAGCACGTCGAAGAAGGTCTTGAACAGCCCCGAGTAGCTGGCCTTGAACACCGGGGTGACCGCGATGAGCCCGTCGGAGGCGGAGACCCGTCGCTTCGCGTCGGCGAGCGCCGGGGTGGACATCCCCCCGCCGGTCAGCGCCTTGCCCAGGTCGTTGACCAGCTCGCGCAGCTCGATGACCTCCACGTCGACGGACTCGCCGCGGGCGCTGACGGCCGTCGAGACGGCGTCCGCGATGGAGTCGGCGACCTGGCGGGTCGTGGACGGGTTGGACAGGCCGGCGGTGATCACCGTCAGGGTGCGCATGGTGGGGAGCGTCCTCCTTGCTCAGGGTGGGGTGGAAGTCCTATTCAGTGTCAACGGACACCGGCGGGACGATATTCCCGGGCGGTACGCCCGGAAAGACGGACTGGTCCCGCCAGTATAGACAGAGCGGTACAAAAGGGGGGAACGGGGTCCCGGGTGCCGACCGCCGCCGTGGGCTACTCCGCGGTGTCCTCGCCCGGGGTGACGCGGAAGTGCGGGTGGTCCGGGTTGGCCTTGAGGGTGGCGTGGGTCGGCGGGTTGGACGGCACGTGTTCGGGGCGGCGGGCCTCCATGCGGCGGCGGACCTCCGGGACGACCTGGGTGCCCAGGATCTCGATCTGGTCGAGCACGACCTCCAGCGGCAGGCCGGCGTGGTCCATGAGGAACAGCTGGCGCTGGTAGTCGCCCACCCATTCGGCGAACTCCATGGTGCGCTCGATGACCTGCTCGACGGTGCCGACCGTCAGCGGGGTCATGGAGGTGAACTCCTCCAGGGAGGGGCCGTGGCCGTAGACCGGCGCGTTGTCGAAGTAGGGGCGGAAGAACTTCTTGGCCTCGGCCTCGGTCTCGCCGATGAACACCTGGCCGCCCAGCCCCACGATGGCCTGGTCGGCGCGGCCGTGGCCGTAGGACTCGTAGCGGCGGCGGTAGATGTCGACCATCTTCGCCGTGTGCTCCTTGTTCCAGAAGATGTTGTTGTGGAAGAAGCCGTCGCCGTAGAAGGCGGCCTGCTCGGCGATCTGCACCGACCGGATGGAGCCGTGCCACACGAACGGCGGGACGTCGTCCAGCGGCCACGGCGTGGAGGTGTAGCCCTGCAGCGGAGTGCGGAACTTGCCCTGCCAGTTGACCACCTTCTCGCGCCACAGGCGGCGCAGCAGGTGGTAGTTCTCGATCGCCAGCGGAATGCCCTGGCGGATGTCCTTGCCGAACCACGGGTAGACCGGGCCGGTGTTGCCGCGGCCCATCATCAGGTCGACGCGGCCGCCGGACAGGTGCTGGAGGAAGGCGTAGTCCTCGGCGATCTTGACCGGATCGTTGGTGGTGATCAGGGTGGTCGCCGTCGACAGCTGCAGATTCCTCGTCTGGGCGGCGATGTAGGCCAGATGCGTGGTCGGGGAGGAGGGGACGAACGGCGGGTTGTGGTGCTCGCCGGTGGCGAAGACGTCCAGGCCCACCTCCTCAGCCTTGAGCGCGATCTGGGTCATCGCGTTGATGCGCTCGTGTTCTGTGGGGGTCTGCCCCGTGATGGGGTCCTGGGTGACGTCACCGATGGTGAAGATGCCGAACTGCATGGTGCGGGCTCCTGATTCTCGTGGGGAGGTTCGTGGAAGAACTGCCTTTGTTGTTATGTCAACAACATTAGCGTCCTTCTATTCCCCGGGCCAGTCACCGCCCCGGCGGGGATGCTGCGACGAGAGGTCGGAACATGGCCCCGTAGCAGCTCACACGGCGTCCAGAGCCTCCAGGAGGGCGGCCATATCCGACCCGCCGACCACGCGCAGCGGCTGCTGGTCCATCCGCCCGTGCTCGGTCAGCAGCGCCGCGCGCGGCAGGGAGCCGTCCCGGGCCGGCATGGTCAGTTCGTCCACCACCTCCTGGGCGGTGGCGGTGCGGGGCAGGAAGACCGCAAAGTCGTTGTCCTCGGCGAACTCGAGCACCTCCCGGACCGTGCGGCCGTCCAGGTGGTCATTGTCGTCCAGGTCGGCCGCCACCCACCGGGCGATCGTGTTCGTGGTCAGCAGCGCCTGGAACACGCCCGACTCATACACCGGAAACTGCGAGATCCGGGTGGTCCGGATGATCTGCAATGCCTCCCGGACGTCATCGTCCGGGGCGAAGGAGCGCACGCGGTGCGGGCCGAGCACGCTGAGCGCCAGCGGGGGATCCAGCAGCAGGTCCCGGATCCGGGTGATCTCCCCGACGGTCTCCGGCAGTGGCTCAGCGATGGGCCGGTGGTTCCGGTAGGTGCCGTGACTGATGGCGTTGCGCAGGTCAGCGAAAGCCTGGAGGGCTTCGGCATGGCCGTCCCGGACCAGATGCTTGCGCTGGGCCAGCCTCACCATCCACGAGAAGCCGTCCGACTTCTTCGCGTCCAGTTCCTGCCGGAGGAACTGCTCAATCTCATTGAAGGCCGCCAGAAAGGGGATGGCCCGGTTCACGGCGGGATCGGCGGGAGACTGGTGGTCCGGGAGGTTCTCGCTCACCAGCCCGAGGGTAGCCGCCCGCCCGGAGCCATGCTGGGCGGGCTACTCCGGGTCGCCCGGCGTGCCCGGTCCATGGCGCAGGCCGGACAGGTACAACTGCACCAGGGCCTCGGTCAGATCCGGGGCGAGTTCCGCCACCGCCGAGACCTGCGGCCGCGAGACCGTGATCAGGCCGATGATGAAGGTGCTCGGCATGACCGTGGGGTGGACCAGTCCCGCATCCTGGGCGGCCGTGACAATCTCATGCCCGCGCTGCTCCACCGCCTCGCGCCGGGACTGCAGATCCGCCGGCAGATCGGCGAGCCGGGCCGGTGCCAGGAGTGGGACCACCGCGCCCAGTCCCAGGCCCACCAGGCCCCGGACATAGCGCCCCCACGTGTCCGCCGGGGCACCGGGAAACTCCCGCAGTGTCTCATCCTGGAGTGCGATCACCTGGTCGAAGAGGTGGGCGGCACAGGCGTGCAGCAGCTCCCGCCGGTCAGCGAAATTTCGGTACAAGGTGGCGATGCCGACCCCGGCGGCGCCGGCCACCTCCTCCAGCGTCAGGCTGGCCTCGTGCCTGTTGCGCAGCAGGTCACAAGCGGCGACGATGATGCGGTGGCGTCGTTCCCGGGCGTCGGCACGCATGGCACGGTCCTTTCAGATGCAGAGAGTTGACGGGTGCTATTTGACAGGCAACCACGGTGGGGAGCACCATACATGAGCATAACTGATAGTTCTTCCTCCGGTTAGCCGAGGTGCTGGCCAGGGGGAGCAATCCACGAGGTAACGCATGACTTCCGCTTCCCCCCACGGCCACCGGCTGGTGGCCCAGCACCTGGAGCTCGGGGACGACCAGCCCTTCGACCTGTCCCTTCCGGCGACCGGCCTGACCCTGGTGCAGACCCGGCGCGAATCCCGGTCCACCACGCTCGCACTGACCCTGGCCGGGCGGATGCGCGTCAAGGGCGGCACCGTCACGCTTCACGACGCCGCCGGGACCACGGTGGCGGACACGCCCCGGCACCGCACCCGCCGCGTGGCCCTGGCGGGCGTGCCGGAGATCGACGGCCTGGAACGTCTGGTTCCGGTCCGCACGGTGGTCCGCGAACAGCTGGCGTGGACCGGTTCCTGGTTCGCCCGTACTCCCCGGGACATGGGGGACACGGACTTCTCGGCCTGGGCCGGGTTGCTGGGACTGACGGTGGAACCGGGGGACAAGGTCGGGGACCTGCCGCCTGCCCAACGGTTGCGGCTGCGCATCATGCTGGCCCTGCTCGCCCGGCCGCGGGCGGGCCTGCTGCTCATCGATGACATCGACCAGCTCCGCAGCCTGGCGGACCGCCGGGACCTGCTGCGTGATCTTCGGCAGGTGGCCCAGCGCCTACCGGTGACGGTGTTCAGCTCCAATCCGGACCTGGACGGACTGGCGGACACCGTCGTGGATCTCACCGGCCCAACGCCGGAACGGCCCGGCCGGGAAACCGGCGACCACCACGCTCATGTCAAGGAAGGGGAGTAGACCATGAACCTCACGCACCTCGGATCCGAGCTGCGCCGCTTCGGCCACGGCACGCTCCCGCCGCTCGGACTGGCTGTCATCGTCTTGTTGCCCCTGATCTTCGGTGGCCTGTTCGTCTGGTCCTACTTCGACCCGATCGGTGGGATGAGCCGGCTGCCGGTCGCTCTGGTCAACTCCGATCAAGGCGCGGAACTGGACGGCGAGAAGTTCTCCGCCGGCGAGCAGGTGACCGGACAACTCCTGGACAACGAGCAGGTTCACTTCGTCGAGGTCACGGCGGACCAGGCCCGGCAGGGTGTGGCGGACGGCACCTACTACTTCGCCCTGGAACTGCCCCGTGACTTCAGTGAGGCGGCCGTCAGCGCGGGCACCGGACAGCCGCACCCGGCCACGATCAACGCCACCTACAACAACACCAACGGTTTCATCGGCACCACGCTGGGCAACCAGGTGACCACCCAGGTGGTGCGCACGGTGGATGCCGCCCTCGGGGAAAAGGTCACCGACACCCTGCTGGTCGGCTTCAACACCATCGGCGCCGGGCTGGACGAGGCGTCTTCCGGGGCCGCGGCCCTTGCCGAGGGAACCGGATCCGCCCGGGAGGGCGCCGGCGAGCTCGCGGACGGCGCCAGCGCATTGGACGACGGGGCGCGGGAACTCAATGACGGCGCGGTACAGCTGCGCGATGGCGCCACCGAGCTGGATACCGGCCTGGGCACCGCCGCGCAGGGGGCGGATCAGCTCTCCGGCGGGCTGGATGAACTGGTTGCCGCCACTGACTCCCTCGGCGAGGGGGCCGGTGCCATCGCCGGTGGCGTGGACCAGATCGCCGGGTTGGGGGAGCAGGCGGGTGGCGCCCAGGACCAGCTCGCCGCGCAATTGACCGGCATTTCCGCCCAGTTGCGCTCGACCGGGCTGCCCGGCGCGGCAGAACTGTCCGATCGGATCGACGCGGCCGTCGCGGAACTCAACGCCAGTGGGCTGGGGGTAGACAGCCCGGCCCGCGGCCAACTGGCCGAGCTCCAGGAGGGTGCGGCAGAGCTGCAACGACAACTCAGCGATTCAGACGCACCCTATCGCAGTGGTGTGGACAGTGCCGTCCGGGCGGCTGCGGAACTGGCCACTGGTCTCCACATGCTCTCCGACGGCTCGGCCCAGCTCGTGGTGGGCACCAACCGGTTGGCGGACGGCACCAGCGAACTGGTCGGCGGCACCCAGCAGCTGACGGTCGGGGCCGCCCAGCTGCGCGACGGCCTGGTGGACCTGGACGAGGGGGCGGGGCAACTCAGTCTCCGTCTCAATGAGGGGGCGGGCCAGGTGCCGCGCTACCCCGACGGCAACCGGGCCGATACCACGGCGACGGTGGCCACCCCGGTGACGGAGAAACTGACCGGGGACCAGCTGACCCGGTTCGGCGTGGGATTGGCGCCGTTCTTCATCTCCCTGGGTCTGTTCATGGGCGGGACCGTGATGTTCATGGTGCTGCGCGCGCTGCAGCGTCGCGCGATCGACTCCGGGATGCCGGCGTTCCGGGCCGTGCTGGCCACGTTCCTCCCGGCGGTCCTGGTCGGCTGGGCCCAGACCACGATGATGTGGGCGGTGCTGGTGGGGCTGATCGGCCTGGCACCGGCGCATCCACTGGGGCTGCTGCTGGCGATGGGCGGGATCTCCACCTGCTTTGTGGCCATCACCCAGGCCATCAACGCCTTCTTCGGCTCCGCGGTGGGCCGGGTGCTGTGTCTGATCATCATGGCCCTGTCCCTGGTTTCCTCCGGTGGGCTGTACCCACCGGAGACCCAACCGGCGTTCCAGCGGGCGGTCCACGTGGTGGATCCGATCACCTACTCGGTGAACCTGCTGCGCCAGGCCATCATCGGCACCAGTGAGCTGGATCCCCGGCTGTGGCAGTCCGTGGCGGTGCTGGGGGTCTTCCTCGTGGGGTTCCTGGCGGTTTCCACCTTCGCGGCCTGGCGGGGGCGGATCCTGCGGCAGAAGGATCTGCACCCGGAGCTGGCGTTGTAGCTGAGGAGGGGAGCGGCCCTCGGGAGCTGCCTGAGCAAGGCAGACGTAAGTTAAGCGGGGTTTTCGGCGGAATCCGCGCCTTTCGGGCCTCAACTTACGTATGTCTTGGGGTGCAGGACAGGGGGCCTGCCGGGGGAGTCAAAGGAGTTCCTCTCCCAAAGATATTCTCATTCAGCGCCCCTCGGCACCTAGCTTCTATTAAGCTCCTGCTCATGAAAATCTTCTTGCGTGGCGCGATCAGCGCCGTCATCGTGGCGGCCGGCCTGATGGCCGTCCCCCAGGCAGCCGCCCTGACGCCTGAGGAACAGGATCAGTTCCGTACCGACCCCGTGGGTGCGGTCGCCTGGCAGGGCATCAAGGGTTCCATGGACCTTCTCACCGCCGATCAGGGCGCGTACATGGCCGTGTCCATCTACGCGCAGGGGGATCCGCGGATGACGTATCCAGGCCCCTACGGCGAGATGGACCGCTGCGCGAAGTCATTGACCTCGTCCAGCCCCACCGGAGCTCTCCGTTTCCTCGGGGCGGCGGCCTGCCTACTGACGAACCCGCCACTCAAGAGCGCGGTCAGCGCGCAAGTGATGCCCTGACATGGGGCAGTGGGGCACACGCTCTCCTTGAGGTTCGCTGCCCCGCGTAACGCCCCGTCTCTCCCTCCCCGGCATCCGGGGGAGATGTCCCCGGTCTCTGGCACAATCATCGGACGTGAGCACAGTGGACAAGACGGAACTGGCAGGCCTGCTGGCCGAGGCGGACCGGGCCAGCCAGATCGCCGCGGACGCCCGACAGATGATGGGCGACCTGGCCGCTCCCGAAGCCCGGGCGGCGGGACAGGTGTTGGCCGGCACCCGCCTGCATGACCCGGAATTCACCGCCGACATCATCACCCACGGCGGCCTGCGGTGGCCGACCGCCTTTTACACCCTCCACGAGCTGGAGCACATCCGGAGCGGCGCAGACATTCTGAACCGGACGGTGGACAGCTGCCGGGAGATTCCGGCACTGCGGGAGACCGCCCGGCACGCTGACGCCGGTTTCCTCGGGCGGCTCTTCCGCGGTGACCGGGTCCGCCGTGGGGAGGAGGCTGCGGGACAGCTGCGCCGCATGCTGGCCGACCCGCAGCGGCAGAGCCTGCTGGGCGACACCACCTCGATCCTGGCCAGGATCCGGCACGCCGCCCAGTTGCAGCAGGGCGGAGTCCGGCTCTTCCCCGGCGCCCACGGCACCCCCCCAACACCTGATCGACGCCGCCCGCAGTGCCCTGGCGACCGGCCTCGGCCACGATCACCCCAGCTTCACCCAACTGGTGCAGAAGGACGTACAGCCCGTGCTCCGTGCGGTCCGGAAACTGACGGCGGATCCGGACAGTGAACCGCGGCTGCGGCAGTAGGCCCAGACCCAGCTGGACGCCCTCCACCACGAACGCGCGGAGATCCTGCTGCGCCAACTACCCGTGGAGGCTCTGAAGACGGCCACCGATGAACGACTGCGGTTCAGTGGCCTGGAGCAGATCAACATCTCCACCGTCGCCGATGTCCTGCGCGCGGACTTCAGGCTGCTCACCCGGGTCAACGGCATCGGGGAGGTCACCGCCCGGCGGATGAAGGCCGCCGCGCAGACCCTGCAGCGTGAGGCCCTGGACGGCACGGCCACCGCCATCGGGGACACCCCCACGGCGGCGGCCCTGGCCCTGCTCGGCGTCCTGCGCCGGTTCGACGCCGTCAACACACTCGACGAGGTGGAACGCGAACGCCGCAACCGGCTGCTCGACGACCTTCAGCACCTCCCGGTCACCGACTCCCTCGAACCCTGGACCGTCGTACTCAGCGATCCACCGCACCGGCACCGGCTGTGGCAGCGCTTCCTGGACGACCTGGCGTGGGCCCGTGCCCACCCGGAATCCCTGCGCCCGGCCGGGGACCTCGGCCCGGAAGCCCCCGGCGGTTCGGCCTGGGAGGACTACCTGGGCCGCCCGGCCCACTACCAGGGTCTGCTGGTCACCCTCCTGCGGCTGGAGGTCGAAGGGTCCGGCGACCTGGCCGGCGACACCGTCGAGCAGATCCGCGCCCTCAAACTCGACCGGACCCACCTCAAGGACCTGCACCTGCGCGGCTACCAGTCCTTGGGCGCCCGGTTCACCCTGGTCCAGCGCAAGGTCGTCCTGGGCGATGACATGGGCCTGGGCAAGACCGTCCAGGCGCTGGCGGCCGCCGCCCACGTGGCCGCACACCGAGACAACGCCCGGATCCTGGTGGTCTGCCCGGCATCGGTGCTCAGCAACTGGGTCCGGGAGACCGGACGCTTCACCGATCTTGCCGTGTACCGTGCCCACGGCACCGCCAAGGCGGATGCGGTGCGCTCCTGGCGCAGCAGCGGCGGAGTCTGCATCTGCACCTACGACGGCGCCCGCTCCCTGGAGCTGGGGGAGCCGGACATGGTCGTCGTCGATGAGGCCCACATGATCAAGAACCCGCAGACCCAACGCTCCCAGGCGCTGGCCCGCCTGATCGACGCCGCCGACTACGCCCTCCTGATGACCGGCACCCCGCTGAAAAACAAGGTCGCCGAATTCAGCAACCTCATCGCCTACGTCCAACCAGAGCTGGTCACCGAGGCCATGTCCACCATGGCGGCCGTCGATTTCCGCCGCCACATCGCGCCGGGCTATCTGCGCCGCAACCAGGCCGAGGTACTGGACGAGCTGCCGGAGAAACTCGACCAGATCGACTGGGTGGAGCTCACCGACACCGATCAGCGGCACTATGCCCGCACCGTGGCCGAAGGTGACTGGATGGACATCCGCCGGGCGGCACTGACCACGCCGGCCACTGAGCCGGCGAAACTCACCCGCGTCCGCGAGATTCTCGCCGACGCCCGGGAAACCGGTCGGCGGGCGGTCATCTTCACCTACTTCCGCGACGTCCTCAGCCGGCTGGAACACGAGCTGGGCGCCGCCGTCACCGGCACCATCTCCGGCTCGGTGCCGCCGGCCCGGCGCCAGGAACTCGTGGACGCCCTGACCACCGCCCCCGGCGGCTCCGTTCTGCTCATCCAGATCACCGCTGGCGGAGTGGGACTGAACATCCAGGCCGCCAGTGTAGCCATCATCGCCGAACCCCAGGTCAAACCAAGCATCGAGGCCCAGGCCATCGCCCGGGTCCACCGCATGGGGCAGGTCTCCACCGTCCAGGTCCACCGGTTGATCGCCGATGACACCGCCGAGGAACGGATGCTCGAGATGCTGGCGGACAAGCGTCAGCTCTTCGACACCTTCGCGCGGCCCAGTGAATCCGCCCGGGTCCACGACGCCGTCGACGTCAGCGAAACCGCCCTGGCGGCGGACATCATCGCACAGGAACGCCGCCGCCTGGGATACTCCACCGAAGCCGCGACCGCCCTGAGCGGACCAGCCCACTGATCACAACGGCCAGAGCGAGCGGGCCATCAGGGACACAACAGCACCTTCCCGCGGGAGGAGTGCTCCACCGCAAGCCAGAGGCCCGCCCGGAACTCCGCCAGGGGCAACCGCTCCTGCACCCTGGTGCGCACAACTCCGGTCCGCACCAGCTCGAAGACACCGTCGAAGGCGGCGAGCAGCTCCGCCCGTCCCACCGTGTGCACCCAGCCCCGCAGCCGGAACAGATCAATGACCAGGTCCGGACGATGCCGCCACAGGGAGGGCGGGAGCGGGCGCCCGGACAGTAGGCCGTAGTGCACCAACGTCCCACCGTGCCGCAGCAATCCGGCCAGGGCGGCACCCTCGGCGCCACCGACGCAGTCGAACGCCAGATCCACCGGCCCCAGCCGGGCAAGCCGCGCCTCCCAGCCGCCTCCGGCGGTGGGGATCAGGGCGTCGAAAAGCGAGGCATCCGCCACCGAGCCCGGCTGCCGGCACAGCCCAATGGTGCGGATACCCCGGCCGCGCAACAGTCGCACCAGCACCTGGGCGATGGCGGAGCCGCCCGCATTGACCACGGCAGTGCGGACATGTGGGGCGACGGCATGGGTTTCGACCATCCGGAGCGCGGTCAGGGGATTGATGTAGGCGGTCGCCGCCTGTTCCTCGCTCACCTCCTCCGGCACGGGGATGCACCAGTCCACGGGACACTCTTTCACGGTTTGCCAGCCGCCCGCCGACCCCACCGGCAGTACCCGCCGCCCGATCAGAGTGGCATCCTCACCCGGATGGACCGCAGAGATGACCCCGACCCCCTCGAACCCCGGGACAACGGGCAGGGCTGTCCGTGACCGGTAGGCCCCGGTGACCGGGATCAGATCAGAGGGGTTGATCGGGGAGGCGAGCATCCGCACGGCCACGCGACCGGCGGCGGGCACGCTCGAGGCGACGGTCTCCAGATTCAGGACCTCCAGCGGTGGGCCGAATTCCCGGGCGAGGACCGCCCGGCGGGAATGGGACATCTATTTCCGGTACCCGCCGCGGTCCAGGGTGTCGCAGGCCGACATGGCGCCCGACTCATAGCCCGCCAGGAACGCCTGCTGCCGCTGCTCGGACGAACCGTGCGTCCAGGTCTCCGGGGTGACCTCGCCGCCGGAGCGGTTCTGGATGTTGTCGTCACCGACCGCCCCGGCCGTCGCGATGGCGTCAGCGACCTGGTCGGGGGTGATCGTCTCCAGCAGTGCGTCCGCCCCGTCATCGGCGTAATGCGCCCACACCCCGCCATAGCAGTCCGCCTGCACCTCGATCTTGACGGCGTTGGAGTCCGCGCCGGGGTTGTTGTAGTCGCTCATCCCCAGGGTGCCCTCCAGGTGCTGGAGGTGGTGGCCGAACTCGTGGGCCACGATGTACTCCTGCGCCAGGGGAGCGTTTTCCCCGCCGAGCTGTTCGAGCTGCTCGAAGAAGGAGACGTCGAAATAGGCGGTCTGGTCGGTGGGGCAGTAGAACGGCCCCGTCGCCGCGGAGGCGGCACCGCACCCGGAGGACGTGGACTGCTCGAAGATCATCAGGCCCGGCTCGGTGTACTCCAGTCCCGCCTGGGCAGGCAGCTGCTCGCCCCAGACCTGGTCGAGGGAGAGCGCGGTGGCCGCCACCCGGCAGTCCGCGTAGGTGTTGGCGTCCTCGGCGGTCTGGCAGTGCTCCAGGCCACCGGTGTCGGTCCCGGGATCGAGTTGCTGCTGGTCCCCGCCGCCGAGCAGGTTTCCGACGTCGCCGGGACTACCGCCGAGCAGCAGGAACAACCCCACCAGGACCAGGGTGCCGACGCCGCCGCCACCGACGATCAGCCCGCCACGGCGGCCCCCGGTGCGGGCCCGGCCACTGGATCTACTCACATCACCACGGAAGGTCATGGGAAAATCATGCCACGGAAGCCGGTGGGTAGGCCGCGGCGCGTCCGGGAGTTCGGCCGGTTGCCGGCGCACAGTGGCGGTGAGCCAGGGCCGCTCCCTGAGGGTGTCCGGCCAAGAAGGTAAAGTGATCGGCTGATAGAACCTGACGTTGTTACTGGAAGGACGTAGACGCCTTGCTGCGTACTCATCTCGCGGGGGAGCTCCGCAAAGAATCCGCTGGACAGACCGTAACCCTGACCGGTTGGGTGTCCCGTCGTCGCGACCACGGTGGCGTGATCTTCATCGATCTGCGCGACCGGTCCGGCCTCGCGCAGGTGGTGTTCCGTGAGTCCCAGGTCGCCGAGCGGGCACATGACCTGCGGAGCGAGTACGTGCTGCAGGTCACCGGCGTGGTCGAGGCCCGGCCCGAGGGGTCGGAGAACCCGAACCTGCCCTCCGGTGACATCGAGGTCAACGTCACCGAGCTCACCGTCCTCAATGAGTCGGCGGCCCTGCCCTTCCAGCTGGACGACGTCTCCTCGGCCGGTGAGGTCGGCGAGGAGACCCGTCTGAAGTACCGCTACCTCGATCTGCGTCGCCCGGTCCAGGGTGATGCCCTGCGGCTGCGGTCCAAGGCGAACCAGGCCGCCCGCCGGGTGCTCGACACCCACGACTTCACCGAGATCGAGACCCCGACGCTCACCCGTTCCACCCCGGAGGGCGCCCGGGACTTTCTGGTGCCGGCACGGCTGAAGCCGGGTTCCTTCTACGCCCTGCCGCAGTCGCCGCAGCTGTTCAAGCAGCTGCTGATGGTCGCCGGCATGGAGCGCTACTACCAGATCGCGCGCTGCTACCGCGACGAGGACTTCCGCGCCGACCGTCAGCCGGAGTTCACCCAGCTGGACGTCGAGATGAGCTTCGTCGACCAGGAGGACGTCATCGCCCTCGCCGAGGAGATCCTCGTCGAGCTGTGGAAGCTGATCGGCCACGAGATCACCACCCCGATCCCGCGCATCACCTACGCCGAGGCCATGCGCCGCTACGGCTCCGATAAACCGGACCTGCGCTTCGACATCGAGATCACCGAGTGCACCGACTTCTTCGCCGACACCACCTTCCGGGTGTTCCAGAACGAGTACGTCGGCGCCGTGGTCATGGAGGGCGGCGCCTCCCAGCCGCGCCGACAGCTCGACGCCTGGCAGGAGTGGGCCAAGCAGCGCGGCGCCAAGGGCCTCGCGTACATCCTCGTCGGCGAGGACGGTGAGCTGTCGGGCCCCGTCGCCAAGAACATCACCGAGGCCGAGCGCGCCGGCATCGCCGGGCATGTCGGCGCCAAGCCGGGCGACTGCATCTTCTTCGCGGCCGGCGACACCCGTTCCTCCCGTGCCCTGCTGGGCGCGGCCCGTGGTGCGATCGCCGAGAAGCTCGGCCTGATCAGGGAGGGCGACTGGGCCTTCACCTGGGTCGTCGACGCCCCGCTGTTCGAGCCGGCCGCCGACGCCGTCGCCTCGGGCGACGTCGCCGTGGGCAACTCCGCCTGGACCGCCGTGCACCACGCCTTCACCTCCCCGAAGCCGGAGTACCTGGACACCTTCGACTCCAACCCGGGCGAGGCCCTGGCCTACGCCTACGACATCGTCTGCAACGGCAACGAGATCGGTGGCGGTTCCATCCGTATCCACCAGCGTGACGTGCAGGAGCGCGTGTTCCAGGTCATGGGCATCACCGAGGAGGAGGCGCGCGAGAAGTTCGGCTTCCTGCTCGACGCCTTCGCCTTCGGCGCCCCGCCGCACGGCGGCATCGCCTTCGGCTGGGACCGCATCGTCTCCCTGCTCGGCGGCTTCGACTCCATCCGCGACGTCATCGCCTTCCCGAAGTCCGGCGGCGGCGTGGATCCGCTCACCGACGCCCCGGCCCCGATCACCCCGCAGCAGCGCAGGGAGTCGGGCATCGACGCCAAGCCCAAGCAGGAGAAGAAGGCCGACCAGAAGGCCGGGACCGCCGCGAACTAGGGCGCCCCGTCGTCCGGCCCGGGGCACCCGGGCCGGCGGAACCCCTGTCCGGCCGTCCGGACATCGGGCACAATGAAGGAGGAGGCGGACCCGCTGAGTGCGGGTCTGTCATCCGGCAGGTCCGGGGCCGCATCGGTGACCCCGTCGAGTCATATGTAGGCGCCCCACCGTAGACCCGCCGGAGCGCTGAAGGAGAGCGACCGTGCAGCTGACCAACGAGGACATCGTCGAGACCGCTGAAGATCTGCTGTCGAAACGTTTCGGGGGTGCTCAGCGGCTCTCCGAGGTACAGGAGCTCAGCGGCTCCGGCAGCGCCGTCGTCCTGCGGGCACGGGTCGCGTCCTCACCCTTCCTGCAGCAGCGTTCCGTCATTCTCAAGTACGTGCCCGTCTCCGGGGAGGCCCTCGACGACGCCGCCCTGGTGCGGGAGGTCGTGGCCTACCAGTTCACCAACTCCCTGTCGGAGGAGGTGCGCCCCGGCCCCGTCCTCCTGGCCCACGACATCGACCGGCGCATCATCGTCATCACCGACTCCGGTGACGGCGACACCTTCGAGGATCTGCTCAACCAGCGCGATCCGGAGATCCGGGTGCAGATCCTGCGCAATCTGGGCACCGCCCTGGGCCGTATGCACTCGGGCACCGCCGGGCGGGAGCAGGACTTCGAGATCCTGCTCACCCGCATGCTGCGCCAGCACCCCGGCTCCGCCGAGATCCAGCACCTGCGCGACCGCTCGCTGCTCCAGTCGATCCAGCTCGGCGAGGAGCTGCTGCGCCAGGGCGGCGTCGAGGTCCCCGAGGTGGTCTCGGAGATGGCCCGCGATGCCGCCGGACGGTTGATGTCGGCCCGCCACCGGGCGTTCACGCCGTTTGACCTGTCCCCGGACAACATCATCGTCGCGGACAAGACCCACTTCCTCGACTACGAGTGGGCTGGCTTCCGGGACGTCAGCTTCGATCTCGCCTGCGTGATCGCCGGTTTCCCGCAGTTCGTCTTCTCCCGCCCGGTCAGCGACGACGAGGCCGACGTGTTCGTGGAGTCCTGGACCCAGGAGGTCTCCGCCCTGTGGCCCAACGTCAACAACGAGAGCCACCTCCACGCCCGTGTCCTGGCGGCGCTCATCGGCTGGGCGCTGTCGAGCGTGTCCCTGATGCACTTCGGGTCGATGTCCAACGCGGTGGCCACCTTCCACCGTGAGGGGCTGATCAGCGAGGAGGAGTGGCAGGCCATCGGCCGGCCCCTGCAGGAGGAACCGGATCTGGAGGTCACGGGGGATTTCCTCCGCCCGGCCGACGAGGGGCCGTTCACCGAGGACGAGCTGCTCGTGCGCCGCGACCTCTACGAGACCTTCGAGGCACTGGCCCGCTACGCCGCCCGCGGCACCGAACCGTACTGCGCTGTCGTCGCCGCCTTCGGCGCCGAGATCGCCGAGCGGGTCACCGAGCCACGGATCTAGGCCAGCGGTCGACATGTCCCAGGACGCCCTGTTCGGAACCCCGGACGACCGGGAACCGGGAGCATCCGGCGCCGACTCCCGCGGCTCCGCCTTCTTCCGGGCCGGCCCCGGCGCCCCGCTCGCCGCGCGGATGCGCCCGCGCACCCTCGACGAGGTCGTCGGCCAGCAGCACCTGCTGGGCCCGGGCCGCCCGCTGCGCCGCCTGGTGGAGGGCTCCGGGGAGGCCTCCGTCATCCTCTACGGCCCGCCCGGCACCGGCAAGACCACCATCGCCTCGCTGATCAGCTCCGCCACGGGCCAGCACTTCGTCGGCCTGTCCGCCCTGAACTCCGGGGTCAAGCAGGTCCGGGAGGTCATCGACACCGCCCGCCGCGATCTCATCCACGGCGAGCGCACCGTCCTGTTCATCGACGAGGTGCACCGCTTCTCCAAGACGCAGCAGGACGCCCTGCTCGCGGCCGTTGAGAACCGCACCGTGCTGCTGGTGGCCGCCACCACCGAGAATCCGTCGTTCTCCGTCGTCGCGCCCCTGCTCTCGCGCTCGCTGCTCCTGCAGCTCCACCCGCTGGAGGACGTCGACCTCCGCGGGCTGCTCGAGCGTGCGCTGACCGATGAGCGCGGCCTGGCCGGGCGCATCACCGCAGAAGACGGCGCCCTCGACCAGCTCGTCCTGCTCGCCGGCGGCGACGCCCGCCGCGCCCTGACCTACCTCGAGGCCGCCGCAGAGGCGGTGGCCGACGGGGCGTCGATGAGCGTGGACACGGTCCGTGAGAACGTCAACCGGGCGGTGGTGCGCTACGACCGCGACGGCGACCAGCACTACGATGTCGTCAGCGCGTTCATCAAGTCGATCCGTGGCTCGGACGTCGACGCCGCGCTGCACTACCTGGCCCGCATGCTCGAGGCCGGCGAGGATCCGCGGTTCATCGCCCGCCGCCTGGTCATCCACGCCTCCGAGGACATCGGCATGGCGGATCCCACTGCCCTGCAGACCGCCGTGGCCGCCGCCCAGGCCGTGCAACTGATCGGCATGCCCGAGGCGCGGCTGACCCTGGCCCAGGCCACCATCCACCTGGCCACCGCCCCGAAGTCGCCGGCCGTGATCAACGCGATCTCCGCCGCCACCGAGGACGTGCGGGCCGGGAGGATCGGTCCCGTGCCGGCGCATCTGCGCGACGGCCACTACGAGGGGGCGAAACGGCTGGGCAACGCCGTCGGCTACCTCTTCCCCCACGATGACCCGCGCGGCGTCGTCACGCAGCGGTACATCCCCGAGAACCTCGACGACGCCGTGTACTACCGGCCGACCGGACACGGCGCGGAGAAGCGCATCGCCGAGTTCCTGGGTCGGCTGCGGCGGATCGTCCGGGGGAAGAAATAACTTCCGCGGGCTGGGGGTAGAGTAAGGCGCTGACACTTTCGACCGTCAATTCCGTAAAGCGAGGACACCTGCCGTGCAGACCCATGAGATCCGCGAGCGATTCACCGAGCACTTCGTCAAGGCCGGTCACGCCGCCGTGCCCAGTGCATCGCTGATCCTCGACGATCCCACGCTCCTGTTCGTCAACGCCGGCATGGTGCCCTTCAAGCCGTATTTCCTGGGCCAGCAGAACCCTCCCTACGAGAACGGCACCGCCACCTCCATCCAGAAGTGCGTGCGCACCCTCGACATCGACGAGGTCGGCATCACCACCCGCCACAACACGTTCTTCCAGATGGCCGGCAACTTCTCCTTCGGCCAGTACTTCAAGGAAGGCGCGATCACCCACGCCTGGACCCTGCTGACCGACCCCGTGGCCGAGGGTGGTTTCGGGCTGGACCCGGAGCGTCTGTGGGTGACCGTCTACCTCGACGACGACGAGGCCGCCGAGATCTGGGAGAAGAAGATCGGCGTGCCCGCCGCGCGCATCCAGCGCCTGGGCATGGAGGACAACTACTGGTCCATGGGCGTGCCCGGCCCCTGCGGGCCCTGCTCCGAGATCTACTACGACCGCGGCCCCGCCTACGGCAATGAGGGTGGCCCGGCCGCCGACGACAACCGCTACATGGAGATCTGGAACCTGGTCTTCATGGAGTTCGAGCGCGGCGAGGGCGACGGCAAGGGCAATTTCCCCATCGTCGGCGAGCTGCCGAAGAAGAACATCGACACCGGCATGGGCGTCGAGCGCATCGCCTGCCTGCTGCAGGACGTGGACAACGTCTACGAGACCGACCTGCTGCGCCCGGTCATCGACGCCGCCGCGCAGCTGACCGGCGCCACCTACGGTGAGAAGCAGGAGGATGACGTCCGCTTCCGTGTCATCGCAGACCACTCGCGCACCGGCATGATGCTCATCCTCGACGGCGTGACCCCCGCCAACGAGGGCCGCGGCTACATCCTGCGCCGCCTGCTGCGACGCATCATCCGCTCCGCCCGCCTGCTCGGCGCGAGGGGGGAGACCCTCGAGACGTTCATGACCACCATCATGGACACGATGACCCCGTCCTACCCGGAGATCCTCGACAACCGCGAGCGCATTACCCGCGTCGCGGTGGCCGAGGAGCGCGCCTTCCTCAAGACCCTGGAGTCCGGCACCCACCTGTTCGAGGAGGCCGCGGCCCAGGTCAAGTCCACCGGCCGCGACACCCTCGCCGGTCAGCAGGCCTTCACCCTCCACGACACCTACGGCTTCCCGATCGACCTGACCCTGGAGATGGCCGCCGAGGCCGGCCTCGAGGTCGACATGACCGGCTTCGAGACCGCCATGGCCGAGCAGAAGGCCCGCGCCAAGGCCGACAACAAGGCCAAGAAGCACGCGCACGCCGACGAGTCGCTCTACCGCGAGTGGGTGGACAACCACCCGACCGAGTTCACCGGTTTCTCCGAGCTGACCGGAGACGCCACCGTGCTCGGCCTGGTCGCCGGCGGCCAGGCCGTCACCCAGGCCACCGAGGGCCAGGACGTCGAGGTCATCCTCGACACCACCCCGATGTACGCGGAGTCCGGCGGCCAGCTCGGCGACCGTGGCCGCATCCTCACCGGCGACGCCGTCCTCGACGTCAACGACGTGCAGAAGATCGGCAAGAAGCTGTGGATCCACAAGGCCACCGTCCGCTCCGGCGGCATCGACCTGGGCTCCAAGGTCCGCGTCGAGGTCGACGGCGACTGGCGGCACGGGGCACGGCAGGCGCACACCGCCACCCACCTCATCCACGCCGCGCTGCGCCAGGTGCTCGGCCCCACCGCCGTCCAGGCCGGTTCCCTCAACCGCCCCGGCTACCTGCGCTTCGACTTCAACTACACCGACTCCCTGTCGCCCGGGCAGCTGGATGAGATCGGCCTGATCACCAACCAGGCCGTCGATGCCGACTGGCAGGTCAACACCGTCGAGACCAGCCTGGACGAGGCGAAGAAGATGGGGGCGATGGCGCTGTTCGGGGAGAACTACGGCGAGAACGTCCGCGTCGTCGAGATCGGCGGTCCGTTCTCCCTGGAGCTGTGCGGTGGCACCCACGTCGAGCACTCCTCCCAGATCGGCCCCGTCGCCCTCCTGGGCGAGTCCTCCGTCGGCTCCGGCGCCCGCCGCATCGAGGCCTACTCCGGCATGGACTCCTTCCGCTACCTGTCCAAGGAGGCCGCGCTGGCCGGTGGCCTGGCCACCGCCCTGAAGGCCCCGACCGACGAGCTGCCGGAGCGTATCAGCCAGCTGACCGAGAAACTGAAGGCCGCGGAGAAGGAGATCGAGAACCTCCACCGCCAGCAGTTGGCCGCCCGTACCGGCGAACTGCTCGAGCGGGCCACCCGCATCGGCGACATCACCGTGCTGGCCACCCGCCTGTCCGACGGTGTGTCCGCCGGCGACCTGCGCACTGTCGCCACCGACCTGCGCGGGCGCCTGGCCGGCACCCCGGCCGTGGTGGCGCTGGCCGCCGCCGACGGCACCAAGGTCCCCTTCATCGTCGGCGCCACGAAGGAGGCCGTGGAGAAGGGCGTCAGGTCCGGCGACCTGGTCAAACTGCTGGCCGGCTACATCGACGGCCGTGGCGGCGGCAAGCCCGACATGGCGCAGGGCTCGGGTGCGGACGTCGACGGCCTGGAGGCCGGATTCGCCGCGCTGCGCGACGAGATCGGGAAGTTCTAATTCGGCGTACCCCGTGCCGGGGGAACCTGGCCGGGGTAAACTGCTGCAACGGTGCCGGAACGCTCCGGCTCACCTTCCCCCTCGGCCGCCCGAGTTCCGCTACGTTGTAGTGGGCGAGGTCATAGGCGTTTCTCAGGAAGTTCCGGGCCGGCGCCGAGAACACCATCAGCGAAGGAAAGGGTCACGACACCGATGAAGGTCACCCCCGACACTCCCGGCGTCGACGATCCCGGGCCCGGGCGACGCATCGGCATCGATGTCGGCACCGTCCGGATCGGGGTCGCCTCCTCCGACCGGGACGCGGTGCTCGCCACCCCCGTGGAGACCGTCCCCCGGGAGACCGGATTCAAGGACCGGGACAAGGCCGACATCGACCGGCTGCTCACGCTCGTCGACGAGTACGACGCCGTCGAGGTCGTGATCGGTCTGCCCCGTGACCTCAAGGGGCACGGCTCCCGCAGCGTCAAGCACGCGAAGGAGATCGCCTTCCGCCTGCGCCGCCGCCTGCAGGCCGCGGACCGCGACGTTCCGGTCCGCATGGCCGACGAGCGCCTGACGACGGTCGCGGCGACCACCGCGCTACGGGCCGCCGGCGTTTCCGAGAAGGCCGGGCGGCGGGTCATCGACCAGGCCGCCGCCGTGGAGATCCTCCAGTCCTGGCTCGACGCCCGGACCGCGGCCCTCAGCCGCCAGGCCCAGCCCGGGGCGGCCCCCGGCACCGACGATTCCGACTCCGACGCACAGGAGCAGCACGTATGAGTACCACGAACCCGATGACCCAGTCCCGGGACCGCGGCCGGTCCACCGCCCTCCCGCCCCGGGGGCAGGGGGGCCGCCGCATGGAGCCGAAGTACATCAAACGGCGGCAGCGCGGCATGGCCCTGTTCATCGCGGCCGTCGTGCTGATCATCGGCGCGGTCATCTACATCGGCGTGCAGGTCTCCGGCGATGAGTCGCAGACCACCGCCACCGACTACGAGGGCACCGGAAACGGCGTGACCCAGCTCGTCGAGATCCCCGAGGGCTCGTCGATCTCCCAGCTCGGCCCCGAGCTGGAGGAGCGCGGCATCGTCGCCACCGACTCGGCGTTCCAGACCGCCGCGGCCGCGAACCCCGACGCCTCCTCCGTCCAGCCCGGTTTCTACCGGCTGCAGGAGGAGATGAGCGCGGAGTCGGCCGTCGCCGCGCTGCTGGATCCCGCTAACCGGGTGGAGCTGCTCGACATCCACGGCGGCGCCACCTTGATGGACGTCTCCGTCATCGGCGGCGACGTGCGCCCCGGCATCTACTCGCAGATCTCCGCGGTGACCTGCGCTGAGGGATCCCCCAACTGCATTCCCGCTGAGGAACTGCAGAACGTCGCGGCCACCGCCGACCTCGCCGAGCTGGGTGTGCCGGAGTGGGCCCGTGAGCCGGTGGCCGCCCGCGAGGGAGACCCGAAGCGGCTGGAGGGGCTGATCGTGCCCGGCCAGTACGTGGTCAACCCGACCCTGGACGCCCAGGGCATCCTCTCCGACCTGCTCACCCGCTCCGCCACCACCTACAACGACACGGGCATCGTCGAGCGCGCCCAGGCGATCGGCCTCACCCCGTATGAGCTGCTCACCGCCGCCTCCCTGGTGGAGCGCGAGGCGCCGGCGGGCGAGTTCGACAAGGTCGCCCGTGTGATCCTCAACCGCCTCGAGGAGCCGATGCGCCTCGAGTTCGACTCCACGGTCAACTACGGCCTGTCCGAGGTCGAGGTCGCCACGACCGACGAGGACCGTGCCCGGGAGACCCCCTGGAACACCTACGCCAAGGATGGGCTGCCGGAGACCCCGATCGCCGCGGCCTCCATCCAGGCGATCGAGGCGATGGAGAACCCCGCCGAGGGTGACTGGCTCTTCTTCGTCACCATCGACCAGGACGGCACCACCGTGTTCAACAACACCTTCGACGAGCACCTCGAGGACGTGCAGACCGCCCTCGAGTCCGGCGTCCTGGACCAGAGCCGATGACCGGGCCGCAGAACCCGGGCATCGCCCACCGCACGGCTGTCCTCGGTTCGCCGATCGAGCACTCCCGCTCGCCGATCCTGCACTCCGCCGGTTACCGCGCACTCGGCATGGACGACTGGGAGTACACCCGCATCGAGTGCGGGGCGGAGGAGCTGCCGCACATCGTCGGTGCTGCCGACGAATCCTTCGTCGGGTTCTCCGTGACCATGCCCGGCAAATTCGCCGCCCTCAAGTTCGCCGACGAGGTCACGGACCGTGCCCGCGAGATCGGCTCAGCCAACACACTCGTGCGCACCGACGGCGGGTGGCGGGCCGACAACACCGACTGCGACGGCATCACCGGCGCACTCAATGAACTCTTCGACGGGGAACTCGGACAGATCCGCCGCGCCCTGGTCATCGGCGGGGGAGGCACCGCCCGTCCGGCCCTGTGGTCACTGGCCCAGGCCGGGGTCGGGGAGATCACCGTGGTCAACCGCAGCGACCGCAGCGCCGAACTCGCTCCGCTGGTCAAGCCCCGGGGCGCGGATTTCCGGATGGTCGGTTACGACGCCGACCTGGAGACACTCGCCGTGGCCGCGGACGTCATCGTCTCGACGGTGCCCTCGGCGGCCATCGAGGGCCGGGAGACAGAGCTCGGCCACGCCCCGGTACTGGACGTCATCTACGACCCGTGGCCGACGCCGCTGATCGTGAGTGCCGCCGCCAACGGCTATCCCAGTGTCGGCGGACACATCATGCTGGCCAACCAGGCCTTCAGACAGTTCGAGCAGTTCACCGGCCGTCAGGCGCCGCGGGCGGCCATGCGCCGCGCGTTGGAGGAGTCGCTGCGGTAGAGGGGGTGCGCAGCTGCGCACCGATGGCCTTCACCCGGAAGGCGCACCGCCCGGTGGGTGACGGCCATCCCGCTGGGTCGATCCTGTTCGGTCGATCCCGCACCCCCGCTCGACCCAGCGACAATCCCGCGTTCTCTGGGAGCGGGAGCCCGCAGCCGGCACAATCGCTGCCCGCGGCACACTCCGGCCCCGTCGGCCCCGTCAATGCACAGCGCGCGAAAACAGCCGCTCTGGGTTAACCTGCCGGGTGTGTGGGGGAGTGTCCTGCTCGGGGGAGCAGCTGTTGTGGTCGTCGTCGCGTGGGCCGTGGCGCTGTGTCTGCACGACCTGCATCACCGCCGCCTGCCCGACGCCCTGACCCTGCCGGCCGCCCTCGGTGCGGGTCTCGGTGCGCTGTTGACCGCCCCGCCGGTCCTGCTCGGTGGCCTGGCCTGGGCGGGGCTCTACGTGCTTGTCGGGCTGCGGGGGACCGGCCGGACAGGCGGCCGAGCATCCCGCCGGGGCATCGGGGGAGGGGACGTGAAGCTGGCGCTGAGCCTGGGTACCCTCGCCGCGGCGGCGGGGGTCACGGCCTGGTTCGCGGCGGTGCTCGGGGCGTCGCTGATCACGCTGTCCGCGGCCGTCGGCACCCGCTCGAAGGCCCTGCCGCACGGGCCGTCGATGGTTGCGGCAACGGCGCTCGCGGTGGCCTTCGGGGCCGACGTGGTGACGTGAACCGCAATTAACGGAGCCTTCATCCCCACCCCCGCACGCTGTCATGAGACAATGACCGCATGCTTCGTTGGACTACTGCAGGGGAATCCCACGGTCAGGCCCTGATCGCCCTCCTTGAACACATGCCCGCCGGCGTCCCGGTCACCCGCGAGGAGATCTCGGACCAGCTCGCCCGCCGCCGGCTCGGCTACGGCCGCGGCGCCCGCATGAAGTTCGAGGCCGACGAACTGACCCTCCTGACCGGCATCCGCCACGGGCTGACCCTGGGCAGCCCCATCTCGATCATGATCGGCAACACCGAGTGGCCGAAGTGGACCACCATCATGTCCGCCGAGCCGGTCGACCTCAATGACGAGGAGATAGCCGCCGCCATGTCCTCCGGTCGCGGCGCCAAGCTCACCCGTCCGCGCCCGGGCCACGCGGACTTCGCCGGCATGATCAAGTACGACGTCGATGAGGCCCGCCCGATCCTGGAGCGTTCCTCCGCCCGCGAGACCGCCGCGCGGGTGGCCGCCGCGACCGTCGCCCGCAGCTTCCTGCGTGAGGCCCTCGGCGTCGAGGTGCTCTCCCACGTCATCTCCATCGGCCCGTCCGCGCCCTACGAGGGGCCCGCCCCCACCTTCGCCGACCTCGGCGACATCGACGCCTCCCCGGTCCGCGCCTTCGGCAAGGCGGCGGAGGAGTCCATGATCGGCGAGATCGAGGCCGCCAAGAAGGCCGGCGACACCCTCGGCGGCATCGTGGAGGTCATCGTCCACGGACTGCCCATCGGACTGGGCTCCCACATTTCCGGCGACGACCGTCTCGACGCCCAGCTGGCCGCCGCCCTGATGGGCATCCAGGCCATCAAGGGCGTCGAGGTGGGTGACGGATTCGAGGAGGCCCGCCGCCGGGGCAGCGAGGCCCACGATGAGATGGTTCGCGGCGACGACGGCCTGGAGCGGCTGTCCAACCGCGCCGGCGGCCTCGAGGGCGGCATGACCAACGGTCAGCCCCTGCGGGTGCGCGCGGCCATGAAACCGATCTCCACGGTGCCGCGGGCACTGAAGACCGTCGACATGGCCGACGGCTCCGCCGCCACCGGCATCCACCAGCGCTCCGACGTCTGCGCGGTGCCCGCCGCGGGCGTCGTCGCTGAGGCGATGGTCGCGCTGGTCCTGGCGCGCGCCGTGCTCACCAAGTTCGGCGGTGACTCGCTGGCCGAGACGAAGCGCAACATCGCCGCCTATCAGGAACGCGTCGCAGAACGCCTCAGGTTCGGGGGAAGCGACGGGGGAGACTCCGAGGAGAACGATGAGTAACGAGCAGGACACCACCGTGAACGCCGGGCTCGAGCAGGCCATCCAGGACGCCCGCGAGGAGCTGGCGCACCCGGAGGACCTGGACCTCAGCCACGCCGTGTGCCACACCCGCCCGAAAGTGGTGCTCGTCGGCCCACCCGGCGCCGGCAAGTCGACGATCGCCCGCCGGCTGGCCCGGGCCCTGAGCCTGCCGCTGGTGGACTCCGACAGGCTCATTGAGGAGGAGGCCGGGAAATCCTGCGGCGAGGTCTTCACCGAACTCGGTGAACCCGCCTTCCGGGAGCTGGAGGCCCGCCACGTCGCCACGGCCCTGGCCACCGGCGGCATCGTCAGCCTGGGCGGGGGAGCGGTGCTCACCGAGTCCACCCGTCAGCTGCTCACGCAGCATGACGTCGTGTGGATCGACGTCTCCGTGGAGGAGGGGGTGCGCCGCACCTCCGGCGAGTCATCGCGTCCCGTGCTCGCCGCCGAGGACCCCGCCGCCCACTACCGCACGCTCCTCGAGACCCGTGCCCCGCTCTACCGCGCGGTCGCCGGCTACCGGGTGCGCACCGACGGACGGACCCCGCAGCAGGTCGTCGCCGACGTCCTGGGCTACCTCGACACCCTGTAGAACGAGCCCGGCGGGAGCCCGCCGCCAGTGAAAGGAAAGCAGCCCACGTGACCACGATCCGGGTGAACGGACCCAGCCCCTACGACGTGACCATCGACCACGGTCTCAACGACGCCGTCGCCGACCGTGCCGCGGACACCGGAGCGGCCCAGGTCGCCCTCATCCACCAGCCCACGCTGGTCCAGCCCGCCCGCGAGCTGGCCGAGGCGCTCGAGGCCCGGGGCCTGACCGTGCACCTGCTCGACGTCCCCGACGCCGAGGCCGGCAAGACCCTCGAGGTCGCAGGCAAACTGTGGGACACCCTCGGCCTGGCCACCTTCGGCCGCCGTGACATCGTCGTCGGTCTCGGCGGCGGCGCCGTCACCGACCTGGCCGGTTTCGTCGCCGCCGCGTGGATGCGCGGGGTGAAGGTCATCCAGGTACCCACCACGCTGCTGGCCATGGTCGACGCCGCCGTGGGCGGCAAGACCGGCATCAACACCGCTGCGGGCAAGAACCTCGTCGGTGCGTTCCACGAACCCGACTCGGTGTTCATCGACCTCGACCGGCTGCCCACTCTGCCCACCGAGGAACTGGTCGCCGGATCCGCCGAGATCATCAAGACCGGGTTCATCTCCGACACGGTCATCCTGGACCGCTACGAGTCCGACCCGGCCGCCTGCCTGCGGGTCGACGGCCACCTGCCCGAGCTGATCGCGCGTTCCGTGACCGTAAAGGCGAACGTGGTCGGCCAGGACCTCAGGGAGTCCGGCCTGCGCGAGATCCTCAACTACGGCCACACCTTCGGCCACGCCGTCGAGTTGCGCGAGAACTTCCGCTGGCGTCACGGCAGTGCGGTGGCCGTCGGCATGATGTTCATCGCCCGTCTCGCGCAGGCGCGCGGCCTCATCGACGCGGATCTGGTCGAGCGCCACCGCCGCATCCTCGACGCCATCGGTCTGCCCACCAGCTACCCGGCCGGCCACTTCGACGAGCTCTACGCCGGTATGACCCGCGACAAGAAGAACCGCGACGGCCACATCCGTTTCGTCGCGCTGACCGGGGCGGGGGAGACCACCCGCCTGGAGGGCCCCTCCCGCGAGGAGCTGGCCGCCGCCTACGACGCCATCGCAGAAGGGAACTGACGCCATGAAGGTCCTCGTCATCAACGGGCCCAATCTCAACCGCCTGGGCAGGCGCCAGCCGGAGGTCTACGGCTCCACGACGCTCGCCGACGTCGAGGCGATGATCGCCGAACGTGCCTCCGGCCTGGGCGTCGACGTCGAGTGCCGCCAGTCCAACCATGAGGGTGATCTGCTCGACTGGGCGCACGAGGCCGCCGACCACGGCTGGGCCGTGATCATCAACCCCGGCGGTTTCACCCACACCTCCGTCGCCCTGCGCGACGCCCTGGCCGAGGTCGCCGACGGCCCCGGCTTCGTCGAGGTGCACATCTCGAACGTGCACGCCCGCGAGGCCTTCCGTGGCCACAGCTATCTCTCGCCGATCGCCCGCGGCGTCATCGCCGGCCTCGGGGTGCGCGGCTACCTGCTGGCGCTCGAGTATTTCGCCGAGCGGTAGGAGCCGGTAGGAGTCGGGAGCAGCGCCCCCGCTACCCCCGACACCACCTCCGTATCAGCGGGGTTCGGCCCATCCCCCGGTCCGGTTGAGGATAGGCTGGGCGCATTCAGGTCCCTCTCCCGAGGCGTCGCAGGCCGTCCATGGCAGACGCCGGGGACGGACGCCGTCACGACCAACCGGAGGTTTTCCATGGCTTATGCGGACACTCGTTTCCTGACGCGCCGGCGCGCCCTGTCGGCCCGTCTGGCCGGGCAGCGCATTGACGCGATGCTGGTCACGAACCTGATCCACGTCCGCTACCTGTCAGGGTTCTCCGGCTCCAACGCAGCGCTCGTCCTGGCCAAGGATCTCACCGCCGAGATCGCCACCGACGGCCGCTACCGCACGCAGATCGCCGAGGAGGTGCCGGACATCGAGGCCGTCATCGCCCGGCCCTGCGCGGAGGCGCTGCTCGGGCGCATCGAAGGTCCCCGCCGCATCGGCTTCGAGGCCGACTATGTCAGCGTCGCCCAGCTGGAGCAGCTGCGGGAGGCCTGCCGGGAGGACGTCACGCTGGTGCCGGTCACCGGTGTGATCGAGGACATCCGCCTGCGCAAGGATCCGGTCGAGCGTGAACGTCTGACCGAGGTGGCCGCGCTGGCCTGCCGCGCCTTCGAGGAGCTGCTCGACGCCGGTGAGCTGGCCGTCGGACGCACGGAGCGCGACGTCGCCGCCGACCTCGAGTACCGCATGCGTCTGCTCGGCGCGGAGCGGACCAGCTTCGACACGATCGTCGCCTCCGGCCCGAACTCCGCCAAGCCCCACCACTCGGCCGGTGACCGCGTCATCAAGGGCGGTGATCCCGTCACCATCGACTTCGGGGCGCATGCCCGTGGTTTCAACTCCGACATGACCCGCACGGTGGTCATGGGGGAGGCCGGCGACTTCGTGCGCGAGATCTACGACGTCGTGCTGCGCGCCCAGCTCGCGGGCATCGCGGCGGCCACCCCGGGTACCCCGCTCGTCGAGGTCGACCGCGCGGCCCGGGCGATCATCGAGGAGGCCGGCTACGGTGAGTACTTCGTGCACTCCACCGGCCACGGCATCGGTCTGGAGGTGCACGAGGGCCCGTCCGCGTCGCGCGTGGGCGCCGGCGATCTCGCCGAGGACATGACCCTGACCATTGAGCCCGGCATCTACATCCCGGAGCGTGGGGGCGTGCGCATCGAGGACACCCTGCTGATCACCGCGGGTGCGCCGCAGATCATCACCCCTGTCGGCAAGGAGCTACGGGTGGTGTAGTCTGGTGCAGTTGAAGACCCAGGTCCACTACCCCGAGGGAGTACTTTCGTGGCAACCACCGCCGATTTCAAGAACGGCCTTGTGCTCAAGGTCGACGGCAAGCTGCAGCAGATCGTCGAGTTCCAGCACGTGAAGCCGGGCAAGGGCCCCGCCTTCGTGCGCACCAAGCTCAAGGACGTCGTCTCCGGCAAGACCATCGACAAGACCTGGAACGCCGGCGTGAAGGTCGAGACCGCCACCGTCGACCGCCGTGACATGACCTACCTGTACAACGACGGCTCCGCCTACGTGGTCATGGACGACAAGAACTACGAGCAGGTCGAGCTCTCCCCGGAGAAGTTCGGCGACGCCGCCGCTTTCCTCCTGGAGAACATGCAGGTCCAGGTCTCCTTCCACGAGGGCGAGGCGCTCTTCGCCGAACTCCCGGTCTCCGTGGATCTGAAGATCGAGCACACCGATCCGGGCCTGCAGGGCGACCGCTCCACCGGCGGTTCCAAGCCCGCCACCCTCGAGACCGGCGCTGAGATCCAGGTCCCGCTGTTCATCGAGACCGGCAACGTCGTCAAGGTCGACACCCGTTCCGGCTCGTACCTCTCCCGAGTCTCCAACTAGCAGAATCGCACTGTGAGCCACACACCTGACACCCAGCACACCCCGGCCGGCCGGGACGCGAAGTCCCAGCGGGACTTCCGCCGCCACGGGGCCCGCTACCGCGCCCGCCGCCGCGCGGTGGACATCCTCTTCGAGGCCGAGGCCCGCGACGTCGACCCGGTTGCGATCGTCGAGGACCGCGTCGAGCTGGCCCGCCAGCCCGACGCCGCCGTCGCCCCCATCGCCGACTACACCCGGACGATCATCTCCGGGGCGGCCGAGGAACTCGACGGCATCGACGAGACCATCGAGCGCTACCTCTCCGTGGACTGGGAGCTGCACCGGCTGCCGGCCGTCGACCGCGCGATCCTGCGTGTCGCCGTGTGGGAACTGCTGCACAACCCGGACGTCCCGAAGGCGACCGCCGTCGTCGAGGGCGTTGAGCTGGCCAGCGAGTACTCCAACAACGTCGCGCCGCCCTACATCCACGCCGTGCTCGACGACGTCGCGCAGTCCTCCGCGGAGGGCAACCCGCTGCAGACGGCCACGCCGGAGACTGTCGCCGATTCGGAAGCGGAGCCCGCCGATGTCGCGGAGCTGCCGGAGGCCCCCCAGGCCCCCGAGACCCCGCAGACCGCCGACGCGTCGCCGGAGCCCACCGACGCGGATCCCGCGGATGTTCCGGAGCTGCCGGAAGGCGAGAACCGGGTCTAGCACCCCGGTGCCTCGACGCCCTCCCCACCTGTGACGGCGGGGAGGGCGTCGTCGTCCCTGCGGCCAGCCCGCGGATTTCCCTACCATCGGGGCATGAGCGATTTCACGGTCAAGGACGCACTCGCACTCAGGGTCGGGGAGGGTTTCCGCCTCCGCGACGTCGACCCGGCCTCGACCCCCGGATTCACGGGTGGGGAGAAGAAACTGGACAGGGCGTTCGACGGGCCCGACGACGAGCTCAAGGATCTGCAGAGAATGCTGCACGCCAACGCCCTGCGGGAGGACCACACCGGGGCGGTGCTGCTGATCCTGCAGGGGATGGACACCTCGGGCAAGGGCGGGGTCATCCGCAAGGTCTTCAAGGTGTTCAGCCCGCAGGGCGTCGACACCGTCGCCTTCGGCCGCCCCACCGAGCAGGAGCAGGCGCACGACTTCCTCTGGCGGATCCGCCAACACGAGCCGGAGCCGGGGCGCATCGTGGTCTTCGACCGTTCCCACTACGAGGACGTGCTCGTCCACCGCGTGCAGCAGCTCAGCCCCGCGGACGAGATCGAGCGTCGGTACGGCGCGATCGTCGACTTCGAGAACGGGCTGGCCGAACGCCACGTCCGCATCGTCAAGGTGATGCTGCACATCTCGAAGGAATTCCAGCGGGAGAACCTGGCGGAACGCCTCGAACGGCGCGACAAGCACTGGAAGTACGACCCCGACGACATCACCCAGCGCCTGCTGTGGGACGAGTACATGGAGGCCTTCGAGATCGCGATGACGCGCACCTCCACGGACGCCGCCCCCTGGTACTGCGTCCCCGGCGACAACAAGGACTACGCCCGCATGGTGGTCAAACACCTGCTGCTGGACGCACTGCGCAGCTTTGACATGGACTGGCCCGAGCCCCACTTCGATGTCGAGGAGGAGCGCCGGCGCCTCGCCGAGAGCTGACGCAGAGGCCGCGGGATGCTAGTTCTGGGCAGCCTCGTCCTCGTGGGCGGCGCGCACCGCCTGCAGCTTCTGGGCGGCGGCGAGCATGCCGTCCTGCGCAGCGAGCACCCCGTCCACGGCGGAACGCAGGGAGGCCGTCAGCTGCGGGTCGGTCATGCCCGCGGCGACCAGGACGTCGCGCTCGGTGCGGACGACGAGCTGCTCGGCCCGGTCCACCACGGCGGCGCGGGCGCCGAAGCTCACGCAGTTGACCTGATTGGCCGCCAGGTACAGCGTCGGATCCCCGTCGGAGAGCTTCTGATCGGTGACGGAGTCGGCGCGGACGATGAAGACGGAGCCGAGCAGCGCGAAGGTCACGGGGGTGCCGTTGAGGTTCGCGGTGGCCACGTCATGGTTCTCGTGGCGCGTCAGCTCGATGTCGAAACCGTCCATGACCGTGATGATCCGGTCGAGGGTGACCTCGGCGGGGACGTCGGCGGTGGTGTTCTGATCAGTGCTCATGGTTCTCCTCCCAGGTGACCAGCTCCGGGAGCTGGTTTTCCACCCACTGGAATGCGCCGACGATCGTGTCGAGGGTGGACATGACGAAGGCGCCGATCTGGTTGCGGCTCAGCCCCTCGGCGGTGTTGATCTGACGGTGGGCGCTCACGGCCAGCCCGCCGTCGGATGACTCGAAGAACCGCAGGGTGGGGGTGAACTGGGTCTGGTTCCACTCATTGGCGATGCCGAGCAGTCGGGGGGCGTCGGTGGTGGGCACCTGGCCGCGCCACAGGGAGTCGCAGACGAGGTGGTCACCGTCCACGCTGAAGGCGATGGCGGCGTTGCTGAAGCCGGTGCGCACGACGGTGGCGGGTTCCTCGGCGGAGGGCACGGGGGTGGATTCGAGCCGGTACTGCAGGCCCTCGGCCTCGAGGATGTCGGCGACCCGTTGCGGGGTCACCGGGGCGACCGGGGTGTCGGGTACGCGTTCTTGATCTGGCGTGGTCACGTCGGTTTGCTCTGTCCTTCTGGATGGAGAACATGTGGTCAGGTCCACCCTAGGGGCTGGATGTCCCCCCGCCCACCCGCGACACGGCCCGCAGATCCTGCGCCGGGGGAGCGGCGGGGTCCTGTCCCACCCGTCGGGCCCGTGGCGAATCCCGCGATCAGCACCACGCATGCACCCACCGGTTGCGGGATCCATGGCCGCCAGCGAACGCAGGCGAAAGAAGGAGTGCGCAGCTGCGCACGCCCGGAGCTCGGGGGCAGGTCTCAGTCGGTCAGCTCGCCGACCGGTTCGCCTTTGGGCTCCGCCCACAGCTCCTCGCCGCCGAGTTCATGGGCGAGCGCCGCACCGAGCGTCGGGTACCGGAACACGTGGCCCGCCGCTTCCATGGCAGCCGGGACGGCCCGCTGGTCGGCCAGCGCCAGCTGGTGGGCGCCCTCCCGGCCCAGCAGGAGCGTCGGGCCGAGCGTCGGGATCGGGATGACGGCCGGCCGGTGCAGCTGCCCGGCGAGCTCCGCCACCATGTCGCGGTTGAGCACCGGTTCGGGGGACACCCCGTTGATGGGGCCAACGATCGCCGGGTCGAGGGCGGAGCGGACGATGATGTCGGTGAGGTCGTCGAGGCCGATCCAGGAGAACCAGAAATTGCCGTCACCGAAGCTGCCGCCGAGCCCGGTGGAGAACAGTGCCTTGAGCACCGGCAGCATGCCGCCGCGGCCGGAGAGCACCACCCCGGTGCGGAGCGTGACGACCCGCTTGCCGGCCCCGGTGGCCGCGGCGGTGGCCGTCTCCCAGTCGCGCACGACTTCGGCCAGGAATCCCTCACCCGGCCCGGAGTCCTCGGTGAGGATGTCCTCCCCGGGTTCGGCGCCGTAGTAGCCGACCGCTGAGCCGGAGATCATCGTCGTCACGGAGGGTGATTCGGCCACCAGGCGGGCGAGCTGCGTGGTCGGTTCGACGCGGGAGTTGCGGATCGCCTGCTTGTGGGAGTCGTTGAAGCGGCCGAAGATGGGCTCGCCGGCCAGGTGGACGAGCACGTCGACGCCGTCGAGCAGGTCCGCGGCGGGGGAGGAGGGGTCCCACCGACGCTGCCCGGCCTTCGGTTCGTTGCGCACCAGCTGGATGACCTCGTGTCCGGCGGTGCGCAGCTGCGCGGTCAGCGCCCGGCCCACGAGTCCGCGGGAGCCGGTGACCGCGACGGTCAACGGGTGCTCGGGCTGCAGGTGGCTGATCCGGTCGAGGAAGCGGAAGTCGGCGATGAGCTGGTGCTGCCGGTAGGCGAACATCGGCTTGATCGTGGAGAACGGCAGGCGGGTGGACACCGTGTCGGTGATCAGGGTGCCGTCCGGATGGTCGACGAATTCGTGCTGGTGGCGCCAGTTCGCGAAGGCCTTGACCGGGGCGTTGACACACACGTCGGTGAAGCGGCGGCCGCGCAGGTAGTTGGACAGGTCGTGGCGGGCGACCCACTTCAATCCGGCGGGCAGCGCGAAGACCGTCGTGCCGTCGGAGAGCCGCTCGGCCTGCCGGATGGGGGTCATGGGCACGAAGGGGGGTGACAGGCGCGCTGCCGCCCCCGGACGGGTGTGCCACTCCCAGACCTGTTCGCGGGGTGCCGGGACAACGTGGCTGGCGGTAAGGCTCATGAGGGCTGCCTCTCACTTCCGGGGTTCCCACCGTGGGGTGGCGGCGGTGCTAGGATCAGCACCAGTCTTCAAGCATAGACACCATTCGACCCATACAGACATCCTTTAAGGACCGCACAGAGAGGCGGGGAAGGAGGTCACGATGAGCGAACAGGACGTTTCACCTGCCACCGTCGAGCTACTCGGCTCCGACGACGTGGCGCGCACTGTCGCACGCATCGCGCACCAGATCATCGAGAAGACGGCACTGGACTCACCCGGTGCCCCGCGCATCATCCTGCTGGGCATCCCTTCGGGGGGAGTGCCCCTGGCCGAACGACTGGCCGGCAAGATCAAGGAATTCTCCGGCGTGGCCGTGCCCGTCGGAGCGGTGGACATCACGCTCTACCGCGACGATCTGCGCCGCGGCCCGCACCGCGCGCTCAAGCCCACCACCATCCCGGACGGCGGCATCGACGGCTCGATCGTCGTGCTCGTCGATGACGTGCTGTTCTCCGGACGCACGGTCCGCGCCGCGCTCGACGCCCTGCGCGACATCGGCCGCCCGGAGCAGATCCAGCTCGCCGTCCTGGCCGACCGCGGCCACCGTCAGCTGCCCATCCGCGCCGACTATGTCGGCAAGAATCTGCCGACGTCGCGCTCCGAGGACGTGCGCGTGCTGCTCGAGGCCATCGACGGCCGCGACGCGGTCGTGCTCACCCGTGGTGTCGGCGCGGAATCCGGGGAGGACGCCCGATGAAGCACCTGCTGTCCATCGCCGACCTGTCCCGTGACGAGATTCTCGGTCTCATGGACGAGGCCGACCGCTTCCGCGAGGCCCTGGCGGGCCGGGAGATCAAGAAGCTGCCGACCCTGCGGGGGCGGACGATCTTCACCCTCTTCTACGAGAACTCCACGCGCACCCGCTCGTCCTTCGAGACGGCCGGCAAGTGGATGAGTGCGGACGTCATCAACATCTCCGCCTCGTCGTCGTCCGTGAAGAAGGGCGAGTCCCTCAAGGACACCGGCCAGACCCTGTCCGCCATCGGCGCCGACGCCGTCATCATGCGCCACCCGTCCTCGGGGGCGGGCCAGCTGCTCGCCGGGTGGATCGCCCCGGGCGGCGACGGCCCGAGTGTGATCAACGCCGGCGACGGCTCCCACCAGCACCCCACCCAGGCGCTGCTCGACGCCGTGACCATGCGCCAGCGGCTCGGGAGTATCTCCGGCCGCAAGGTCCTCATCGTCGGCGACTGCCTGCACTCGCGCGTCGTGCGCTCCAACGTGGACCTGCTGTCCACCCTCGGTGCCGAGGTCGTCCTCGTCGCCCCGCCGACCCTGCTGCCGCACGGGGTGGGGAACTGGCCGGTGCGCACCAGCCACGACTTCGACGCCGAGATCGCCGACGCCGACGTCGTCATGATGCTGCGCGTGCAGGCCGAGCGCATGCACGGCGGTTTCTTCCCCTCCCACCGCGAGTACGCCACGCTCTACGGCCTGTCGAAGGACCGCGCCGCCCGGATGAAGGACGGGGCGGTCATCATGCACCCCGGCCCGATGCTGCGCGGCATGGAGATCAACCACGCCGTCGCCGACGCCGACAACGCGGCCGTCCTCCAGCAGGTCAACAACGGCGTGCACGTGCGCATGGCCGTGCTGTTCACCCTGCTCGCCGCCGGCGGCACCTCGACCGCCGCCGGCCTGTAGCCCGTAGGTCGAAGAAAGGGAACACCCATGACCACCACCGATTTCCCGGCCACGGGCACACTCGCGCCCGCCGAGTCCGGCACCCTCCTGCTCACCAACGTCCGCCCCTACGGCGAGGGTGAGCCCGTCAACGTGCTGATCACCGACGGCGTCATCACCGACCTCGCCGCCGCGGCCGGCACGGAGGCCGACCGTACGGTCGACGGCGGCGGGAACGTGCTGCTGCCCGGCCTGGTCGACATGCACGTCCACCTGCGCGAACCCGGCCGCGAGGACACCGAGACCATCCTCACCGGCTCCGCCGCGGCCGCCCGGGGCGGCTTCACCGCGGTGTTCACCATGGCCAACACCAACCCCGTCACCGACCAGCCGGTCATCGCCGAGTCCGTCTGGTTCAAGAGCCAGCACGCCGGCCTGTGCGACGTCCACCCGGTCGGCTCCATCACCAAGGGCCTGAACGGCGAGTCGCTGACCGAGTTCGGCATGATGGCCGCCTCCGAGGCGCGCGTCCGCATGTTCTCCGACGACGGCAAGTGCGTCGACGACCCGCTGCTGATGCGCCGCGCCCTGGAGTACGCCAAGGGGCTCGACGTCCTGCTGGCCCAGCACGCCGAGGAGCCGCGCCTGACCGAGGGCGCGGTGGCGCACGAGGGCGAGAACGCCGCCCGCCTCGGACTGCGGGGCTGGCCGCGAGCCGCGGAGGAGTCCATCGTGGCCCGCGACGCCCTGCTGGCGCGTGACCACGGCAACCGCATCCACATCTGCCACGCCTCGACCACCGGCACCGTCGAGCTGCTCAAGTGGGCGAAGTCCCAGGACATCCCCATGACCGCCGAGGTGACCCCGCACCACCTGCTGCTGACCGACGAGAAGCTGGGCACCTACGACGGCACCTTCCGCGTCAATCCGCCGCTGCGTGAGGAGCACGACACGCTCGCCCTGCGGCAGGCGCTGCTGGACGGGGTCATCGACTGCGTGGCCACCGACCACGCCCCGCATGGCTCGGAGGACAAGTGCTGCGAGTTCGAGCACGCCAGGCCGGGCATGCTCGGCCTGGAGACCTCGCTCGCGGTCATCGCGGAACTGTTCGTCAAGACCGGCCTGGCCGACTGGCGCTGGGTGGCGAAGGTGATGAGCGAGCGCCCCGCCGAGATCACCCGCCTGCCCGGCCAGGGCCGACCCATCGCGGTGGGCGAGCCCGCCAACCTGACGGTCGTGGACCCGGGCTCGGCCTGGACCGCCCGGGGTTCTGAGATGGCCTCCAAGGCGGAGAACACCCCCTACGAGGGCATGGAGTTCTCCGCCCGGGTGACCACCACCGTGCTGCGGGGACGCCTGACCTGCGTGAACGCCGTGTCCGCCACACCGCGTTCGAGCGTCGACGCCTGATCGCATAGAATACAAATAGTTGAATAACATGCATACTGACCAAGCGAAAGGTGACGCCTTGACGTCCTCCACCACCCCGGCTCACACCCCCGCGGTCCTCGTCCTCGCCGATGGCCGCACCTTCCACGGCCTCGGCTTCGGCGCGACCGGAACCACCTTGGGTGAGGCGGTCTTCACCACCGCCATGACCGGCTACCAGGAGACCCTGACCGACCCCTCCTACCACCGCCAGATCGTCGTCGCGACGGCCCCGCAGATCGGCAACACCGGCTGGAACGACGAGGACAACGAGTCCCGCGACGGCCGCATCTGGGCCGCCGGGCTGGTCATCCGCGACCTGGCCAGGCGCGTGTCCAACTGGCGCGCCCGGCGCACCCTGTCCGAGGAGATGGAGGCCCAGGGGCTGATCGGCATCCGTGGCGTTGACACCCGCGCCCTGGTGCGCCACCTGCGCGACCACGGCGCCATCGCCGCCGGCATCTTCTCCGGCGACGCCGCCCGCCGCCCCGTCGAGGAGCTCGTCGCCGAGGTCAAGGGCCAGTCCTCGATGGTCGGCGCCGACCTGGCCGCCGAGGTCTCCACCGACGAGCCCTACGAGATCCCGGCCGCCGGCGAGACGAGGTACACCGTCGTCGCCTACGACCTGGGCCTGAAGACCGCCACCCCGAACCACTTCGCCCAGCGCGGCATCCGCACGATCGTCGTGCCGGCCAACACCCCGGTGGCGGAGATCGAGCAGTACCACCCGGACGGGGTGTTCCTGTCCAACGGCCCGGGTGACCCGGCCACCGCCGATGAGATGGTCGCCATCACCCGCGAGGTCATCGGGCGCGAAATCCCGCTGTTCGGCATCTGCTTCGGCAACCAGATCCTCGGCCGGGCCCTGGGGCTGGGCACCTACAAGCTCAAGTTCGGCCACCGCGGCATCAACGTGCCCGTGATCAACCACGTCACCGGCAAGATCGACATCACCTCCCAGAACCACGGCTTCGCCCTCGAGGGCACCCCGGGGAAGAACTTCGACACCGATTTCGGCCCCGCCACGGTCACCCACAGCTGCCTCAACGACGACTGCGTCGAGGGCGTCGCCCTCGACAACGGCATGGCCTACTCGGTCCAGTACCACCCGGAGTCCGCCGCCGGCCCGCACGACGCGAACCCGCTGTTCGACCAGTTCATCGAGCTCATGGCCACGCAGTCCCCGAACAACACCGCCGGTTCGGCCAAGTAAGCACCAGGAAGGAATCCTCCACACCATGCCCAAGCGCACTGACATCAAGCACGTCCTGGTGATCGGCTCCGGCCCCATCGTCATCGGCCAGGCCAGCGAGTTCGACTACTCCGGCACCCAGGCCTGCCGCGTCCTCAAGGAGGAGGGCCTGCGGGTCACCCTCATCAACTCCAACCCGGCGACCATCATGACCGACCCGGAGTTCGCCGACCACACCTACGTCGAGCCCATTCAGCCGGAGTACATCGAGAAGATCTTCGAGAAGGAGATCGAGCAGGGCCACCCGGTCGACGCCGTGCTGGCCACCCTCGGCGGCCAGACCGCCCTGAACGCCGCCATCCAGCTCGACCGCCGCGGCTCCCTGGAGAAGTACGGCGTCGAACTCATCGGCGCCGACATCGACGCCATCGAGCGCGGCGAGGACCGCCAGAAGTTCAAGGACATCGTCGCCTCCGTCGGCGGCGAGTCCGCCCGCTCCGCGGTGTGCCACAACATGGACGAGGTCCACGAGACCGTCGCCGAGCTCGGCCTGCCCGTCGTCGTCCGCCCGTCGTTCACCATGGGTGGTCTGGGCTCCGGCTTCGCCTTCACCGAGGAGGATCTCGAGCGCATCGCCGGCGGGGGACTGGCCGCCTCCCCGGAGGCCAACGTCCTGATCGAGGAGTCCATCCTCGGCTGGAAGGAGTTCGAGCTCGAGCTCATGCGCGACGGCGACGACAACGTCGTGGTCATCGCCTCCATCGAGAACGTCGACGCCATGGGCGTGCACACCGGCGACTCCGTCACCGTCGCCCCGGCACTGACCCTGACCGACCGCGAGTACCAGGACCTGCGCGACCTCGGCATCGCCATCATCCGCGAGGTCGGCGTGGACACCGGCGGCTGCAACATCCAGTTCGCCATCAACCCCGCCGACGGGCGCATCATCACCATCGAGATGAACCCGCGCGTGTCCCGCTCCTCGGCGCTGGCGTCGAAGGCCACCGGCTTCCCGATCGCGAAGATCGCCGCCAAGCTGGCCATCGGCTACACCCTCGACGAGATCACCAACGACATCACCGGTGTCACCCCGGCCGCCTTCGAGCCGACCCTGGACTACGTGATCGTCAAGGCCCCGCGCTTCGCCTTCGAGAAGTTCCCGGGCGCCGACGACACCCTGACCACCACCATGAAGTCCGTCGGCGAGGCCATGGGCATCGGCCGCAACTACATCGCCGGCCTCAACAAGGTCATGCGCTCCCTGGAGCAGAAGCAGGTCGGCTTCTGGACCCGTCCGGACGAGTACTTCGCCGGCGAGCACGCCACGGACGTCACGGCCGTCCTCGAGGACCTGAAGCGCCCGACCGAGGGACGCCTCTACGACGCCGAGCTCGCCCTACGCCTCGGCGCCACCGTCGAGCAGGTCCACGAGGCCTCCGGCATCGACCCGTGGTTCCTGGCCGAGCTCGAGGCGCTGGTCGGCCTCCGCCAGCTGCTTCTCGACGCCCCGGTGCTCGACGAGCAGCTGCTGCGCGAGGCGAAGTACCACGGCCTGTCCGACGCCCAGATCGCCACCCTGCGCCCCGAGCTCGCCGGCGAGGACGGTGTGCGCCGCCTGCGCTGGTCGCTGGGCATCCGCCCGGTGTTCAAGACCGTGGACACCTGCGCGGCCGAGTTCGAGGCCCGGACCCCGTACCACTACTCGGCCTACGAGCTGGACCCGGCAGCCGAGTCCGAGGTGGAGGCCCAGACCGAGAAGGAGAAGGTCATCATCCTCGGCTCGGGCCCGAACCGCATCGGCCAGGGCATCGAGTTCGACTACTCCTGCGTCCACGCCGCGCTCGAGCTGTCGCGCATCGGCTACGAGACCGTCATGGTCAACTGCAACCCGGAGACGGTCTCCACCGACTACGACACCGCCGACCGCCTCTACTTCGAGCCGCTGACCTTCGAGGACGTCATGGAGGTCTACCACGCGGAGGCCGCCTCCGGCACCGTCGCCGGCGTGATCGTCCAGCTCGGCGGCCAGACCCCGCTCGGCCTGGCCCAGCGCCTGGCCGACGCCGGCGTCCCGATCGTCGGCACCACCCCGGAGGCCATCAACCTGGCCGAGGACCGCGGCGAGTTCGGCGAGGTCCTGCACGCCGCGCAGCTGCCCGCCCCGGACTTCGGCACCGCCACCTCCTTCGAGGAGGCCCGCGACGTCGCCAGGAAGATCGGCTACCCGGTGCTGGTGCGCCCGTCCTACGTCCTCGGCGGCCGCGGCATGGAGATCGTCTACGACGAGGCCTCCCTGGCCGACTACATCAGCCGCGCCACCGAGATCACCGACGACCACCCGGTGCTCGTCGACCGCTTCCTCGACTCCGCCATCGAGATCGACGTCGACGCGCTGTCCGACGGCGAGGAGGTCTACCTCGCCGGCGTGATGGAGCACATCGAGGAGGCCGGCATCCACTCCGGCGACTCCGCCTGCGCCCTGCCGCCCATGACCCTGGGTGCCGAGGACATCGAGAAGGTCCGCCGTTCCACCGAGGCTCTGGCCAAGGGCATCGGCGTCAAGGGCCTGATGAACGTCCAGTTCGCGCTCAAGGACGACATCCTCTACGTCATCGAGGCCAACCCGCGCGCCTCGCGCACCGCCCCGTTCGTCTCCAAGGCCACGGGCGTGCACCTGGCCAAGGCCGCCTCCCGCATCATGCTGGGCGCGACCCTGGCGGAGCTGCGCGAGGAGGGCATGATCCCGACCGGTCACGACGGCGGCTCCCTGCCGCTGGACGCCCCGATCGCGGTCAAGGAGGCGGTCCTGCCGTTCAACCGCTTCCGCCGCCCGGACGGCTCCATGCTGGACACTCTGCTGTCCCCGGAGATGAAGTCCACCGGCGAGGTCATGGGCCTGGCCGACAACTTCGGCGCCGCCTACGCCAAGGCGGAGGCCGGGGCCTTCGGCGAACTGCCCACCGGGGGCACGATCTTCGTCTCCGTGGCCAACCGGGACAAGCGCACCCTGATCCTGCCCATCCAGCGCCTGTCCATCATGGGCTTCAAGATCCTGGCCACCGCCGGCACGGCCGCCATGCTGCGCCGCAACGGCATCGGGTGCGAGACCGTGCTCAAGGCCTCCGACGTCCGCGAGGGCGCCGACGGGCGCTCCATCGTCGACCTCATCAACGCCGGCGAGGTGGACCTCATCCTCAACACCCCGGCCGGTTCCGCCGGCGCCCGCCACGACGGTTACGACATCCGCGGCGCCGCCGTGCACGCCGGCGTTCCGCTGGTGACCACCGTCCAGGGCGTCACCGCCGCCGTCCAGGGCATCGAGGCCCTGCGTGCCGGCGAGCTGAGTGTGCGCGCCCTCCAGGAGCTCGACCACAGCGCCGACAGCGTCAAGGCCGCGGCCGGTGCCGTGGCGGAGGCCGGTCTGTGACGACCTTCGGACAGCGGCTGCTCGACGCGGCGGCCGGCCGCGGCCGCCTGTGCGTCGGCATCGACCCGCATGCCTCGCTTCTCCAGGCCTGGGGCTTGACTGATGACGTGGCCGGACTAGCCGAGTTCAGCCGGCGCTGCGTGGAGGCCTTCTCCGACACCGCCGCGCTGGTCAAGCCGCAGGTGGCCTTCTACGAGCGCTTCGGCTCCGCCGGCTTCGCGGTCCTGGAGGACACCCTGGCCGCGCTGCGGGAGACCGGATGCCTGACGGTGGCCGACGCCAAACGCGGCGACATCGGCTCCACCATGGCCGGCTACGCCGAGGCGTGGCTCGGGGAGGGCTCGCCGCTGCGCGCCGACGCCGTGACGGTCTCGCCCTACCTGGGCGTCGGCGCCCTGGCCCCGGTGCTCGACCTCGCCGAGGAGAACGCGGCGGGCGTGTTCGTCCTGGCGGCGACCTCCAACCCGGAGGCCGTGGCGCTGCAGTCGCAGACCGGGGCAGACGGCCGCACGATCGCCCAGCAGGTCGTCGACGAGTGCGCCCGCCGCAACGCCGCCCACGCGGAGCAGGGCGCGACGGGCAACATCGGCGTCGTCGTCGGCGCCACGCTGACGCAGGCACCGGACCTGTCCGCCCTCAACGGGCCGGTGCTGATGCCCGGCGTGGGGGCCCAGGGCGGGTCGGCGGACGACGTCGACCGCATCGCCGCCGGCGTCGCGCACCTGGCGTTCCCGAATATCTCCCGCGCGGTGCTCTCCGCCGGGCCGCGCGTCGCTGACCTGCGGGAATCGGTGCGCGCGGCAGCGGAGGATTTTCCCGGTCAGGGCTGATCGACTCCCGTCCCCATGAGCTGGTACTTTATAGAACGCAACGCGTTGACGTGCTCAAACAGGGCGCGTCGACGGGTGCGGATCCGGGCCGGTGCTAAGCTGGTCCAAGGTCAGCGGTCGTAGCACGGGTTTTACTCGTGGGCCGCTGAGATCTGGTACTGATGTACCGAACAAGCAACCATCCCATCTGAATCGGAGGAACCCCGTGGCCCTTCCCAAGTTGACCGATGAGCAGCGCAAGGAAGCTCTCGCCAAGGCCGCTGAGGCCCGCAAGGCCCGTGCAGAGCTGAAGGAGAAGCTCAAGCGCGGCGGCACCAACCTCAAGGAGGTCCTGGACCAGGCCCAGACCGACGAGATCATCGGCAAGACCAAGGTTTCCGCTCTGCTCGAGGCCCTCCCGAAGGTGGGCAAGGTCAAGGCCAAGGAGATCATGGAGGAGCTCGAGATCGCCCAGACCCGTCGTCTGCGCGGCCTCGGCGACCGCCAGCGTCGCGCCCTGCTGGAGCGCTTCGGTTTCTCCGAGGACTAGTCCATGACCGGCGAGAACGCCACAGGCCACCTCGTCGTCCTGGCCGGCCCCTCTGCGGTGGGTAAGTCCACGGTGGTTCAGCGTCTCCGCCGCGACGTCGAGCGGCTGTATTTCAGCGTCTCGATGACCACCCGGGCACCCCGCCCCGGTGAGGCGGACGGTGTGGACTACTTCTTCGTCACACCAGAGGAATTCCAGGACAACATCAACCACGGCCGGATGCTCGAGTGGGCCGACATCCACGGCGGCATCCAGCGCTCCGGTACCCCGGCGGCCCCCGTCGAGGAGGCGTTGGCCGAAGGCCGTCCCGTCCTCGTGGAGGTTGATCTCAAGGGGGCGCGCAACGTCAAGGCGATGATGCCTGAGGCGAGGACCGTCTTCCTGGCCCCACCGTCCTGGGATGTGCTGGTCGACCGGCTCACCGGTCGCGGAACCGAGCCCGACGAGGTCATCGCCCGCCGACTGGAGACCGCCCGTGAGGAGCTGGCCTCCCAGGACGAGTTCGACCACGTGGTGGTCAACGAGAACGTGGATGATGCGGTGGCGGCTATCAGTGCTATCCTGCAGGGAGTATCTCCGCGCGAGGCCGCGTGACGCGCAGGCCGGCAGCAGGGGACAGGGTGTGTTCCCGTCCCCGCCGTGCGTGAACCCTGTCTCCTCAACCGATGAAAAGGTGCAAGTGACCAACGTGAGCAACGAGACCGTCAAGTCCGAGGCTGTCTTCGATCCGCCGGAGGGCATCACCGCCCCGCCGATCGACGAGCTGCTGGACAAGGTCTCCTCCAAGTACGCGCTCGTGATCTTCGCGGCCAAGCGCGCCCGTCAGATCAACAGCTACTACCAGCAGCACGACGAGGGTGTCTTCGAGTTCGTCGGGCCGCTGGTGACCCCGGAGCCGGGCGAGAAGCCGCTGTCCATCGCCCTGCGCGAGATCGACGCCGGCCTGCTCGACCACGAGGAAGGCAAGTAGGTCAACGGCGAACACCGACCTACCGCCACCACACCCCCTCTCCCTCCCGATCACGGGCAGGGCGAGGGGGTGTGGTGTCTGTGCGCAGCTGCGCACCATTGATGTGGCGGCGGGTTCACTGGATTGCCCGTGTGTCGCCCCCTCCCACCCGGGCTCGGCACCGTCGCAGGGACGACTTCTGCTATGGTTTCCGGCGAAGCACGCCTGGCATCGCATTCGGCGCTTCGCACTTTTGACCGCACCATGGATGTGAACCTGCAAGAGGCTTCCCATGAATCTGATTCTGAGGAGGCTTCATGTCACCGATTCTCCGGCGTGTCATCTACGTCGCCACGTATGAGATCATCGCCATCCTATTCGTCACCACTGCCCTCGTGGTTCTCGGCTTCGGCGGGGGAAGCTCGGGACTTATCGCGGTGGTTTCCTCGGCTGTCGCCATCGTGTGGAACTTCGTCTGGAACACGATCTTCGAGGCGTGGGAGCGGCGGCAGAGCTCCCAGAAGCGCACCCTTGGCCGCAGGATCGTCCACTCGCTTGGTTTCGAGGGCGGCCTGGTCGTCTTCCTGGTCCCGATCCTGGCGTGGATCCTGCAGGTGTCGCTGGTGGAGGCATTCCTTCTCGAGATCGGCCTGCTGATCTTCTTCCTGCTCTACACCTTCGTCTTCGCCTGGGTGTTTGACCTGGTGCTGCCGCCGCGTCACAACGTCGTCCACAGCTCAGAGCCTCACTGACGGCCTCCTTCCGGTGCTCTCGCCCTGCGAGCCCGACGTGCCCGGTCATCGAGTTTCGCTGGGAGCCGAGGATCGTTTCACAGGAAGGTACAGGTACCGACGAGCGACGGTGTCAGTCTCACCATCACCCTCGTCCACGGCAGTCCAAATTGAGTGCCATTGCGGGATCACAGGGCTGCTTCACGGCTGCCCGCTGCGGACACGGTTCGCGGTTATCGCCAGCTCGGCCACGACGACCCCGCCGCCACGTGGAATGAGAAACGGTGTGAGGAATCCGTCCGGCTCCCCGATACGAAAGTAGACGCCGACGGCAGCAGCGATGAGCCCGACAACTCCTGCAGTCGGCAGAAGCCACGAAGGGGCTCGCCGTGTGAGCGTGCCTGCTGTCGCAGCTACCGTGAAAAAGCGGCAAGGATGATCGCCAGCGCCAGTGCAGAGTCGTTTGCGATCTCCAGGGTGGAGGGTCAGGCAGTCACCAGCATCACGGGGAAAAGCACAAGGAAGATCCGTGCCGGAAAGAGGTCTCTGGAGGCCGGCTTTTCTGACTTCCTCCCGCTGGGAAACCTACCGTTCGCGGTTCTGCTGCGAAATCGCGGTGCCGGCGAGAGCCGATCGGAGAAGGTGCCCATGACCCAGACCGTTCCCTGTCTGTCCCTGTCTGTCCATGTCCGTGTCGAGCACAACGCTTTCGGGACCTGCACACGGATTCGCGACAACGGTGGCGCCGGAGGATGGGGAACGGGCGCGATACCGCGGCGTCGATAAGAGCCGTCTTTCAGGCGGGGAGTGCGCAGCTGCGCACTCCCCGCCTGAAACCGCCGCGGGAGGTGCCGCGGGTAGAGTCATCTGGGATATCACCGTCCCTCGGGAACACAGGAGAGTGCATGACCGCCCAGCAGCCGCGCCGCATCGTCGTCGGAGTCGCCGGTGGAATCGCCGCCTACAAGGCCTGCCATCTGATCCGTGACCTCAAGGAGAACGGTGACGACGTGCGTGTCGTGCCCACGCCGGGCGCGCTGAACTTCGTCGGTGCCGCGACCTTCGAGGCGTTGTCCGGCCACCCCGTCTCCACGACGGTCTTTGACGCCGTGGACGAGGTCCAGCACGTGCGCGTCGGGCAGGAGGCCGACGCCGTCGTCATCGCCCCGGCCACGGCGGACGTCATCGCGCGCCTGGTCGCGGGCCGGGCCGATGACCTGCTGACCGCCACGGTGCTGGTGGCCACCTGTCCGGTGGTCGTGGTCCCGGCCATGCACACGGAGATGTGGCACAATCCCGCCACGCAGGACAACGTGGCCACCCTGCGTCGCCGCGGCATCATCGTCATGGAACCGGCCCACGGGCGGCTGACCGGCAAGGACACCGGGCCGGGCCGGCTGCCCGAGCCGGGGCAGATCGCCGAGGTCGTCCGCACCGCCCTCGACGGTCACGCGCTGACCCACGACTGGACCGGCCGGAAGGTCCTGATCACCGCCGGCGGCACCCAGGAGAACCTGGATCCGGTGCGCTACCTGGGTAACCGGTCCTCTGGACGGCAGGGATTCGCCCTGGCCGAGATCGCCGCCCACCGCGGGGCCGAGGTCACGATCGTCGCGGGCAACACCGACGCCCTGCCCACCCCCTCGGGGGCGGAGGTCGTGCCGGTGGTCTCCACCGCGGAGATGGCGCAGGCCGTGGGGGAGCGCGCCGCAGACAGCGACGTGATCATCATGGCCGCCGCCGTCGCGGACTTCCGCCCGGCCACCGCCGCGGGGGCCAAGATGAAGAAGGGATCGGACGACGACGCGCTCACCCGGCTGGATCTGGTGGAGAACCCCGACATCCTGGCCACGACCGTTCAGCGCCGCCGCGACGGTGACATCCCGGCGGGGACGACGATCGTCGGTTTCGCCGCGGAGACCGGCGACGCCGACCACAGTGCCCTCGACTTCGCCCGGGCGAAGCTGCGGCGCAAGGGCTGTGACCTGCTGATGTGCAACGAGGTGGGGGAGGGCAAGGTCTTCGGCCAGACGCGTAACCGGGGCTGGCTGCTCGACGCCGCCGGGCCGGTCACGGAGATCGCCGACGGCTCCAAGCACTCGGTGGCCGCGCAGATCCTCGCGGCCGTCGACCGGCACCGGTCCTGATTGCCCGGTTAGACCGCTTGGTCTATATTGGTTGGGGCAAGCAGTACCCTTTCATTGATTAATCACAGCGTTAGGAAGTTCCTCAGTGGCCCTCGACACCACCAGCCCGACCGCCGTCCGACTCTTCACCAGTGAGTCGGTGACGGAAGGTCACCCCGACAAGATCTGCGACGCGATCTCCGACACCATCCTCGACGCGATGCTCACCGAGGACCCGCACTCGCGGGTGGCCGTCGAGACGCTCGTGACCACCGGTCAGGTCCACGTGGTCGGCGAGGTCCGCACCTCCGGCTACGTCGAGATCCCCAGCCTGGTGCGCCAGCAGCTCGTCGAGATCGGCTTCACCTCCTCGGACGTCGGCTTCGACGGCCACACCTGCGGCGTGAACATCGCCATCGGCGAGCAGTCCGCGGAAATCGGCAACGGCGTCGACAACTCGCACGAGGTCCGCTCCGGCGCCGAGTACGAGGACGACGACCGTGCCGGCGCCGGTGACCAGGGCCTGATGTTCGGCTACGCCAGCAATGAGACCGAGGAGTTCATGCCGCTGCCGATCGCGCTGGCGCACCGCCTGTCGCGTCGGCTGACGCAGGTGCGCAAGGAGGGCATCGTCGACGGCCTGCGCCCCGACGGCAAGACCCAGGTCACCTTCGCCTACGACGAGAAGGACCGCCCGAGCCACCTCGACACCGTCGTCATCTCCACCCAGCACGCCCCGGACGTCACCCAGGATTGGCTGGCCGCCCAGCTGCGTGAGCACGTGCTCGAATGGGTGATCAAGGACGCGGGCCTGGAGCGGTTCGTCACCGACGACCTGACCCTGCTGATCAACCCGTCCGGCTCCTTCATCGTGGGCGGTCCCATGGGTGACGCCGGCCTGACCGGCCGCAAGATCATCGTCGACACCTACGGCGGCATGGCCCGCCACGGCGGCGGCGCCTTCTCCGGCAAGGACCCGAGCAAGGTGGACCGCTCCGGCGCCTACGCCATGCGCTGGGTGGCCAAGAACATCGTCGCCGCCGGCCTGGCCGCCCGCGCCGAGGTCCAGGTCGCCTACGCCATCGGCCGCGCCAAGCCGGTCGGCCTCTACGTCGAGACCTTCGACACCGCCAAGGAGGGGCTGACCGACGAGACCATCCAGGCGGCCGTCGAGGCCGTCTTCGACCTGCGTCCGGCCGCCATCATCCGCGAGCTCGACCTGCTGCGTCCGATCTACGCCCAGACCGCCGCGTACGGCCACTTCGGCCGCCTCGACCTGGACCTGCCGTGGGAGCGCACCGACCGTGCCGATGCCCTCCGGAAGGCCGCTGGCCTGTAGAATCCCACCCCATGGTCAACACCCGTGTCCCCGCTGAAAACAAGCCGGTGGCGCGGGTGCTGCCGTTGCTGGGCCTGGCCCATCTCGACCGCCCCTTCGACTACCTCGTCGGCAATGACCAGGACGCCGACGCGAAACCCGGCGTCCGGGTGCGGGTGCGCTTCGCCGGGCGCCTGGTCGACGCCCTCCTGCTGGAGCGGGTCACCCGTTCCGAACACCAGGGCAACCTGCGCTACCTGGAGCGGGTGATCTCCCCGGACGTCGTCTACCCGGAGTCCACCGCGCGGCTGGTGGAGTCGCTCACCGCCCGCTACGCCGGCATCCGCTCCGACCTCATCCGCCTGGCCGTGCCCGCCCGCCACGCCCGCGCCGAGGAATCGGAGACGGACACCCCGTGGGAGAGGCTGGGCCCGACCACCGAACCCGACCTGTCGTCCTGGTCGGCCTATGTCCACGGCGAATCCTTCGTCGACGCCGTCCTGGCCGGCACCACGGCACGGGCCGCCTGGCAGATCGCCCCGGGCGACGACTGGGCCGCGGCCCTGGCGGCCCTGGCGGTCAAGGTCGTGCGCGACGGTGGGGGAGCGCTGCTGGTCGTCCCGGACCAGCGCGACGTCGACGCCCTCGAGACCGCACTGCGCGAACTGGTCTCCGCGAAGCAGATCACCGTACTCACCGCCAGCCTCGGCCCGCAGGCGAGGTACCGGCGTTTCCTGTCCATCCTCCACGGGCAGTCCCGCCTGGTCGTCGGCACACGCTCCGCCGCGTTCGCCCCGGTGGCCGACCTGAAGCTGGCGGTCATCGTCCACGACGGCGACGACAACCTCGTCGACCCGCGCGCGCCCTACCCGCACGCCCGGGAGGTGCTCACCACCCGCTCCGCGCTGGAGGGTACCTCGCTGATCCTGGCCGGGCACTCCCGCACCGCGGAGACCCAGCTGCTCGTCACCTCCGGGTGGGCGCACGATCTCGTCGCCTCGCGCGACACCCTGCGGGCGCGCATGCCGCTCATCCGCGCGGCCGCCGACTCCGATTTCGAGCTCGCCCGCGATCCGCTGGCCCGCTCCGCCCGCCTGCCGATGGTCGCCTTCGAGGCCCTGCGCCGGGCCCTCGACCGCGACGAACCGGCGCTCATCCAGGTGCCGCGCAAGGGCTACGTGCCGACGCTCGCGTGCGGGAACTGCCGGGCACCGGCGCGCTGCCGCCACTGCAACGGGCCCCTCGGGCTGCCGTCGGAAGGGCAGGACCGGGGCGGGGTGCCCACCTGCCGCTGGTGCGGACGCCCCGACCCGCGCCACCGCTGCGGCGAGTGCGGGTCGGTGAAGCTGCGCGCGGTGGTCCTCGGTGCCCAGCGCACCGCCGAGGAGCTCGGACGTGCCTTCCCCAGCACCCGGGTGGTCACCTCCGGCGGCAACAAGGTCGTCGACGACGTCGGACACCGCGCCGGCCTGGTGGTCTCCACGCCGGGGGCCGAACCGCGGGTGCTCGGCGGGCGCTACGGCGCGGCGCTGCTGCTGGACACCTGGGCCCTGCTCGGCCGCCAGGATCTGCGCGCCACCGAAGAGACCCTGGCCAAGTGGACGGCCGCCGCCACCCTGGTGGCCCCACGCGCGAAGGGCGGGGAGGTCATCGTCGTCGCGGACCCGGGCCTGCCGGTGGTGCAGTCGCTGATCCGCTGGGACGTCGTCGGGGCCGCCGCCACCGAACTGGCGCAGCGCGGCGAAGTCCGGTTCCCGCCGTCCGTGCACATGGCGGCCATCGACGGCGCGGGCACCTCGCTGGACACCTTCCTGGAGATCACCGACCTGCCCGCCCACGCCGAGGTGCTCGGCCCCGTCGACCTGCCGCCCGGGGTGAACCTGCCCGGCGAGTACGACGAGCGCAGGCACGGTCCGGCCCAACGCCTGCTCATCCGCACCCCGCTGGGGCCCCGTTCGGAGCTGGGCGCCGCACTGCGGGCGGGGCTGACCGCCCGGGCCGCACGGAAGGACGATCTGCCGCTGCGGGTGCAGGTGGATCCGGTCCACATCGGGTAGGTGTCTGCGGTCGGTGGATGAGCGCGGTTTCCGGCGCCGGGAATCGCGGAGCTCGATGTTGGACCTCCTGAAAAATCCGCGGCCGCGTTCATCAGGCCACTCAGATCCCGGTGCTCGCTGAGCGACACCCCGGCGCGCCGGCTCGTCCCAAAAGAGGCGGTCTGTCCCTGAAAACGCGGATTTTTCCAGGCGAGCTCGTCCTAATCGCCCCTTTTGGGACATGGGGTGCCCGATCCCGAACGGCCACCGGGTAGACCCCGCAGCGTAGGGTGCCGCAGATCACAACAGCGGCCTACCATGGGCGCCATGAGCGAACCACTGTTCACCCTAGACCCCGACCACCCCTTCCACCAGCAGGAACGTCTCGGCCACAACCGGTGGCACCCGGAGATTCCACCCGTGGCCACCGTCCGCCCGGGGGAGACCTTCCGCGTCGACTGCCGTGACTGGTTCGACGGGCACGTGCGCAACGACGAATCGGCCGAGGATGTGCTCACCGCTCCCTTCCACATCGGCCATCCCCTGTCCGGGCCCTTCCGCGTCGAGGGTGCGAAACCCGGTGACCTGCTCGTCGTCGACATCGTCGACGTCGGGCCCGGCCCCGAGGACAACCCGGCGGGGGAGTCCGGGTCGCTGGCCGGCCAGGGCTGGGGCTACACCGGCATCTTCGCCCCCGCCCACGGCGGCGGTTTCCTGCACGAGCACTTCCCGGACGCCCACAAGGCGGTCTGGGATTTTCGCGACGGGCGTGCCACCTCCCGGCACATCCCCGGGGTCTCCTTCGCCGGCGCCCCGCACCCGGGTGTGATGGGCACCGCGCCCTCGGAGAAGCTGCTGGCCCGGTGGAACAAGCGGGAGGCGAGGCTCGTGGCGCGCAACCCGCTGCGGGTGCCGCCCCTGGCCCTGCCGCCGCTGCCGAAGGGCGCGCTGCTGGGGGAGGTCCCCGACGAGCAGGCGGCGCGTATCGCGCTGGAGGCCGCCCAGACCACCCCGCCGAGGGAGAACGGCGGGAACCAGGACATCAAGGACCTCACCCGCGGCAGCCGCGTGTTCTACCCGGTCTTCGTCGACGGCGCGAACCTCTCCGTCGGCGACCTGCACTTCTCCCAGGGCGACGGCGAGATCACCCTGTGCGGCGCGATCGAGATGGGCGGTTTCGTCGAGCTCCACGTCGACGTCATCCCGGACGGGATGGCCACCTACCGCGTGGCGGAGAACGCGATCTTCGTGCCCGGCAACGGAGCTCCGCGCTACGACGACTGGATCTCGTTCTCCGGTGTCTCGGTCACCGAGAACGACAAGCAGCGCTACCTCGACCCCTACCTGGCGTACCAGCGGGCCTGTCTGCACGCCATCGACTACCTCACCGCCTTCGGCTACACCCGCGAGCAGGCCTTCCTGCTGCTCGGCGCCGCCCCGGTGGAGGCGCACCTGTCGAGCGTGGTCGACATCCCCAACGCCTGCGCCACGATCTACCTGCCCACCGACATCTTCGACTTCGACATCCGCCCCTCGGTATCCGGCCCGCATCAGGTGGTCACCGACCGGCACCCACCGCGTGCCGACGCCGCGCGGCTGCCCGACGACGACGTCTTGCGCGCGGTGCCCAAGGACAAGAAGGCCCTGCTGCCCGCAGCCCGGCGTCTGGGCGGGCAGGCCGCGCAGCCGGTCAGCTCGCTCTTCGGCAAACTGCGTGGCCTGCTGGGGCGGGACAGGGCATGAGCGCGGGACGGAAGATTCTGACCTTCGTGGCGGGTGCCACCGCCGTGGGCGGGTTCCTGGTGGACTGGAACCGCACCCATCTGTTCAACCCGGACTGGCCGCCGCACGCCCGCTTCCATGACGCGCAGACGATCTCCATCGGTGCGCTTCTGGGCACTGCCGGGCTGATCGCGCTGCGCCAGGGCGAGCGGGGGACCGCGCCGGGAGCGCTGCTACCGGCGTTCTTCTGGGCGTCGATGGGCACGGCCTTCGCTTTCCCGGGTGCGGAAGGGCTCCAGTCGGAGTTCCCGGACCGGGTGCCGCGGCTCGGCGGGGTGTGGATCGACGAGCGTTTCGCCGCCGCCGGGATGCTCGGTCTGGGGGTGCTCGGCTATACGCTGGAGCGCCGTCAAGGCTGAAGCGGGCCTATGCTGGCCCGCATGTCTCCCGTAGTGCCCACGGCAAGCATCCGCCAGGCCCTCGAACAGGTCCCGGACACCCCGCCGGACCCGGACGGCGAACCCCATTACGGGTGGGTGATGGACGAGGAGTTGATCCGGCGGTGGCAGGAGTTCGGACCACTGCGGGACGGCGTGCACGAGATGGCCGCCCACGCGCTGGCCGACGTCACCGAGGCGATGGTGGACGGGCCGGTCTGCGCTGACCTGCCGCCCCGGGTGCTCCTGCTCGCCGGGCCGGGCGGCAACGGCGCCGACGGTCTGCGCGCCGGGCGGGTGCTGGCCCGCCGCGGTCGGCAGGTCGACGTCATGGTCCTGGTCCCAGGGGATCGGGGCTATTCCGGGGACTTCCCGGACGGCAGCGGCAACCAGCGCCTGCTGGCCGAGCTGCTCGAGGCCGGGGGAAGGGTCATCACCGGTCACAACGTCATCCGGGAGGACATCAACCACACCCATGGCATCCTCCTCGAGGCCCTGGTGGGCAGTGGCTTCGAGGGGCACCTGACGGGCCTGATGGCGAGCTGGGCGCAGATCTCCGGCTGGGTGCCGTCCATCGCCGTGGATGTCCCCGCAGGTATCGAGGCCGACACCGGCCACCAACCGCAGCAGCACGGGAATCACGGAGCATACGAGAGTGAACACCGGAGTCCCCCGACCGTCACGGTTGCGCTCGGAGCGCTGCGCCCGGCACACACCACGGCCCACTGCGGCACGGTGTTGCTCGCCCGGTGCGGGCTGGAGGTGGAGCACGAGTGGAACCGGTTCTTCGTCCGCCTGCTCGAGCCCGAGCCCGGCTTCGCGGTGCCCGAGACCGTGGACACCCTGTTCCACGACGGTGGGATGCCGGTGGCCAGCCGGTGGGCGGATGTCCAGCGGCACTCGGTGTGCGTCGTGGCCAGCGGCATCGACTGCCTCGGGTTCGGGCTCCTCGCCCTGCAGGCGCTGCGGGGTGCCGGCGCCTGGCACCGGCTGAGCCTGGTGGCGAGGGAGGAGACCGCGGCAGGTCTCGTCGCGCAGCACCCGGAGATCGACGTCCATCCCGGCCCCGCCTCAGCGGCCGCCTCCGCCGTGCCGCCGGAGGCGTGGGTCGCCGAAACACGCGACGTCGACACGCTCACGGAGGTCCTTTCGCGCGGGGAGAAGGTCGTCCTCGGGCCCCGGGCCATCGACGCCCTCGCCCGGGCAGACCGCCTCGACCTGGTGCGTGGACGGGAGGGGGAGACCACCGTGATCACCCGGCGCGCCGACTTCAACGACCTCGGCACCGCGGCGGAGATCGTCCAGCTCACGGATCACCTCGTCCACACCCACCGGCCCAGTAACCTCGAACCCGGGCAGGCCGCCCTTGACCACCATGATCCCGTGGTGCCGCTGGGCCGGGTGCAGGGAATCGAGGCCGTGCTCGCCGGGGTCTGCGCGGTCACCGTCGACCACATGGCCCTCGCTTTCCTCGCGGACCGCATGCGTCGGCTGCGACCGCACTGGCCGGTTCCGGCGTCCGCGCTCACCCGCCCCTGATCCGCCGCCGGTTCCTGCGTGGCCGCGACGTAGAATGTCGACAGCACACGAACCAGTTAGAGGAGCCGAGCAGCACACCATGACCATCCGCGACATCCGCATCTTCGGCGACCCCGTCCTGACCACCCGTGCCGACGAGGTCACCGAGTTCGACGCGAACCTGGCCACCCTCGTCGAGGACATGCTCGAGACGATGGACCACGCCGGCGGGGTGGGCCTGGCGGCCAACCAGGTTGGCGTCACCCGTCGCGTGTTCGTCTACGACTGCACCCACACCCAGGACGGCCTGCGCGGCCACCTCATCAACCCGGTCTGGGAGCCGGTGGGCGAGCAGACGCAGACCGGCGCGGAAGGCTGCCTGTCCATCCCTGACATCTCCGTGGACACCGAGCGATACGACACCGTGCGCGTCTCCGGGCAGGATGTCGAGGGCAGGCCCGTCTCCCTGGTCGCCTCCGGGCTGATGGCCCGTTGCATCCAGCACGAGACCGACCACCTGGACGGCGTGCTCTTCCTCAAGCGTCTCAGCCCCGAGCTGCGCAAGCAGGTCATGGCTGAAATCCGCACCGCCGCCTGGTTCACCAAGTAGAAGGAGTCCTGACAAGAATGCGTCTGGTTTTCGCCGGAACCCCGGAACCCGCCGTCGTCGCCCTGCAACGACTCATCGACTCCGACCATGAGATCGTCGCCGTGATCACCCGCCCCGACGCGCGCCGGGGCCGCGGCCGCACCCTGCACCCCTCGCCCGTCTCGGCACTGGCGCAGGAGCACGGCATCGAGGTGCTCACCCCGGCGACCCTGAAGCCCGGCACCGAGGAAGGTGACGCCCTGCGCGCCCGTCTCACCGAGCTGGCCCCGGAGGCCGTCCCGGTCGTCGCCTACGGCAACCTCATCACCAAGGATCTGCTCGACCTGCCCACCCACGGCTGGGTCAACCTGCACTTCTCCCTGCTGCCCGCCTGGCGCGGCGCCGCCCCCGTGCAGGCGTCCATCCGCGCCGGCGACGACATCACCGGCGCCACCACCTTCCGCATCGACGAAGGCCTGGACACCGGCGACATCCTTGGCACGGTCACCGAGACGATCCGCCCCACCGACACCGCCGACGACCTGCTGACCCGCCTGGCCCACTCGGGCGCCGACCTGCTCGCCGCCACCATGGACGGCCTCGCCGCCGGCGCGATCATCCCGCAGCCGCAGACCGGCGAGGTCACCTACGCACCCAAGATCACCACCGACGACGCCCGCATCGACTGGGACACCCCGGACTTCGCCGTCGACCGCCACATCCGGGCGCACACCCCGGGCCCCGGCGCCTGGACCGTGCTGGGCGACGACCGCCTCAAGGTTGGCCCCGTTACCCGCCACGACGGTGAGGCGACACTCGCGCCGGGCCAGCTGGGCGTCGGCAAGAACGACGTCCTCGTCGGCACCGCCACCGGTGCCGTCCGCCTGGGGAAGATCCAGCCCCCCGGCAAGAAGATGATGGACGCGGCCGACTGGGCGCGCGGCAACAACAACCTCCACGACACCGACGGGGTGAACTTCCAGTGAACGGCGGATTCCGATCCCGCGCCAAGAGCGGGGACGACAGCAACAGGAACAACGACGCCCGGCGCGCCGGGAACTCCGGACGGTCCGGCCGTGGCGCCTCCGCCGGTGACCGCCTGCCGAAGCGGCGGAACGGGAAGGCGGGGCAGCAGGGCCGGCCGCGCGGCACGGACACCCGCCAGCGGAGCCCCGAGCGACGGGACACCGGCGTCGACGCCGCCCGGGTGCTCGCCCTCGAGGTGCTCACCCGGGTGCGCGAGGACCAGGCCTACGCGAACCTGATCCTGCCGAAGGCCCTGCGCGAGCGGAAGATCACCGGCCGCGACGCCGCCTTCACCACCGAGATCACCTACGGCACGCTGCGCGCCCGGGGCGTGCTCGACGCGGTCATCGCCGAGTGCTCCTCCCGGGAGCTCGACAAGATCGCCCCGGAGGTGCTCGACGCCCTGCGGCTGGGCGCCTACCAGCTGCTCTACACCCGCGTCGAGCCGCACGCGGCCGTCGACACCACCGTCCGGCTCGTGGAGTCGACCGGCAACGTCAAGGCCAAGGGCTTCGCCAACGCGATCATGCGCACCATCTCGCGCACGCGCCCGGAGAAGTGGATCGAGCAGCTCACCCCCACCGGGGAGATCGCGGCCGCGGCCTTCCGCCACGCGCATCCGGAGTGGATCGCGCAGTCCTTCTCCCGCGTCGTCGGCCTCGGCGACCTCGACGCCGCCCTCGACGCCGACTCCGGCCGCCCCACCGTGCACCTGGTGGCCCGCCCCGGGGAGATCAGCGCCGAGGAGCTGGCGCTGATCACCGGGGGAGAGGAGGGCAGGTACTCGCCGTACGCGGTCTACCTCGAGGCCGGTGATCCGGGTGAGCTCGAGCCGGTGCGCCAGGGGCTGGCCGCGGTCCAGGACGAGGGCTCGCAGCTGATCGCCCGCGCCGCCGTCGAGGCGTCCGTCGAGGGCGAGGACCACGGCCGCTGGCTGGACCTGTGCGCCGGGCCCGGCGGCAAGACCGCGCTGATGGGCGCGCTCGCGCGTTTCGACGCCGCGCACGTCGACGCCGTCGAGGTCTCCGCCCACCGCGCGAAGCTGGTGGAGAAGACCGCCCGCGGCCTGCCGGTGACCGTCCACGTCGCCGACGGTCGCGACCCCGGCCTGGAGCCCGGCTACGACCGGGTGCTGGTCGACGCCCCCTGCTCCGGGCTCGGCGCCCTGCGCCGGCGTCCCGAGGCGCGCTGGCGCAAGGCCGAGGCCGATATCGCCGAGCTCAACCCGCTGCAGTTCGAGCTGCTGACCTCCGCGCTGCGGCTGGCCCGCCCCGGCGGGGTCGTCGTCTACTCGACCTGCTCACCGGACCTGCGGGAGACCCGCGCGATCATCGACCGCGCGCTCGCCGAGTCCGGCGCCGAGGAACTCGACGCCCACGGCCTGGTGCCCGGCATGGAGGACGTGGGCGACCACCTGTCGGTGCAGATGTGGCCGCACCGCCACGGAACCGACGCGATGTTCCTGGCCGTGCTGCGCAAAGGCACGCAGGGCCAGGAGAACTAGCCCGGCTACCGCTTGCCGAGCCTCACCCGCGTCACCGCCCCGCCCGGCTCAGCCGGCTCGCCCGGCTCGGCCGTCAGCGCGCTGACTGGTTCACGGCTCCGGGAGGAGTCCCGCGAGGCGGGCCATCCGTAGCCCGGTGTGCAGGTCCCGGCGGAGGGCGCCGTCGCCGAGATCGCCGGTGACGGCAGAACGCAGCTTGTCCAACCGGTAGTACAACGTCGACCGGTGGATACTGAGCGCACGTGCCGTCTGCTGGGCGTCTCCTCCAGCGCTCAGGTACATCTCCAGCGTGGCCAGGAGACCCGGGGAGTCCACCGCCGTCAGCAGCTCCCTGGTGGACGGGGGAAGATCCGCCAGGGTGAAGTTCTCCAGTGGCATCCGGGCCAGCGTTGCGTCCAGTCCCGCGCCGTCCCAGGTGGTCACGATCTCGTGGTCGTCCGGGGCGAGCCAGCTGGCGCGCCACGCCAGGTGTGCCCGCTCGAACGAGTGGTGCACATCGTCCAGGGTGAGCAGTGGGCCGACCCCGGCGCGGACCGGGGCCACCTGCGGATGCTCCAGAATGCGGATGAGTCGGGGAACGACCACCGGCCTGGGAAAGATCAGCACCCCCACCTGGCTGTCCAGGATGCCGCCGACGACGGTCGCCGTTGACGTCTCCCGGACGAACCGGAGGGTGCGCGACACCGCCTGCGCTGTCTTCTCATGGTCGAGTGGCATTGCGCCACGCGGATCCACGCCCAGTGCCACGGCGCAGTAACTGTCGGCGGTGCTCAAGAATCGTTCGGCGATGAGTGCTTCGGCTGCTGCCCCGCGCTCCCGGGGGCTCCCGGTGACCAGGTCAACGGTGAGCTGGTGGGAACGCGCTGACCGGCCCGCATCGTCATGCTGCCGGGCCTGGAGCAACTCGGCCAGGTACGGCGCGGCCTCCTCAATGGCCGGACCCGGTTCACAGTCCACCTCGGACTCGGCCAAGGACACGACCAGGTGTCCGACGATCTGCCGTTGGGCGTCGACCAACCGCAGGAACATCAGGGCTCCCACCTCGGGAACCACCTCGATCTGATGCGGGTTCTTCGTCGTGCGGGGCCGGGCCCAGGCGTCACTGTGGGTGAGCATGTGGAACAGCCGCCTGCGATCTTCCGGGGCCTCATGGATCGAGTACGCCACCACCCGCATGGACTGGTCGATCACGACCAGTCGGCGGCCCACTGCCTCCGAAAGATCCTGGACGGCGTCGTCGAGTTCAGGGAGTCGATCCACGAGGGACATTCTATCCGAGTCCGACAGAGTGTCGGACCAATGGTGAGTTACTTGCCACATATTGCCGATGTTTCGGGTGACCGATCACTCCTATGCTCATGTTCAGACTTCGTCACCTACAGGAGGAAAACCCGTGACATCATCAACCACCCGTCGTGGAACCCGGATTGCGATCGTGGGAGCCGGCATCGGCGGGCTCACCCTGGCGACCGAGTTGCGCCGTCGCGGGCTGGATCCGCAGGTGTACGAACAGGCCGCTGAGCTGCGGGAGGTCGGCGCGGCCGTCGCGCTCTCCGCCAACGCCACCCGGTTCCTGCGGGACCGGCTCGGCATCGGTGAACAACTGGCCGAAAAAGCCGCCGACATCGACGGCCTGATCTTCCGGGACGGTAGGGACGGACACGTCATCGGCCGGGTGTCGTCGCGCCAGGAGTACCACGACCGGACTGGCGCACCGTACTACGGTGTCCACCGGGCGGACCTGCAGCTGATGTTGAAAGAGGCGTTGGGCGAGGACGCCCTGCACCTGAACAAGAAGTGTGTGCGGGTCGATGACCGCGAGCAGGCGGCCGTCCTGCACTTCGCGGACGGGGATACGGTCGAGGCTGACCTGGTCATCGGAGCCGACGGCGTGCGTTCACGGTTGCGCAGAGAGCTCCTCGGCTATGACGATGCGCAGTTCTCCGGCTGCCACGGCTGGCGGGGCGTGGTTCCGCCGGAGCAGATCCCCTCACTGCCTGACCCGGAGAGCATCCAGTTCTGGATGGGACCCGATGGCCATCTCCTGCACTATCCCATCGGCAACGGCGACCAGAACTTCCTGCTGGTGCGCCGGCACGACGGCCCGTGGGCCGAGAAATCGTGGGTCGTGCCCGCCGAGGAGGACGAACATCTCACGGCATTCGAGGGCTGGGACCCGGCCGTCACGGAGATGATCGGCAGCGCTCCGGCGACACAACGCTGGGCGCTGTTCCACCGCCCTCCACTGCAGCAGTGGAGCCGCGGGCGCATCACGTTGATCGGCGACGCCGCCCACGCGATGGTCCCGCATCACGGTCAGGGCGCGAATCAGTCCATCGAAGACGCCATCGTGCTCGCCGACTGCCTGCTGGAGGGACTCGGGCAGGGAACCGGATGGGACACCGCCCGCCAGCGGTATGAGGACCTCCGGGCTGCTCGCGTACGTCGTGTGCAGATCACCTCCCTGGCCACCGCCGATGTCCTGCACCTGCCCGATGGCCCCCGGGCCGAGGCCCGCAACGCACGGCTGGGCGCAGCGGACTTCTGGGAGCGCTCCCTCGCGTGGATCCATGAACACGTGGCCGACCGGGTGCTGACACCGGTGGTGTCGTAGTCGGCCACCTCGGAAGCAAGGCCGTTGACGTCCCCTGATTAACCGCCACACGAAGCTGCGGGCCATGCGAAAGAGGGTCAGCGACCGGTGAAGCGAGGAGAACGCTTCTCCGCCCGGGCGATCCGCGACTCCTCGACGTCCGCGGAGTGCCACGCGGCCGCAGCGACCCCCTCCCGGGTGGACTTGTCGTAGGGCCGGTGCGAGGTGCGGGAGAACTCGTACTTGAGGTGACGCAGGGTCAGCGGAGCCTTCGCCGCCACCAGCTCCGCCAGGGACAGCGCCTCATCAAAGCCATCCTCCGCCACCGCGAAACCGGAGGCCAGCGCCTGCTGATGCGACAGGGACGCACCGGTGAAGAGCATCGTGCGGGCCAGGGACCCGCCCACGAGGTTCTCCAGGTTCGCGATCGTCACCTCGTCCAGGGCGATGGCCATGTCACCGATGGGCACCCGGAAATAGGCGGTGTCGGACACGACCCGCATGTCGCAGGCCATGGCCAGCTGCGTGCCGGCACCGATCGCCGGGCCATTGACCCAGGCGATGACCGGGATCGGCAGGGTCTGGATCGTGCCCAGCATGTGCAGGAGAGTCTCGTAGAAGCCCTCCGCGTACACCCCGCCGGACAGATCGGCACCCGAGGAGAAGACCGTGCCCCCACCCTGGAGGAGAACTACCCGGGCGCCGTCGGCCACCGCCTGCAGCATGGCCTGATCGATCGCCTCGCACATGGGGATGTTGAGGCAGTTGCGGTTCACATGACGGTTGAGAGTCAGCAAACGGAGGTGCCCGTCCGCCTGGTCCTCGGCGAGCACGAGGGGTTGATCCGCTGGATCGGCATGGTTGAGGTGGTGGGTCACTGTGGCTGCTTTCTCCTGAATACAGGTGCCGGACTTCGGAGGCTGATTCGTCAGCCACATATCTTGCCCCACCTCGGCCCCGCCCACAGCACCCGTCGAGGCGTCGGTAAGTTCGGCCAGGGGGACCTGATCCCGGAGTCCGGTCACGGGGCGAGAGTCAGCTCGTCCACGATGGTCGCCGGCTGCACCCCTTCGGTGAACATACGACGGGACGCGGGGTGGGGCCCACGGTCCACGGACCGGGTGCAGCCGTCCAGCCGCTCCCGGGGGTAGACGTGGAGCTGTTGTTCCTCACCCGGCCCGGACAGGAGAATCCCCATCTCCTCCGGAGCCAGTTCCGCGTTGTAATCAGGGCACACGATTTCCCAGGTGTCCCAGTCACCCTCGTAGAAGTGGGAGAGAGGGGTGGCCACCGATTGCCGGCCCCCGATATTGCGCAGCACCGGATCGACCTGCGACTCCCGCCACTGGGACACGCCCACCCAGATCCCCACCGTCAGTGCGATGAGCACCAGCAGGGGCCAGAACCGGCGCAACCACGCCCCGAATACCCGGAAGCGCCGCCCGGGGCCCGGGCGGGTCACCGGCGAACGACACACCAGTCCCCACACCAGCGAGACGACGCCCGAGAAGACGGCCGCGTACCCCAGAATCATCACCAGCAGGCCGGGGTGGAAGATGATCGGCTTGCCCCGGTCCAACCAGAACCACCACTGCGCCAGCCCGTACAGGACGGCACCCGCAATGATCAGCAGAGCCTGGACCCACCACCTGCCCGCGTCAAACAGCGCCGAGAAAATCAGGGACGCGACCCCGATGAAAACCCCACCCATCATGAACAGGACCAGAAAACGATCCACCCAGTCGGGCAGACTCTCTTCCATCTGGGGGAAGAGGTCGTTCGCCGAAAAATAGCCGAAGAGGAACCAGCCCGCCAGACCCGCCAGGATCAACAGGAGGTCCGGAAGCAGGTGGAACCGGTCGGGTCTCATACCGCTGAGATTAGCGAGGCGGCAGCGTTTATGTGCGGTGTTGAGCTTTAACGATCCTCGCGCTTCCGGAGGGCGCCATCACTCCCGCGAATCCGCTCTCCGGGGCCGCCGACTTGATGGTCAAGACCAGAACGGGCGCCACGTACACTTGACCCCATGGCTACCCCGATCATCGCCCCCTCCATCCTGTCGGCCGACTTCTCGAAGTTGGGCGACGAGGTTCGGGCCGTCTCCAACGCAGACTGGATTCACGTCGACATCATGGACGGCCACTTCGTGCCGAACCTGTCCTTCGGGCCCGGCATCACCGCCACCGTCGACAAGATCACCGACCAGCCCCTGGACGTCCACCTCATGATCGAGAACCCGGAGAAGTGGGTCGACCAGTACATCGACGCCGGGGCCGACTGCATCATCTTCCACGTCGAGGCCACCGACGACCATGTCGGTCTCGCCGACCATATCCGATCGAAGGGCGTGCGCGCCGGGTTCTCCCTGCGGCCGGGCACCCCGATCGAGCCCTACCTGGGCGATCTGGCACACTTCGACGAGGTCCTGATCATGAGCGTCGAGCCCGGCTTCGGCGGCCAGTCCTTCATGCCCGAGCAGCTGGAGAAGGTGCGCACGTTGCGGGGGCTCATCGATGACAACGGGCTGGACACCGTCATCGAGATCGACGGCGGCATCTCCGAGCAGACCATCGCCCTGGCCGCCGAGGCGGGCTGTGACGCCTATGTCGCCGGTTCCGCCGTCTACGGTCAGGACGATCCGGCCGCTGCGGTCGACGCCCTGCGCCGCCTGGCCACCCGCTAGCGGGATCCCCGATGATCACCGACCCCGCACTCCGTCAGGCGCTGGAGGCCGCTCTGGAATCCGGCGACCTGGTCCGCGGCACCACCAGCCCCAACCCGCCGGTCGGGGCCGCGATCCTCTCCGCCGAGGGGGAACTCGTCGGCGTCGGCGGCACCCAACCGCCCGGTGGCCCGCACGCCGAGGTGATAGCCCTGCGCGCCGCCGGCGGGCGGGCCCGGGGCGGGACGGCCGTCGTCACGTTGGAGCCCTGCAACCACACGGGCCGCACCGGCCCCTGTTCGCAGGCGCTGATCGACGCCGGCATCGCCCGCGTCTTCTTCGTCCACCCGGATCCGAACGACGCCGCCGCCGGGGGAGCGGACCATCTGCGCGCCCACGGCGTCGAGGCAACGCGTATCGACGCCCACGTACCCGCCCTGCGCCCCTGGCTGGCCGCGGTGCGGCTGGGGCGCCCGCACGTGACGCTGAAGTTCGCGCAGACCCTCGACGGCTTCACCGCCGCCCTCGACGGCACGAGTCGGTGGATCACCGGGGAGGTGGCCCGACGTCGGGTGCACGAGGATCGGCGCCGTCGTGACGCCATCGTCGTCGGCACCGGCACCGCGCTGGCGGACAACCCCTCACTCACGGCGCGCACGGCCGACGGTTCGCTGTACCCGGAGCAGCCGCGGCGCGTCGTCATCGGCTCCCGGGAGATCCCGGCCGACGCCGCACCCAACCTGCACCGCCTCGGCTTCGAGCGGCACCCGGAAATTTCCGCGGCGCTCGCGGCGTTGTGGGAGGCAGGAGCCCGCGACGTCCTTGTCGAGGGCGGGGCCCGGCTGGCCTCCGGATTCCTGGCCGCCGGGTACGTCGACGCCGTCCAGGCGTATGTCGCACCCACGCTGCTGGGCGCGGGCCACGGCGTTCTCGCCGGGGCCGTGGGCGAGACCCTGGCCGACGCCGCCCGTTTCACCCTGGAATCCGTCACCCGGCTCGGGGATGACGTGCTGTACGAGATGACCCGCAAGGAGGTCCACTGAAATGTTCACCGGACTCGTGGAGGAGATCGGCACCGTCGCCGCCCTCGAACCGCAGGGTGACGCCCTGCGCCTGACCATCGCCGCGCGCACCGTGCTGGAGAACGCTGCGCTCGGCGACTCCATCTCGGTCAATGGCGTGTGCCTGACCGTTGCGACGCGCGACGAGGGCTCCTTCACCGCGGACGTGATGCAGGAGTCGCTCGACCGCACCGGACTCGGGCAGCTGGCGGTCGGTTCCCGGGTGAACCTGGAGCGCGCCCTGGCCGCGGGTGACCGTCTGGGCGGCCACATCATGCAGGGCCACGTCGACGGTGTTGGGCAGCTGCTCTCCCGGACCTCCTCGGAGCACTGGGACGTGCTGCGGTTTACCCTCCCGCGGTCCCTCGCGCACTACGTCGTCGAGAAGGGATCCATTGCCGTCAACGGCACATCCTTGACTGTCTCGGCCGTCGGCGACGATTTCTTCGAGGTCTCCCTCATCCCGACCACCCTGGCCGAGACCACCCACGGCGACCTGGCGGAGGGTGACACCGTCAACCTCGAGGTCGACGTCCTCGCCAAGTACGTGGAGCGGATGCTCACCCACGGCGCGGCCGCGGGACCGGTGCCCGGGACCGAGGGTGCCGGGGACTAAAGTGATGCCCGTGAGTGAGGATTCTGAGGTTTCAGCGGTGCCCGCGCCCGCCATCCAGCTGGACTCCGTCGAGGAGGCCGTCGCCGACATCGCCGCCGGCAGGGCGGTGGTCGTCGTCGACGACGAGAACCGCGAGAACGAGGGCGACCTGATCTTCGCCGCCGAGCTCGTCACACCCGAGCTGGTGGCCTTCATGGTCCGCTACAGCTCGGGCTACATCTGCGCCTCCCTGACGACGGAGGACTGCGACCGGCTCGACCTGCCGCCCATGGTGGCGCGCAACGAGGACACCCGGCAGACCGCCTACACCGTCACCGTCGACGCCGCGACCGGCACCACCGGGATCTCCGCGGCCTCCCGCGCCGAGACCATCCGCCGCCTGGCGGACCCGGAGACCACCCGCCGCGACTTCACCCGCCCCGGCCACGTCGTGCCGCTGCGTGCGGTGCCCGGCGGCGTGCTCGCCCGCGACGGCCACACCGAGGCCGCCGTCGACCTCGCCCGGATCGCGGGCCTGCGTCCCGCGGGCGTGCTCTGCGAGATCGTCTCGGAGGACGATCCGACCGACATGGCGCGCGGCCCCGAGCTGCGCCGCTTCGCCGACGAACACGGGCTGAAGATGATCTCCATCGAGCAGCTCATCGACTGGCGCCGCCGCCACGAGACCCAGATCGAGCGCATCGTCGAGACCCGGCTGCCCACCGAGCACGGTCCCTTCCGCGTCTACGGCTACCGCCACCTCATCGAGGGCACCGAACTCGTCGCGCTCGTCGCCGGCGAACTCGACGGGGCCGAGGACGTGCTGGTGCGCGTGCACTCCGAGTGCCTGACCGGCGACGTCTTCGGTTCCCGCCGGTGCGACTGCGGCCCGCAGCTGCACGAGTCCCTGCGCATGGTCCAGGAGGCGGGCCGTGGCGTGATCGTCTACCTGCACGGCCACGAGGGTCGGGGCATCGGCCTGCTGGCCAAGCTGAAGGCCTACGAGCTCCAGGACAACGGGCTCGACACCGTCGACGCCAACCTCGAGCAGGGCCTGCCGGCCGACGCCCGCGAGTACTCGACCGCCGGCCAGATCCTCCGCGACCTGGGGGTCAGGTCCGCTTCCCTGATGAGCAACAACCCCACCAAGTGCCTGGCGCTCGACGGTTACGGGGTCGACATCGTCGGCCGCCGATCGGTGCCCGTGGCACCCAACATCGACAACATCCGCTACCTGCGCACCAAGCGCGACCGCATGGGCCACGACCTGCCCGCCGTCGCCGAGTGGGACGCCGCCCACCAGGAAGGACTGTAGAGCCGTGAGCAAGGAAGGCCTGCCCGAGATCCAGCACGTCGACGCCGCCGGGCTGCGTGTCGCCGTCGTCTCCGCCACCTGGAACGCCGAGATCTGCGACCGGCTGCACGCCCGCGCGGTGGCCACCGGCCGCGGGTGCGGCGCCGAGGTCGCCGAGTTCCGCGTCGTCGGCGCGCTCGAACTGCCGGTCGTCGTCCAGGAGGCCGCCCGGCGTTTCGACGCCGTCGTCGCCCTGGGCTGCGTCATCCGCGGCGGCACCCCGCACTTCGACTACGTCTGTGACTCCGTCACCACCGGTCTGACCCGCATCGCCCTCGACGAATCCACGCCCATCGGCAACGGCGTGCTCACCACCGACACCCAGGAGCAGGCCGTGGAGCGCGCCGGCTTCCCGGACTCCGTCGAGGACAAGGGCGCGGAGTCGATGATCGCCGCCCTCGACACCGCCGTCACGCTGAAGACCCTGCGTGCGCACCGGTGACTAGACTGGAACGTCGACGATGAGTGATGACACCGGCATCCAGAAACTGAACCACCGAGAGAGCACGAGGGTAGAAGACGTGGACGCACACGACCCCGCCAACCAGCAGCCCACCGGAACCGGCGCGGCCGCCGGCGCCGGCGGCCAGAGCGGGGGGCTGAGCGAGCGCCAGGCCTACGCCTACAACGCCCTGGACCCCACCGCGATGACCTCGACGAAGCCGTGGGAGCTCGAGATCCGCTCGAAGCGCCTGAAGGTGCTCGCCTGGGTGGTGGTGGCGGTGGTCATGGCCGTGCACATCTTCATGGGCGCGGTCGTCGACATCGCCTACACCGGCGCGTCCATCACACCGATCGACAAATGGGCCTTCGTCGGCGTCGGCATCATCATCTCCGTGCTCGGCTACCTGGCCTTCACCCGCCCACGGGTGCGCGCCAACGCCGACGGCGTCGAGGTGCGCAACATCATCGGCACCCGCTTCTATCCGTGGGCCGTCATCTACGGCCTGTCGTTCCCGCAGGGTTCACGCATGGCCCGGCTGGAACTGCCCGAGTTCGAGTACGTCCCGCTGTGGGCGGTGCAGGCCGCCGACGGCGCGGGCGTCGTCCGGGCCGTCGCCGACTTCCGCGAGCTCGAGGCCAAGTACATGCCCCAGGACTAGGGGAGAATCCACCACTGCATGGCTGATCCGACCACCTACCGCCCGGCACCCGGGGCCATTCCGACGGACCCGGGCGTCTACAAGTTCCGCGACGAGCACCGGCGGGTCATCTACGTCGGCAAGGCGAAGAACCTGCGCTCGCGCCTGAACAGCTACTTCCAGGACGTCACCGCGCTGCACCCGCGCACGCGCCAGATGGTGTTCACCGCCGCGTCGGTGGAGTGGACCGTCGTGGCCAGCGAGGTCGAGGCGCTCCAGCTGGAGTACACCTGGATCAAGCGCTTCGACCCCCGGTTCAACGTCAAGTACCGCGACGACAAGACCTACCCCATGCTCGCGGTGTCCACCGGTGAGACGATTCCGCGCGCCTTCTTCTACCGTGGCCCGCGGCGCAAGGGCGTGCGCTACTTCGGCCCGTACTCGCACGCCTGGGCCGTGCGTGAGACCCTTGACCTGCTCATCCGCGTGTTCCCCATGCGCACCTGCTCGAAGGGCGTGTACCACCGGCACGAGCGGCTCGGCCGACCCTGCCTGCTCGGCTACATCGACAAGTGCGCCGCCCCCTGCGTCGGCCGTGTCAGCGCCGATGAGCACCGGGAGATCGTCGACGGATTCACCTCCTTCCTGGCCGGCAACACCAACAAGGTGGTCCGGGAACTGACCGGCGAGATGGAGCAGGCCGCCGAGAACCTCGAGTTCGAGCGCGCCGCCCGCCTGCGCGATGACCTCGGCGCGATCAACAAGGTCATGGAGCAGCAGGCGGTGGTCCTCGGCGACGGCACCGACGCCGACGTCATCGCCTTCGCCACCGACGAACTCGAGGCCGCCGTCCAGATCTTCCACGTCCGCGGCGGCCGCATCCGCGGCCAGCGCGGCTGGGTCGTCGAGAAGGCCGGCGACCAGGCGGCCTCCGGGCCGGTGGCCGACGGGCAGCCGGATCCGGCGCTGCCCGCGCTGATGCAGAACTTCCTCGTCCAGTTCTACGGCGACGCCGTCGAGCGCGCGCAGCTGGAGGACGCGGAGGACGCCGAGCTGAACGCGCGCGTCGAGCACATCGAACGCAGGGGCGTCGACCAGTTGTCCCACACCGAGCCGAGGGCGGTGCAGGCGGTGCCGCGGGAGATCCTCGTGCAGGTGCTGCCCGAGGAGGCCGGGCAGGTGCGCGAGGTGCTCGGCGAGCTGCGCGGCGCGCAGGTGGACCTGCGGGTCCCGCAGCGCGGTGACAAGCGCGCCCTGGCCGAGACCGTCGAGCGCAACGCGAAGGACGCCCTGCGCCAGCACAAGCTCAAGCGGGTCGGGGATCTCACCGCCCGCTCGGCGGCGCTGCAGGACATTCAGGAGGCTCTCGGCCTCGACGAGGCACCGCTGCGCATCGAGTGCACCGACATCTCGCACATCCAGGGCACCGACGTGGTCGCCTCCCTGGTGGTCTTCGAGGACGGCCTGCCCCGCAAGTCCGACTACCGCCGCTACCGCATCAGGGAGGCGGCCGGCGAGGGCCGCAGCGACGACGTCGGCTCCATCGCGGAGGTCACCCGCCGCCGCTTCCTGCGCCACAACCAGGACAAGCGCGCCGTCCCCGAGGCCGAGGAATTCGACGGCTCGACCTTCGCCGACGAGCAGGTCGAGGAGATGAGCACCGATAACCGGCGCTTCGCCTACCCGCCGAACCTGTACATCGTCGACGGTGGCGCCCCGCAGGTCGCCGCCGCGCAGAAGGTCTTCGACGAGCTCGGCGTCGTCGACGTCCACCTCGTCGGCCTGGCCAAGCGGCTCGAGGAGCTGTGGCTGCCCGGTGAGGAGGACCCGGTGATCCTGCCGCGCAACTCCCAGGGGCTGTACCTGCTCCAGCAGATCCGCGACGAGGCGCACCGCTTCGCCATCACCTACCACCGCCAGCAGCGCTCCAAGCGGATGCGGGTGTCCGAACTCGACGGCATCCCCGGCCTGGGTGCCACGCGCCGCACCGAGCTGGTCAAGCACTTCGGATCGGTGAAGAAGCTGAAGGAGGCCACGGTGGAGGAGATCACCGCGGTCAAGGGCTTCGGTCCCAAGCTGGCCCAGTCCGTGTTCGACGGGCTGCACCCGGAGAAGACGGGGGAGTAGCGCACCCCGCCGCGGACTTCCCACGTTAGGATGTGTTCCATGACTGAGTCCCGCCCTGACGCCGGCACCCCGGAGACATACCCGGACAACGCGGTCGAGTCCGCTGAGGGACTGCCCCGACCCGTCCCCGAGGTGACCCAGCGCTTCCCGACGCCGCCGGTGCTCATCACCGGCATGTCCGGCGGCGGACTCAGCTCCGCGGCGAAGGTGCTCGAGGACAAGGGCTTCTACGTCGCCCACAACCTGCCCCCGCAGCTCATGCTCGAACTGCTCGAGCTGTGCGCCCGGGAGGACTCACCCGTCGAGAAGGTCGCGGTGGTCACCGACGTCCGCGCCCGCATGTTCCGCGGCAGCATGCAGCAGACCCTGCACGAGCTGCGGGCCCGCGGCCTGACGCCGACCATCCTGTTCATGGACGCCCGCGACGACGTGCTCATCCGGCGCTTCGACAGTGTGCGGCGCACCCACCCGCTGCAGGGGGACGACACCCTCCAGATGGGCCTGCAGCGCGAGCGCGAGATCGTCTCCGTGATCAAGGAGATCGCCGACATCGTCATCGACACCTCCAACCTCTCGGTCCACGACCTGCGCCGGGCCATCGAGGCCAGCCTCGGCACGATGGCCCTGAACCGGCAGCACGTGACCGTCCAGTCCTTCGGCTTCAAGCACGGCGCCCCGCGCGACGCGGACCTCATGCTCGACGTCCGCTTCCTGCCGAACCCCTACTGGGTGCCCGAGCTGCGCCAGTACCGCGGCGTCGACGGGCCGGTCTCGGACTACGTGCTCGCCGGCCCGGGGGCCGATGAATTCATCGGCAACTTCGTGGAGATGTTCCACTCGATGCTCGACGGCTACCAGCACGAGGGCAAGAACTTCATCACCGTCGCCGTCGGCTGCACCGGCGGGCACCACCGCTCGGTGGCCATCGCCGAGGAGATCGGGCGCCGCCTCAGCACGGACGACGACTTCGACGTCAACGTCATCCACCGCGACATCAACCGGCACTGACCGACAGCGCCAGGCACAGACAGACACCGAGCGGCCATGACCACCTCGCCCGAGAACGACACCGATCCCGTCTTCCATCCCGCCCCTCCCGCGCCCCCGGGTGGCCGTGACCCGAAAGGACTCATGAACGACCCCACCCCGGGCCACCGCCCCTCCCGCATCACCTGCCTGGGAGGCGGGCACGGGCTCTACCAGACCCTGCTCGCCGCCCGGCACTGCGCGCCCGAGCGGATCACCGCGGTGGTCACCGTCGCCGACGACGGTGGCTCATCGGGACGCATCCGCCGCGAACTCGGCATCATCCCGCCGGGCGATCTGCGTATGGCGCTGGCCGCCCTGTCCCATGACGACGAGACCGGCCGCATGTGGGCGCAGACCCTCCAGCACCGCTTCGGCGGCAATGGCGCACTGGCGGGCCACGCCGTGGGCAACCTGCTCCTCGCCGGCCTGACCGACGTGCTCGGCAGCGAACAGCGGGCACTGGACACCGTGGCGCAGCTGACCGGTTCCCACGGCCGGGTGCTCCCGGTGTGCAACGAGCCGCTCGACATCGAGGCGGAGGTCGCCGGCCTGGACGACGACCCACGGATCATGCGCCCCGTGCGCGGTCAGGTCGCCGTCGCCACCACGCCGGGCGCGGTCCGCCGCGTGCGGCTCATCCCCGAGCACCCGCCAGCCGGCCCGGAAGCCCTCGAGGCGATCGGGGAGGCCGACCTGGTCACGCTCGGCCCCGGTTCCTGGTTCTCCAGTGTCATCCCGCACCTGCTGGTGCCCTCGATCGTCGACGCCGTCAACGGCAGCGACGCCCAGAAGGTCGTCGTGCTCAACCTATCCTCGGAACCGGGGGAGACCGCAGGCTTCACCTCCGAACGGCACGTGCACATGCTCACCCAGCACGCACCCTCCCTGAAGATCGACCGGGTGCTCGTGGACAACCACGAGCTGCCCACCGCCCGGGAGCGTCGCTACCTGGAGCGCGCCGCCCAGCCCCTCGGTGCGGAGATCGTCTTCGCGGATCTGCGGGAAGATGACGGCGACGGCGGCCGGAGCAACCGGCACGATCCGTCCAAACTCGCGGCCGCGCTCCTGGCGATGTACCGCGGCGACTAGACTGGGCCGTTGTGCCGCAGGCGGGCGGCGACTCCCGTGCCGGCCCGCAGGATCCGCGAAAGAAAGGCAACCAGACCAGTGGCGTTGACCGCGAAAGTCAAGGACGAACTCGCACAGGTGACCGTGATCCGCCAGTCGGCGAGAGCCGCCGAGGCGGCCGCGGTGCTGCGGTTCGCCGGGCAGATGCAGGTCGTCGCCGGACGCCTCGTCATCGAGGCCGAACTGGACACCGCGGAGGTGGCCCGCCGGCTGTCGGCCACCCTCTCCGAGCTCTACGGCGTGGCCGTCCACCACCACACCATCGGCCCCGGCGGGCTCCACAAGAACTCCCGTCACCTGCTGCGGGTCACGGAGGGGGCGGACGACCTGGCCCGCCGTCTCGGACTGGTCACCCGCTCCGGCCACGTCGTCGTCGGCCTGCCGCCGCAGGTCATCTCCGGCACCGTGGCGGACAATGAGGCCGCCTGGCGGGGCGCGTTCCTCGCCCACGGCTCCCTGACGGAACCGGGCCGCTCCTCGGCGCTCGAGGTCACCTGCCCCTGTCAGGAGGCGGCGCTCGCGCTCGTCGGCTGCGCGCGGCGGCTGGGCATCACCGCCAAGACCAAGGAGACCAGGGGAGTCGACCGGGTCGTCGTCCGCGACGGCGACGCCATCGGCGCGCTGCTGACCCGCATGGGCGCCCAGCGGGTCCGGCTGGAGTGGGAGGACAAGCGGATGCGCCGCGAGGTCCGCGCCACCGCCAACCGCCTGGCCAACTTCGACGACGCCAATCTGCGCCGCTCCGCCCGCGCCGCCGTGGCCGCGGCCGCCCGCGTGGAGCGTGCCATGGCGATCCTCGGTGACGACGTTCCCGAGCACCTCGCCGAGGCGGGGCAGTTGCGTGTCCAGCACCGCCAGGCCTCCCTCGAGGAACTCGGCCGGCTCGCCGATCCCCAGATGACCAAGGACGCCGTGGCCGGCCGCATCCGCCGGCTGCTGTCCATGGCCGACAAGCGCGCGGAGGAACTGGGCATCCCCGACACCCACGCCGCCGTCAGCGACGAACTGCTGGACGACTGACCGCTCCGGGAACAGGGTCCACCACCCCCGCCAGGTGGTGACGATGATCACGCGGCGGGGTGGTTGCGGTGACGTCAGCGAACTGGAACCCCGCCCTTCACCCGCCCCCGGGGGTGAGGTTCGGGGGTGTTCAAGGGGTCCATGGGGGCGGGATCCCACGCGTTCCGGAACTCCGGACCCTCGGCGTGCGGAGATTCACCCCCGAAAGCCCCGAACGGGGAGGGAACGGGCACGAACGGTGTTTTTTAATGTCCGAATAGCCCCTGCGGGAGCATGTCGGTGTCGCTAAGCTGGGGAGCCGATGGACCGTGGCACCGTGGCACAGCCGCATTTCCGCCCGGCGGTCACATCCGGACACCCTGAATCAATAATGAGGAGATCAACCGTGACCACTCGCGTTGGCATCAACGGTTTCGGCCGTATCGGCCGCAACCTCTTCCGTGCCGTCCTGAGCCGCACCGACGACCTCGAGGTCGTCGCCGTCAACGACCTGACGGACACCAAGACGCTGTCGACCCTGCTGAAGTTCGACTCGATCCTGGGCAAGCTGGGCGAGGAGGTCGAGTTCGACGACAACTCCATCACCGTCGGCGGCAAGAAGATCGCCGTCTCCGCCGAGCGCGATCCGAAGAACCTGGACTGGTCCGCGCACGACGTCGACATCGTCATCGAGTCCACCGGTTTCTTCACCGACGCCGAGGCCGCCAAGGCCCACATCGAGGCCGGCGCCAAGAAGGTCATCATCTCCGCCCCCGCCAAGAACGAGGACGCCACCTTCGTCTACGGCGTCAACAGCGACGAGTACGACCCGGAGAACCACACCGTCATTTCCGCGGCCTCCTGCACCACCAACTGCCTGGCCCCGGTGGCCCAGGTGCTGGACGAGAAGTTCGGCATCGAGCGTGGCCTGATGACCACCGTCCACGCCTACACCGGTGACCAGCGCCTGCACGACGCCCCGCACAAGGATCTGCGCCGTGCCCGCGCAGCGGCCGTCAACGTCGTCCCGACCTCCACCGGCGCCGCCAAGGCCGTTTCCCTGGTGCTGCCGCAGCTGAAGGGCAAGCTGGACGGCTACGCCCTGCGCGTACCGGTGATCACCGGTTCCGCCACCGACCTGACCGTCACCGTCTCCCAGGACGTCACCGTCGAGGAGGTCAACGCCGCCATGAAGGAGGCCGCCGAGGGCCCCCTGAAGGACGTGCTGGCCTACTCCGAGGAGCCGCTGGTCTCCTCCGACATCATCACCGATTCTCACGGCTCCATCTTCGACGCCGGCCTGACCAAGGTGATCGACAACCAGGTCAAGGTCGTGTCCTGGTACGACAACGAGTGGGGCTACACCTGCCAGCTCGTGCGCCTGACCCAGCTGGTCGCCTCCAAGCTCTAGGCGGCTCACCCGCACTCCCCTCGGGCGGCCCCGCGGCTGACCGGCGGGGGAGCGCAGCCCTGCGGCCCGGGGTGTGCCTCGGCACACGCCGGGCCGTTCGTCTCGCCCGGGACACCACCATTTTCCCCGACTCTTCCAGCCAAGGAGATTCCATGACCGTCAAGACCCTTGCAGATCTGCTCGACGAGGGCGTCGAGGGCCGTCACGTCCTCGTCCGCTCGGACTTCAACGTCCCGCTCAACGACGCCGGTGAGATCACCGACCCCGGTCGCATCACGGCCTCCCTGCCGACGCTCCAGGCCCTCGTCGACGCCGACGCCAAGGTCATCGTCATGGCCCACCTCGGCCGCCCCAAGGGCGAGGTCAACTCCAGGTACTCCCTGGCCCCGGTCGCCGAGGCCCTGTCCGACGCGCTCGGCCAGTACGTCGCCCTGGCCGGCGACGTCGTCGGCGAGGACGCCCACGAGCGCGCCAACGGCCTGACCGAGGGCGATGTCCTCCTGATCGAGAACGTGCGTTTCGACGCCCGCGAGACCTCCAAGGACGAGGCCGAGCGCGGCGAGTTCGCCGACCAGCTCGCGGCCCTGGCCGCCGACAACGGCGCCTTCGTCTCCGACGGCTTCGGCGTGGTCCACCGCGCCCAAGCCTCCGTCTACGACATCGCCAAGCGACTGCCGGCCTACGCGGGCAAGCTCGTGGAAAAGGAGATCACGGTCCTGGACAGGACCGCCACCGACCCGGAGCTGCCGTACGTCGTCGTCCTCGGCGGCTCCAAGGTCTCCGACAAGCTGGGCGTCATCGAGGCCCTGGCGGGCAAGGCCGACAAGCTGATCATCGGCGGCGGCATGTGCTACACCTTCCTCGCCGCCCAGGGCTACAACACCCAGAAGTCCCTGCTGCAGGAGGAGATGATCGACACCTGCCGGGACCTGCTGTCCCGCTTCGGCGACCGCATCGTCCTGCCGGTCGACCTCGTGGCCGCCGCCGAGTTCTCCGCCGACGCCGAGAACAGGGTCGTCGCCCTCGACGGCATCCCGGAGGGCTGGCTGTCCCCGGACATCGGGCCCGAGTCCGTCAAGCAGTTCGCCGAGGTGCTGTCGGACGCCAGGACCGTCTTCTGGAACGGCCCCATGGGTGTGTTCGAGATGGAGCCGTTCTCCAAGGGCACCGAGGGCGTGGCGAAGGCCATCATCGACGCCACCGCCAACGGGGCGTTCTCCGTGGTCGGCGGCGGCGACTCCGCGGCCTCCGTCCGTGTCCTGGGCCTGGACGAGGACGGTTTCTCCCACATCTCCACCGGCGGCGGCGCCTCCCTCGAGTTCCTCGAGGGCAAGGAGCTGCCGGGCGTGACCGTCCTGGGCGCCTGAGACCGCGTCCCCGCCTGAGCCCCGCTTCACCCGTAACTGAAAGGAGTGCCTTTCCATGGCACGCAAGCCGCTCATCGCCGGCAACTGGAAGATGAACCTGAACCACCGTCAGGCCATCAACACCGTCCAGAAGCTGGCCTTCGCCCTGCCGAAGGAGTACTACGAGAAGGTCGACGTGGCGGTCACCGTCCCGTTCACCGACATCCGCTCCGTCCAGACCCTCATCGACGGCGACAAGCTGCAGATCACCCACGGCGCCCAGGACGTGTCCCCGCACGCCTCCGGCGCCTACACCGGTGACATCTCCGCCGGCATGCTCTCCGCCCTCGGCTGCACCTGGGTCGTCGTCGGCCACTCCGAGCGCCGTGAGTACCACCACGAGACCGACGAGCTGGTGGCCGCCAAGGCCGCCGCCGCCCTCGGAGAGGGCATGAGCCCGATCGTGTGTGTCGGTGAGCCCCTGGCGGTGCGCGAAGCCGGCGACCACGTCGATCACGTCGTCGAGCAGACCCGCGCCTCGCTCGCCGGCCTGTCCGCCGCGCAGCTGGCGGACACCGTCATCGCCTACGAGCCCGTCTGGGCCATCGGCACCGGCAAGGTGGCCTCCGCCGCCGATGCCCAGGAGGTGTGCGCCGCCATCCGCGGGCTCGTCCGCGAACTGGCCGGCGACGAGGTCGCCGACGGCATCCGCATCCTCTACGGCGGCTCCGTCAAGACCGACTCCGTCGCCGAGATCGTCGGCCAGCCGGACGTCGACGGCGGGCTCGTCGGCGGCGCCTCGCTCGACGGTGAGGACTTCGCCAAGCTGGTCGCCAACGCCGCATCCACGGTGGCGTAGCGCCCTCGCTGCGCCCCGCACCCCCACCGGGAGGAGAGCACGCATGACACCTGCCGACCACCTGCAGGAAGACATCCGCTACCTGGGCCGGGTCCTCGGCCGGGTGATCGCGGAACAGGAGGGCGAGGAGGTCTTCGACCTCGTCGAGCACGCCCGCCAACTGGCCTTCGGAATCGCCAAGGGCGACACCGGTCTCGAGGCGCTGGTGGAGCTGTTCCGCAACATCGAACCCGCGCGTGCCACCCCGGTGATCCGGGCCTTCAGCCACTTCGCGCTGATGGCCAACCTCGCCGAGGATCTCCACGACGACTTCACCCGCGAGCGTCTCCTCGACGCCGGCGGCCCCGCCCCCGACTCCACCCTGGAGACCACGTGGGCGAAGCTCGCCGGGGCGGGTGTCGACGCCGCGACGGTGGCCGAGGCCCTCGACGGCGCGCTCGTCGCCCCGGTGCTGACGGCGCATCCCACCGAGACCCGGCGGCGCACCGTCTTCGACGCGCAGCGGCACATCACCGAGCAGATGACCGTCCGGCACCGGCTGCTGGAGGCCCCGCACACCGCGCGCACCGACTCCCAGCTCGAGGAGGTTGACCGGCAGATCCGCCGGCGCCTGACGATTCTGTGGCAGACCGCCCTGATCCGCATGGCCCGCCCCCGGATCGAGGATGAGATCGAGGTCGGCCTGCGCTACTACAAACTCTCCCTGCTCGAGGAGATCCCGGCGCTCAACCGCGCCGTCGACGACCGGTTGCGCGCGGACTTCGGGCAGGGGGTGCCCACCCGCGCGCTCGTGCGCCCGGGCTCCTGGATCGGCGGCGACCACGACGGCAATCCCTTCGTCACCGCCGCCACCCTCGACTACGCCACCCGCCGGGCCGCCCAGACCGTCCTGAAGCACTACGAAACCCAGCTGCTGGCCCTCGAACACGAGCTGAGCCTGTCCGACCGGATGACCTCGGTGACCGTCGACCTGGTGGCGCTGGCCAAACGCGGCCTCAACGACGTGCCCAGCCGCGTCGACGAGCCCTACCGCCGCGCCATCCGCGGCATCCGGGGACGCCTGTTGGCCACCACCGCCACCCTCATCGGCGAGGATGCCGTGGAGGGATCCTGGCACCGGGTGCATGAACCCTACTCCGGGCCCGGGGAGTTCGACGCGGATCTCGCCGTCATCGACGAATCGCTGCGCCGTTCCCACGACGAGATCATCGCCGACGACCGGCTCGCCACCATCCGCGCGGCCGTGGCCGGCTTCGGTTTCCACCTCTACTCGCTGGACCTGCGGCAGAACTCCGAGAGCTTCGAGGCGATCCTGGCAGAGGTCTTCGCCGCCGCCGGCGTCCACGACGACTACGCCTCGCTGGGGGAGGAGGAGAGGATCGACCTGCTGACCCGGGAGCTGCGCACCCCGCGGCCGCTGGTGCCGCGCGGCCGACGCGGCTTCAGCGAACCGACCCAGCGCGAGCTCGACCTGTTCGAGCAGGCCGCGACCAGCGTGGAACGTTTCGGCATGGAGATGATCCCGCACCTGATCATCTCGATGGCCACCTCGGTCAGCGACATCCTCGAGCCCATGGTGCTGCTCAAGGAGGTCGGCCTCCTCCACGCGGACGGGGAGCGGCCGACCGGCAGCGTGGACGTGATCCCGCTGTTCGAGACCATCGACGACCTGGCGGCCGGCGCGGGCATCCTGCGCGAACTGTGGGCGCTGCCGCTCTACCGGGCCTACCTCGCCCAGCGCGGGGACGTCCAGGAGGTCATGCTCGGGTACTCCGACTCCAACAAGGACGGCGGGTACCTCGCCGCCAACTGGGCCCTCTACGACGCCGAGACGCAGATCGTGGCCGCCGGACGCGACCACGGCGTGCGGCTGCGGCTGTTCCACGGCCGGGGCGGCACCGTCGGACGCGGCGGTGGTCCCTCCTACGAGGCGATCCTCGCACAGCCGAAGGGCGCCGTCGACGGCTCCGTGCGCATCACCGAACAGGGCGAGATCATCTCCGCCAAGTACGGTTCCGGGCACACCGCCCGCCGCAACCTGGAGGCACTGGTCTCGGCGACACTGGAGGCCAGCCTGCTGGACGTCGACGAGCTCGTCGACCGGGAGCGCGCCACCGGGATCATGACCGAGATCGCGCGGCTGAGCCGGGCGAGGTACTCGAGGCTGGTGCACGAGGATCCGGGCTTCATCCCGTACTTCACGCAATCGACGCCGCTGGACGAGATCGGCGCGCTCAACATCGGCTCGCGGCCGACGTCCCGGAAGCAGACGAACTCCGTGGCCGACCTGCGTGCCATCCCCTGGGTGCTGGCGTGGTCGCAGTCGCGCGTCATGCTGCCCGGCTGGTTCGGGGTGGGCACCGCCCTGGCGGAATGGATCGGTGAGGGCGACGACGCCGAGGACCGGTGCGCCGAGCTGCGCCACCTCTACGAGACCTGGCCGTTCTTCACCTCTGTGATGTCGAACATGGCGCAGGTGATGAGCAAGGCCGGCATGGAGCTGGCGGGTCTCTACGCCGGCCTGGTCGACGACCGCGAGGTCGCCGGGAGGATCCGGGGCATCATCAGCGAGGAGTTCCGGCTCACCCGGGAGATGTTCACGAAGGTCACCGGCAGCGAGGATCTGCTCGCCGACAACCCGATGCTGGCCCGGTCGGTGCGGCGCCGGTTCCCGTACCTGCTGCCGCTGAACATCATCCAGGTGGAGCTGCTGCGCCGGCACCGCGCGGGCGACGAGCGCGACGCCGTCTCCCGCGGTATCCGGCTGACCATGAACGGGCTGGCCACCGCCCTGCGCAACTCCGGCTGACTGAACAGGTGTGCGCCCCGGGCGTGGTGTACACTGGACCGGAGTTTTCAACCGACGTCGTCGAAGGACTTTCCCCCATGACCCTCGCCCTCCAGATCATCCTCGTGCTCTCCTCGATCCTGCTGACTGTGTTCGTGCTGCTGCACAAGGGCAAGGGTGGCGGCCTGTCCAGCCTCTTCGGCGGCGGGGTGCAGTCCAACCTCTCCGGCTCCACGGTCGTCGAGAAGAACCTGGACCGCTACACCGTTCTCATGGTGGTCATCTGGGTGGCCTGCATCATCGCGCTGAACCTGCTGCAGGCCTTCAGCGGATAGCAGCGGACGTCGGCCGGAACAACGACCGGGGACCGTGCCCCTCCTGAACGGGGAGGGCACGGTCCCCGGTCATTTCATGTGTGTGCCGGCCGCGGGCCGGGGGAGAGTGCGCAGCGGCGCACTACCTGGGCGTCGGCGGACCTCCCGGGTCGGCCATTCACGCATCCGGGCGGCAACTCCGCTGAAAAGCAACGCCGGAGGCCGCGCTTCCCGCAGGAAGTCGCGGCCTCCGGTCACCCCGTGGGGACATCAGTCAGATCTCGCCCGCGGCGTCCTCACTGACGAACAGGACGGTCTCCCCGCTGCCGCGGGCACCGGCGGCGGGCCAGTCCGCCGGATCCGCGCCGTGGGCGACATGCCCGGCGGCCTCGGCCTTCCCCTCGCCGGTGACCAGCAGCCACACGTGCCGGGCGCGGGCGACGGCCGGCAGGGTCAGCGTGACCCGTTCCGGCGGGGGCTTGGGGGAGTCGTAGACCGGTACCACCAGTCGCCCGGTCTCCGCAGTGGCCTCGTGGTGCGGGAACAGTGTGTTGATGTGTCCCTCGGGCCCCATGCCGAGCAGGTGGATGTCGAAACCCTCCGGCGCGAACTCGGCGAGGGTGGCCTCGTAGGCCTTCGCCGAGGCGTCCATCGCGGTCTCGTCCAGGCCGTAGCCGTGGATGTTGGTCTCGGGGACACCGGCCGGTTCGAGCAGTGCCTCCCTGGCCTGCCCCTCGTTGGACTCCGGGTGGCTGACGGGCACATTGCGCTCGTCGCCGAAGAAGACGTGGACGCGTGACCAGTCGATCCGCTGGGCGGGGAAGGTCTCGGACTGGGCGTCGGCGGCGGCGTGAAACTCCGCGAGGCGGCGGAGCACCCCGATGCCGGCGCCCCCGCCGGTGAGCACCACGCGGGCGACACCGTCGCCGTGGGGGCCTCCGGCGCTCTGCACGCCGTGCACGACGTCGACGAAGCGGGCGGCGGCCTGGTTGATCAGTTCGGTCTGGTCGGTGACGCGGTGGACGGTGGCCATGGTTGTTCGACTCCTTCTGTTTATTCGGGGTCAGGATCGGTGGGTGACGCGGTTCAACGCGCGCAACGCCTGCGCGTAGGCGGTGTCGGGATCCAGGTGGCGCAGCTCCTCCGAGAGGCACTCGGAGTCGGAGCGCACGCTCATGGCCACCAGGGACTCGGGCCGGCCCGGCAGCGTCACCTGCACCGTGCGGTGGTCGATGACGTCCACCTTCAGTGGACCCGGGGCGCGGTTGAACCGCAGGGAGCGGATCGGGAAGAGCGTCGGATCCTCGGCCGGCTCGCAGTCCTCACGGATGATCTCGACGCCGAGGCGGTCGGCGAGCCAGCCGGCGGCGATGTCGACACTGGGGTCCTCGGGCGGGCCGACCAGCGTGGCCGACTCCACGGCCCCGTGCGGGTGCTGGTCGAGCGAGGAGGCGACGATGCCGCGCCAGGCGGTGATCCGCGACCACATCATGTCGGAGTCACCCGGGGTGTACGCGGCGCGCAGGCGGTCGAGGATGTCCTCCCCGCCGTCGCGCTGGGCGTTGGTGATGCGGCGCTGGGAGAGACGCCCGAGCGGGTGCGCGGAAGGGTTCTCCGGGGCCTCGGTCGGCCACCACGTCACGATCGGGGTGTCGGGCAGCAGCAGGGGAGTGACCACCGACTCCAGGTGCCCCGCGAGCTCACCGGAGACCCGCATGATGACCATCTCGGAGGCGCCGGCGTCACCGCCCACGCGCACCTCGGCGTCGAGCTGCGCCTTCCCCGAGGTCTCCCCGGTGATGAACACCAGGACGCGGGCCGGGTGCTCGTGCGAGGCCCCCCGGGCAGCGGAGATGATGGCGTCGACGTTGTCGTTGAGGTTCGCGGCGACGATGAGGGTGAGCACCCGCCCGGTGGTGCGCGAGTTCTGTTCCCGGGCCTCGAGCAGGCTCGCGGCGACCTCCCGGGAGTCGGTGTCCGGCAGCGTGATGATCATGGAGGGCCTTTCCGCTTGACGTGGGGGGCGGTACTGATTCGGTGGGGTGAGGGGGACGGGGCGCGGGTCAGGGGCGGCGCCAGGTCCGTCCGTCGCGTTCGAGCATCCGGTCGGCGCTGATCGGGCCCCAGGTGCCGGCCGCGTAGTCCTCGGGGCGACCGTGGTCGGCCCAGTACTCGAGAATCGGGTCCAGGATCGCCCAGGACAGTTCCACCTCCTCGTTGGTGGGGAACAGGCTCGACTCGTCGAGCAGCGCATCGAGGATCAGTCGCTCATAGGCCTCGGGCGAGGCCTCAGTGAACGCCTCCGAGTAGGAGAAGTCCATGTTGACGTCGCGGACCTCCATCGTCGAACCCGGCACCTTCGAACCGAAGCGCATGAGCACGCCCTCATCGGGCTGGATGCGGATGACCACGGCGTTTTGGCCGAGCGCCCGGGTCTGGCCCTCGCCGAAGGGCTGGTGGGGCGCCTCCTTGAACACCAGCGCGATCTCCGTGACGCGACGACCGAGGCGCTTGCCGGTGCGCAGGTAGAAGGGCACCCCCGCCCAGCGGCGGGAGTTGATCTCCAGGGTGCAGGCGGCGAAGGTCTCGGTGGTGGACTCGGGGTCGAAGCCCTCCTCCTCGCGCAGGCCCTTGACGTGGTGCGAGCCCTGCCAGCCGGCGGTGTACTGGCCGCGGGCGGTCGTCGTGCTCAGCGGGTAGCTGGGCCTGGTGGCACGCAGCACCTTGACCTTCTCCGCCTGCAGCTCGGTCGGCGAGAAGGAGACGGGCTCCTCCATGGCCACGAGCGCGAGCAGCTGGATCAGGTGGTTCTGCATGACGTCCCGGGCCGCACCGATGCCATCGTAGTAGCCGGCGCGCCCACCCAGGCCGATGTCCTCAGCCATGGTGATCTGGACGTGGTCGACGTAGTGGGCGCTCCACAGCGGGTCGAACAGCTGGTTGGCGAAGCGCAGGGCGAGGATGTTCTGCACCGTCTCCTTGCCCAGGTAGTGGTCGATGCGGAACACCGACTCCTCCGGAAAGACGGCGTTGACCAGCTGGTTGAGCTCGCGGGCGGTCTCCTGGTCGTGGCCGAAGGGCTTCTCGATGATCACGCGGCGCCACGAATCGCCCTCGGCCTCGGCCATGCCGGAGCGCTCGAGCTGATGGCAGACGTCGGAGAAGTAGTCCGGCGGAACAGAGAGGTAGTACGCCCAGTTTCCGCCCGTGCCGCGGGTGACGTCCATCTCCGCCAGCATGGCCGAGAGCCGGTCGAAGCCCTCGTCGTCGAAATTGCCCTCGACGAAATGCATGCCCTCGGCCAGGCGCTCCCAGACGTGCTCGCGCATCTTCGTGCGCGCGCCGCCCGAGACCGCCTCGTAGACGTAGTCCTCGAACTCCCGCTTGCTCCAGGAGCGACGCCCGTAGCCGATGAGGGTGAACCCGGCGGGCAGCAGGCCGCGGTTGGCGAGATCGTAGATCGCCGGCAGCAGCTTCCTGCGGGCAAGATCGCCGGTCACGCCGAAGATCACCATGCCGGAGGGGCCGGCGATCCGCGGCAGGCGTTTGTCCTGCACATCGCGCAGCGGGTTGACCCAGGTGCGGTTATCGGTCACGGGCATCAGAAGGAGAGCCTTTCTGGGCGGGTACGGGGTCCTTGAGGAGGATGGTGCGGGCTGTGGCCCGCGCTGTCGAATCTACTGAAGTTGGGTCTTCATGGACTCGAGCAGCTCATTCCAGGAGGTGACGAACTTTTCGACGCCCTCGCGCTCGAGGACGGCGAAGACGTCCTCGAGATCGATTCCGACGGCGACCAGCTGCTCGAAGACGCGCTCGGCCTCCTCGACGGTGCCGGTCAGAGTGTCACCGTGGAGGCCGCCCTGCTCGAGCACGGCGTCGATGGTCTTCTCCGGCATGGTGTTGACGGTGTCCGGGCCGGCCAGCTCGGAGACGTACATGGTCGCCGCGTAGTCCGGGTTCTTCACGCCGGTCGACGCCCACAGCGGGCGCTGTACGTTCGCGTCCTCGGGCAGGTCGTCCCGGCCGAAGAGCTCCTGGAAGACCGCGTAGGCGCGGCGGGCGTTGGCGATGCCGGCCTTTCCGCGCAGGGCCAGGGCCTCCTCGGAGCCGATCTCCTCGAGGCGACGGTCGATCTCGGTGTCGACGCGGGAGACGAAGAAGGAGGCCACCGAGTGGATGCGGGAGACGTCGTGGCCGTTGTCCGCGGCGCGTTTGACGCCCTCGCGGTAGGCGGCGATGACCGCGCGGTAGCGGGCCACCGAGAAGATCAGCGTCACGTTGACGTTGATGCCCTCGGCCAGGGCGTCGGTGATCGCCGGAATGGACTCCGGGGTGGCCGGGATCTTGATCATCACGTTGGGACGGTCCACCTTGGCCCACAGCTCGCGGGCCTGGGCCAGGGTGGCGTCGTGGTCGAGGGACAGGCGTGGGTCCACCTCGATGGACACGCGGCCGTCGCGACCGTTGGTGGATTCGTGGACGGGGGCGAGAATGTCGCAGGCGTCGCGGACGTCGTCGATCATCATCGCGTAGACACCGTCGTCGAGGCCGGCGCCCTTGTCCTTGAGTTCCGCGATCTGCTCATCGTAGGCGGTGCCGGAGGACATCGCGGTGGCGAAGATCGTCGGGTTGGTGGTCACGCCGACGATCGACTTGGTGTCGAGGAGCTCGGCGAGGTTGCCGGAGGTGATGCGGTTGCGGGACAGGTCGTCGAGCCAGGTGGAGGTACCCAGCTCAGCGAGGTCGTCGATGTAGGTCATGGGAGGTGTCCTAACTTGATCCGGAGGGATGGGGGAGGGGCTGCTACTGGGCGGCCAGGGAGTCCTTCGCGGCGGCGACGACGGCCGCGGTGGTCAGGCCGAACTCCTCGAAGAGCTTCTGGTAGGAGGCGGAGGCACCGAAGTGCTCGAGCGAGACCGCGCGGCCGCGGTCACCGATCCAGCGGTACCACGGCAGGGCCAGGCCCGCCTCCACGGAGACGCGGGCGGTGACCTCCTTCGGGAGAACCGACTCGATGTACTCGGCGTCCTGCTCGGCGAACCAGTCCAGGCAGGGGACGGAGACGACGCGGGCGGCGGTGCCCTCGTCCTCGAGGACCTTGGCGGCCTCCACGGCCATCTGCACCTCGGAGCCGGTGGCCATCAGGATGACGTCCGGGGTCTCCTTGGAACCCTCGACGAGGACGTAGGCGCCGCGGCGCACGCCCTCGGCGGCCTTCTCCTTCGTGCCCTCCAGGACGGGGACGTTCTGGCGGGTCAGGGCCAGGCCCTTCGGGCCCTGCTTGTACTCCAGGGCGGCGGCCCAGGCCTGGGCGGTCTCGTTGGCGTCGGCCGGACGCAGCATCGACATGTCCGGGATGGCGCGCAGGGCGGCCAGCTGCTCCACCGGCTGGTGGGTCGGGCCGTCCTCGCCCAGGCCGATGGAGTCGTGGGTCCACACGTAGTAGGCGTCGGTGCCCTGCAGGGCGGCCAGACGCACGGCGGGGCGCATGTAGTCCGAGAAGATCAGGAAGGTGCCGGCGTAGGGGCGGGTGCCGCCGTGGAGGGCGATGCCGTTCATGATCGCGCCCATGGCGTGCTCGCGCACCCCGAAGTGCAGGTTGCGGCCGTAGGGCTCGGCGGACCAGGTGTCCGTGCTGATGGTCTCGGGGCCGAAGGAGGGGGAGTCCTTGATCACGGTGTTGTTGGAGCCGGCCAGGTCGGCGGAACCGCCCCACAGCTCCGGCAGGGTCTTACCCAGGGCCTGGAGGGTCGCCTCCGAGGCCTTGCGGGTGGCCAGGCCCTTGGCGTCCGGCTCCCAGGTGGGCAGCTCGGCGGCGAAGTCCTCCGGCAGCTCGCGGTTCTCCAGTCGCTGGTGGAGGGTGTGGGCCTCCGGGTTGGCCTTCGCCCACGCGTCGTACTTCTCCTGCCAGTCGGCGTGCTTTTGTGCCCCGCGCTCGACCAGGGAGCGGGTGTGGGTGAGGACCTCGTCGTCGACCTGGAAATGCTGCTCCGGGTCGAAGCCCAGCTCCCGCTTGGTGGCGGCGACCTCTTCCTCGCCGAGGGCGGAGCCGTGGGAGGCGCCGGTGTTCATGGCGTTGGGGGCCGGGTAGGCGATGACGGTGCGCAGGCGGATGAAGGTCGGTCGGTCGGTGACGGACTTCGCCTCGGCGACGGCCTCCTCGATGGCCACGACGTCCTCGCCGCCCTCGATCTCGATGGTGTGCCAACCGTAGGCGCGGTAGCGCGCGACGACGTCCTCGTTGAAGGCGATGGCCGTGTCGTCCTCGATGGAGATGCGGTTGTCGTCCCAGAAGACGATCAGGTTGCCCAGCTGCTGCGTTCCGGCCAGCGACGACGCCTCGGAGGTCACGCCCTCCTGCAGGTCGCCGTCGGAGGCGATGACGTAGACGTGGTGGTCGAAGGGCGACTCGCCCGGGGCGGCCTCCGGATCGAACAGGCCGCGCTCACGACGGGCGGCCATGGCCATGCCCACGGCGGAGGCCAGCCCCTGGCCCAGCGGGCCGGTGGTGATCTCGACGCCGTCGGTGTGGCCGTACTCCGGGTGGCCGGGGGTCAGCGAACCCCAGGTGCGCAGCGCCTTGAGATCGTCGAGCTCGAGACCGAAACCGCCCAGGAAGAGCTGGATGTACTGGGTCAGGGAGGTGTGGCCCGCGGAGAGGACGAAGCGGTCTCGGCCGGCCCAGTTGATGTCCTTCGGATTGTGGTTGAGGACCCGCTGGTAGAGCGTGTAGGCCAGCGGCGCCAGGGCCATCGCGGTGCCGGGGTGACCGGAACCGCACTTCTGGACGGCATCGGCGGCCAGCACGCGGACCGTGTCCACGGCGCGCGTGTCGGTGTCGGTCCAGTCGGAGGGGTAGCGGCGCTCGGTCAGGGCCTGCAGTTCGGGCGACAAAGTCACGGTGATTGTCCTCACTTCGGGGTCGGGAGCGGGAGACCGCCGACCGGCGCGGTGAAAAACCGCCTCGCCGACGGGCCTCGTCCCCGTCCACCTTAGTGACTCCAGACGGACCCATGACGCTCGGCGTGCACTGGATCACCATAACCTCCCGCTGACCTCACAGTGCCACGGATCCTGGCGGGAGAACACCAGGAGCCATGCGGAGGGGATTATCGGGGGGAAGTGCCGGGGCGGTAGCATGGTGGGGCTGCTCCGTCCCGGATCCGGTTGCGCCGGCCGGGGAGCGACGGTCAGGCGCCCCCGGGAAAACCGTCGGGAACTTTCCACGCCCCGGAGCCGACCAGTCTCGTGGACGTATCCGCAATCTTCGCGGAGCCCCGTCGCCGCGACCCGATCACAAAGCTGTTGGAGGAATCTTCCTTGGAGACAATCAAGGCCTATATTGCGCTGACGAAGCCGAGGGTCATTGAGCTGCTCCTCGTCGCCACCATTCCGGCGATGCTGCAGGCCGCGCGCGGCGAGAACAATATCCTGCTCATCCTGCTCACCCTGGTGGGCGGTTGGATGGGTGCCGCGGCGGCGAACACGTTCAACATGGTGGCCGACTCCGACATCGACCAGAAGATGGGTCGCACCCGGGCCCGTCCGCTGGTCCGTCACACCGTCTCCAACCGGAACGCGACGATCTTCGCGTGGGTGATGCTCGTCGGCAGTTTCCTGTGGCTGTGGCTGCTGTGCAACTCCCTGCTCGCGGGCCTGTTCATCCTCCTGACCAACTGGTTCTACGCCGTCGTCTACACGAAGTGGCTCAAGCGCCGCACGTGGCAGAACGTCATCTGGGGAGGCGCGGCCGGCTGCATGCCGGTCGTCATCGGCTGGGCCGTGATCACGGACAACGCCCCCGAGGGCACCCCGGCCCAGTGGTGGCAGGCGATCGTCCTGTTCCTCATCATCTTCTTCTGGACCCCGCCGCACACCTGGGCGCTGGCCATGAAATACCGCGACGACTACGAGCGTGCCGGCGTGCCGATGCTCCCGGTCGTCCGCGAGCCCGCCGAGGTCACCCGCCAGATCGTCTGGTACACCTGGGCCACCGTCATCACCACCCTGCTGCTGGTCCCGGCCGCCTCCTGGATCTACCTCGTCGGCGCGGTCGCCGGCGGCGCGTACTTCCTGATCATGGCCCACAGCCTCCACCACGGAGTGCGCAGGGGCAAGGAGGTCAAACCCCTCAAGCTGTTCATCCTGTCGAACAACTACCTGGCCCTGGTCTTCGTGGCGCTGTCCGCCGACGCGGTCCTCGGCTGGGAGACCATCGGCTCGATGCTCGGCTGGACCACGACCTTCTTCTGAGCGGCCGCCGCAGTCATCCGGTAGCGCTGAAACACCGAAGCCCGGTTCCTCCACGACGGAGGGACCGGGCTTGCGCTTCAGTGCGGGCAGTTTCAGTCCGCCACCCGCAGCACGATGGAACCGGTGGTCTTCCGCCCCTGCAGGTCGCGGTGGGCCTGCTCGGCCTCCGCCAACGGGTAGGAACCGGAGATCCGGAAGTTGAGGGTGCCGTCGACGATCGCCTGGGTCACCGCCTGGGCACGCAGCCGAAACTCGCCCTCGCCGGCGGTCCAGGCGCCCAGGGAGGGACGGGTGAGGAAGATCGAGCCGTGGGTGTTGAGCAGCTGGGGGTCGAAGGGCTCGACGGGGCCGGAGGCCGCGCCGAAGAGGCAGACGGTGCCGCGGGGGCGCACGGCCTCCAGCGATTCGGCGAAGGTGTCCCTGCCGACGCCGTCGTAGACCACGTCGACGCCCATGCCACCGTTGCGGCGGCGGACGACCTCGGCGAGATTGTCGGAGTAGCGGAACACCTCTGCCGCGCCCGCCTCGAGGGCGAGCTGCTCCTTCTCGTCGGTGGAGACCACGGAGAAGACCCGGGCGCCCTTCGCGGCGGCCATCTGGGTCGCCAGCAGGCCCACGCCACCCGCGCCGGCGGTGATCAGGCAGGAGTCACCCTCCTGCAGATCGTGGACCCCGTGAGTGAGGAAGTGGGCGGTCATGCCCTGCAGGAGCATGGTGCCGGCGACCTCGGGGGAGATTTCCTCCGGCACGGCGACGAGCCGGTCGCGGGGGACGCAGACCTGCTCGGCGTAGGAGCCGAAGGCGTCACACCAGGCGACGACGGTGCCCTCGGCGATCTCGCCCCGGGGATCGTGGAGCACCCGGCCGGTGCCCTCCAGGCCCGGCACAAAGGGCAGGGAGGCGTGGTAGACGCCCTCCCGGTAGTAGGTGTCGATGTAGTTGACTCCGGCGACCCGGACCTCGACGAGTACCTCGTCGGGGCTAGGGGTGGGGGTCGGGACGTCCTGCAGGCGCAGAACCTCCGGGCCGCCGGTCTCGGTGATCTGGATGGCCTTCATGGCCCCCAGGCTAGTGAAGTTGCCGCGGCACCGGAGGTGTTTCCGTCCACGTCGGGGGTGGCGTCAGGCGCGGGAGGCGGCCAGCCTGGCGTCGCCGACCGGGGAGCCGGTGGGGGAGGTGCCGGTCCCGCCCTCGCGTACGCGTCCGTGGGCGTAGAGGAAGGCGGAGAAGGCGACGACGACCGAGGACATCGCGATGTGGGCGGGCACCGTCCAGCGCGGGACGCCGAGGTAGAACTGGGTGAGGCCGATGGCCCACTGCACCACGATCATCGCGAGGAGAACCCAGGCGGTCCTCTTGGCGGCGTCACCGGCCTTGACCCGGTGGAGCAGGAAGGCGACGACCAGAGTGAACCCGAGGTAGATGTACATCGCCGCCGCGTGGATGTAGGTCATGATCCGCGTGTCGACCTCGAGACGGCCCTCCATACCGACGCCGGCGTCACCGGAGTGCGGCCCGGAGCCGGTGACCATGGTGCCGGTGACCAGGACGGCGGCCAGGCAGACGGCCGCCACGAAGGCCAGAATGCGGATGAGATCCGGGAACTGGCGGGTGGCTGTGCCGTCGTCGGGCTGGGCGATGCGGGTGTAGAGGATTGCGGCGATCCACACGAGGATCATCGAGGGCAGGAAGTGGATGGCGACGGCCCACCACTGCAGGTCGAGCAGGACGGACATACCGCCGATGACGGCCTGGACGATGACGCCGATACCGGAGACGAACGCGAGCGTCTTCAGCTCGGCGCGACGGCCAGCCTTGACCATGGCGATGAACACCAGCAGTGCCGCGGCAGCCACGACGAAGGTGAGCAGGCGGTTACCGAACTCGATGATCTGCTGGATCATCGGGGCGGCGCCGGCGACCGGGACGAGTGATCCATCATGGCAGTTGGGCCAGGTGTTGCAGCCCAGGCCGGAACCGGTGACGCGGACGATGGAGCCGGTCACGGTGATGCCGCCCTGGGCAATGAGCAGGAGCATCGCCAGGACGCGCTGCACGCGCAGGGTGGGGGTGTAGGAGCGGATGCGGGCCATGACGCCCTGCCCGCCCTGCGGCGGGGTGGAGGGGGCCTTCTGCGGGTCCGTGGAGCGGTCGGTCGCGGTGTCAGTCACGGCTTTCACCTTACCTTTCGAGAGTTGGAATCCAGAACCGTCGGTGCTGGTGGCACGTGGTCTTCGACACGGTGTGGACTGGGAGTCCCGGGTCAGGAGTCGAAGCGGAACCACCGCACGGCCGCGGCCGCGGCGACGACCACCCAACCGACGAGCACGAGCAGCTCCGTCCACGGGATCACCCCATCGAAGGACAGCGTCAGGCCGGATGCCAGGGCGACGGAGGGAACCAGGGTGTACCAGCCGGCCGCGTCGAGCCCCTGGGAGTAGAGCACCCAGCCGACGACGCCGACGAGAATCACCCAGATGAGGTTGGCCAGGGCCAGCACCAGTTCGGAGCTGAGGGTGCCACCCATCAGCAGGCCCAGGGCGGTGAAGCCCGTGACGCCGACCAGCAGGGTGAGCACGGCCAGCAGGACGCCGAGGGCGTCGGGCCGCCAGCCCAGCAGCAGCGCGGCCACCCCGAGGATGACGGTCTGCAGCGCCACCATGGCGAGTACGGCGATGATCTTGCCGACGATGATCGTCCACGCCGGCACCCCGGAGGCCCCGGTGCGCTTCAACGCCCCGTAGCGCCGGTCGAAGGCGAGCGAGATCGCCTGCCCGGTGAAACCGGCGCTGGTGGCGGCGATCGCCAGCACCATCGGGAAGATCTCGTTGATGCCCGTCCCGTCGCCGAGGACGGGCACGTTGGCCGCGACGACGAGCATGACGAGCGGGATGATGATGCTCAACAGCTGCTGCTCGCCGTGGCGCAGGAACAGGATCGTCTCGATGCGTCCCTGTGCGGCGACCATGCGGCCCGGAGCGGCCCGCCGCGGCGCGGGTGCGAAGGTGCCCGGGCGGAAGCGCTGGGCGGCGTCGGTGGTCGGTTCCTGTGACATGAATTCCTGTGGCATGGTTGGCATCGTGGGTCTCAGCTCCTCAGGCTCCGGCCGGTGAGGTCGAGGAAGACCTCTTCGAGGTTGCGGTGGGCGACGTCCAGCCGGCGCACCAGCACCCCCTGCTCGGCGGCCACGGACGTGAGGGCGGCGATCAGCTGCGGGGTGGCGGCCCCGGGGAGGCTGTAGTGCAGCGGGCGGGTGGCCTGGATGGCCGGTACCTCACCGCACACCCGGCCCAGCGCGGCGTCGGCACGCGGGGTGTCGAGCGGGACGTCGGTCTGGAAGGTCAGCCGGTCGGTGCCCCGGTCGTCGGCGGAGGTCAGCTCGGCCGGCGAGCCCTCGGCGACGACCGCGCCCCGGTCGATGATGACGATGTGGTCGGCCAGCGCCTCGGCCTCGTCCATCAGGTGGGTGGTCAGGATGACGGTGACCCCGTCGCGGCGTAGCGCGGCGATCAGCTCCCAGACCGCCAGGCGGGACTGGGCGTCCATGCCGGCGGTGGGTTCGTCGAGGAAGATCAGTTCGGGACGGCCGATCAACGCCAGGGCCAGCGAGAGCCGCTGCTGCTGGCCGCCCGAGAGCCGCCGGTAGGTGGTCCGGCGCACGCCCTCGAGCCCGAGCACCTCGATCAGCCAGTCGGGGTCGTGGGGGTTGTCGTTGTAGGCGGCGGCCAGCTGCAGCATCTCGCCGACCCGGATACCGGAGTAGGAGCCGCCGCCCTGGAGCATGATGCCGATGCGACGCCGCACCTGGTCGGGCTGAGTGGCCGGATCCAGGCCGAGGACGCGGATGTGGCCGGAGGTGGGCCGGACGAAGCCCTCGCACATTTCGATGGTGGTGGTCTTGCCGGCACCGTTGGGGCCCAGCAGGGAGAGCACCTGACCGCGCTGCGCCGTCAGGGTCAGCTGGTTGACGGCGGTCGTGGTGCCGAAGTTCTTCACGACGTCCCGGAGTTCCAGGGCCGGTTCGTCGCTGCGGCCGGATCCATCGAAAGTTGCAGTCACGGTGACTCAGTGTAGGCCAAGTACGCCGCGACGCCTCAACAGCCACCACCCGAGCGCGACCACGACGGCGAAGGTGACGGCAGAGCCGACGTAGATCGACACCACCGTCATCGGGGGCAGGGCGAGGCCGCGCGGCAGGACGAAGAAACTGAACGCGGCGGAGTACACGACCACGGCCATCCGGAAGACCAGGCGGTTGGCCCAGGCCGCCAGCGGGACGATCGCCCAGAGCATGTACCAGGGGTGGACGACGGGGAAGAGGATGACCAGCACGAAGGTGGCCACCCCCAGGCCCCCGACCGGGTGGATTGTGCCGCGGAACGTGGCGAAGAGCATGCGCACCAGGAAGCTGATGGCCACCAGCACGCCGACGGCGCGCGTGACGGTGAGGATGGCCGTGGTGTGGTCGCCGAGCCCGAGCAGCATGCCCAGCCAGCCGCCGATCACGCCGATGTCGGTGGTCACGGACATCCAGCTGCGGATGGTCGCGGCCCCGCCCTGGCCGGTGACCCACCCGAGACCGATGCCGGTCAGCGCGGAAACCGCGGCGACGGTGACCATCAGAAGGATGACCTGGACGATCACCGCGAAGGTGATGGCGGTGACGGCGCGCCGGCCCCGTTGCGCCAGGTGTCTGGCCAGGGCCATACCGACGAAGCCGAGAGCGAGGAAGCCGGTGACCTTCACCAGCCCGGCGCAGGTGATCAGCGCGCCTGACAAAGCGATCAGCCCCATCCCGGTCCGGCGGTCGGCGTCGTCCCGGTTGAGTGTGTCGACGCCGCGCAGACCGAGCTCCAGCCCGCCGAGCATCAGGCCGAGGAGGATTGATTCGTTGTGGATGCCGCCGATGAGGTGGAGGATGGCCAGGGGGTTGAGCACGCCCAGCCACAGGGCGGTGCCGGGGTTGACGCCACAGCGTCGGGCCAGGCGGGAAACCGCCCAGCCGGCGACGATCACCCCGACGAGGGAGACCAGCCGGTGGGCGAACACCCCGAGCACGATCGAGTCGGCGGTGACACGGCTGATCGCCGCGGCGATGCCGAGCGCCACCGGTCCGTAGGGCGAGGGGGAGTGGGACCAGATGAAGGGCACCGAGCGCGCCAGCGGGTCCTCCGGTCCCAGCAGGTCGACCGGGCCAGCGGCGTAGGGGTCCATTCCGCGGGCGACGATCGAGCCCTGCGCGAGGTAGGAGTAGATGTCCTGGGTGAACAGTGGGGCGGTGAACAGAATGGGCAGCACCCACGCGGCGAAGGTCCGGCGCAACAGTGCCGTCGAGACGGTGGGGCGCGGTGTCTCCCGGTGCCGCAGTGATGCCCCGGTGAAGGGGGCCATCAGCACCCAGGCCAGCACGAGAAGCCCGACGCCGACCAGGACGAGGATGGATGAGGTCTGCAGCATCCGGGCCATCAGCGAGCCCCCGGGGTAGGACTCGTAGGGATTACCGACGACCGGAAGGGCCCCCGCACCGAGGGCGCCCAGGGCGATCAGCAGGGCACCGCCGGTCCCGATCCAGCGCAGGAGCTGGAATCGCGTCAGTTCGCGGAAGCCCAGACCGGGGGTCCGGCCGGTGGGGCCGGGGGTGGGGTCCGTGTCGTGGGCGTCCCGGTCGCCGGCCCCCTGGTGCAGGGCCGCGGACCGGGAGCCCGCGGAGCCGAGCCGTGGCAGGTCCGAGATCAGGGCGCGCCAGAGCACCGGTCGTTCGCGTTTCACAAGGCCACATCCTACGCAGTACACCCATTAGACACGGAAAGCGCTCTGCGTTGGACACCTGGAATGAATTAGGGAACACTTGTGTTGTCGAAAGAGAGAAGTCTTCACGGAGGCTTTGAAGAAACGACGAACGCAACATGGGAGTCAGGAGGTGAGAGCAGTGGTTGACCACGGTTCGCGCACCACCCAGGGGACGGAGACCCGTCCCGTCGAGGGGGACACGCGCCGCCAGATCATGCTTCTACTGCTCAAGCACGGCCCGATCACCGCCTCGGAGCTCGGTGACCGGCTCGGCCTCTCGGCCGCAGGTGTGCGCAGACACCTGGACATTCTCGAGGAGGAGGACCTCGCCGAGGTTCTCCAGCGGCGGGCGCGCAACCGTCCCGGCACCGCCCCGAGCAGGGGACGGCCCGCCAAATCCTTCCGTCTCACCGACCGGGGGCGCGAACACTTCGGACACGCCTACGACAATCTCGCGGCGGAGGCCCTCGAGGCCCTCCGGGCGACCGGCGGCGACGAGGCCGTCCGGGAATTCGCGCGGCGCCGCATCGGACAGATCTTCGAGGGCGTCACCCCGGTCGCCGACGATGAGGCGGTCGAGGACACGGCCCGTGAACTGGCCGAGGCATTCGACCGGAACGGGTACGCGGCCACCGTGACCCGGGCCGGCACCGGAGTGCAGATCTGCCAGCACCACTGCCCGGTCTCGCAGGTCGCCGCGGAGCACCCGGAACTGTGCGAGGCCGAGCACGAGGCAATCTCCTCGCTGGTCGGTCTCCACGTCCAGCCGCTGGCGTCCATCGCGGACGGCCACGGCATCTGCACCACCAACATCCCCCTGACCCCCACCACGAACATTCCAGACGAAAGGAGCGGATCATGACCCAGGCTACAAACAGCGCCGGCGTCGAGACCCCGATGAACGATGAGCAGATCATTGAGTCCATCGGTCCGTACAACTATGGCTGGCACGACTCGGACGTCGCCGGCGCCTCCGCGCGCCGCGGTCTCAGCGAGGATGTCGTCCGCGACATCTCCGCGAAGAAGGACGAGCCCGAGTGGATGCTCGAGCAGCGCCTGAAGGCTCTGAACATCTTCGACAAGAAGCCCATGCCCAAGTGGGGTGCGGACCTCTCCGGCATCGACTTCGACACGATCAAGTACTTCGTCCGCTCCACCGAGCAGCAGGCCACCTCCTGGGAGGATCTGCCCGAGGACATCAAGAACACCTACGACAAGCTGGGCATCCCGGAGGCCGAGAAGCAGCGCCTCGTCGCCGGTGTGGCCGCACAGTACGAGTCCGAGGTCGTCTACCACCAGATCCGTGAGGACCTGGAGGAGAAGGGCGTCATCTTCGTCGACACCGACACCGCCCTCAAGGAGCACGAGGAGCTGTTCAAGGAGTACTTCGGCACGGTCATCCCGGCCGGCGACAACAAGTTCTCCGCGCTGAACACCTCCGTCTGGTCCGGTGGCTCCTTCATCTACGTTCCGCCGGGAGTCCACGTGGACATCCCGCTGCAGGCCTACTTCCGCATCAACACGGAGAACATGGGCCAGTTCGAACGCACGCTGATCATCGTCGACGAGGACGCCTACGTCCACTACGTCGAGGGCTGCACGGCCCCGATCTACAAGTCGGACTCCCTGCACTCCGCGGTCGTCGAGATCATCGTGAAGAAGGGTGGCCGCTGCCGCTACACCACCATCCAGAACTGGTCGAACAACGTCTACAACCTGGTGACCAAGCGCGCCAAGGCGGAAGAGGGCGCGACCATGGAGTGGGTCGACGGCAACATCGGCTCCAAGGTGACCATGAAGTACCCGGCCGTGTGGATGACCGGCCCGCACGCCCGTGGCGAGGTGCTCTCCGTCGCCTTCGCGGGCGAGGGACAGTTCCAGGACACCGGTGCCAAGATGACCCACATGGCCCCGTACACCTCCTCCAACGTGGTCTCCAAGTCGGTGGCCCGCGGCGGTGGACGCTCCGCCTACCGTGGTCTGATTCAGGTCAACGCGAACGCCCACCACTCGACCTCCCAGGTGGAGTGTGACGCCCTGCTGGTGGACAACATCTCGCGCTCGGACACCTACCCGTACAACGACATCCGCAACGACCACGTCGTTCTGGGGCACGAGGCGACCGTCTCCCAGGTCTCCCAGGAGCAGCTGTTCTATCTCATGAGCCGCGGCATCGCCGAGGAAGAGGCCATGGCCATGATCGTGCGCGGCTTCGTGGAGCCGATCGCCAAGGAGCTGCCGATGGAGTACGCCCTCGAGCTCAACCGACTGATCGAACTGCAGATGGAAGGATCGGTGGGATAACCCCAATGACGACCGCTACCGAACAGACCGTGAAGAACGCCACCCCCCACAACACCAAGGGTGACGTGTTCAGCTCCTTCGATGTCGAGGACTTCGACATCCCGCGCGGGCGCGACGAAGTCTGGCGCTTCGTCTCCCTGCGCCGTCTCCGTGGCCTGCACAACGGCACCTTCGCCGAGGCCGTCGAGCAGGACGTCACCGTCGACGTCCCGGGTGACGCCACCGGTGTGACCACCGAGACGCTGCAGCCCGGCGATGAGCGGCTCGGCCGCGCCGGCGCCCCGACCGACCGGGTCGCCGCCCAGGCCTGGACCTCCATGCCCTCGGCGCAGTACGTCGCGTTCGAGAAGGACTCCGTCAACGCTGAGCCGGTCACCGTGACCATCACGGGCAAGGGGGAGGGGGTCACCTCCTTCGGCGCCACGGTCATCGAGGTCGGCGACCACGCCGACGCCACTGTCGCGCTCCGGTACCGCGGCTCGGGCACCCACGCCGACAACGTCGAGTTCGTCATCGGTGACAACGCCCGGCTCACCGTGGTCGTCGACGCCGACTGGGAGAACGACGCCGTGCACCTGTCGGGTCAGCACGCCAGGCTCGGCCGGGACTCCGTCCTGCGCCACAACGTCGCCACCTTCGGTGGCGAGGTCGTCCGCATCGTCCCGCGCGTGAAGTTCACCGCCCCGGGCGGCGACGCGGAGCTGCTCGGCGTCTACTTCGCCGATGACGGCCAGTACTTCGAGAACCGCATGCTCGTCGACCACGCCGTCCCGAACTGCCGCTCCAACGTCATGTACAAGGGCGCACTCCAGGCGGACCCGGACTCGGACCGTCCCGAGGCCCGCACCTGCTGGGTCGGTGACGTCCTCATCCGCGCCAACGCCCAGAACACCGACACCTACGAGGTCAACCGCAACCTGCTGCTGACCGACGGTGCCCGCGCGGACGCCATCCCGAACCTGGAGATCGAGACCGGCGAGATCGCCGGCGCCGGCCACGCCGCCACCGTCGGCCGCTTCGACGACGAGCAGGTCTTCTACCTCATGGCCCGCGGTATCCCCGAGGCCGAGGCCCGCCGTCTGATCATCCGCGGCTTCTTCTCCGAGGTCATCAACCGCATCCCGGTCGAGTCCATCCGTGAGGAACTCGAGACGCGCGTCAGCACCGAGCTCGAGTCCGTCTCCGCCTAACCAACGTCGTCACGGCCCGCCCCGGCCGACCCGAATTTACCGAAAGAGTTTCTATGTCCATTCTCGAAATCAAGAACCTCCACGCCCAGGTCCTGCCGTCCAACGAGGCGGAGGAGCCGAAGCCGATCCTCAAGGGCGTCAACCTGACGATCAACTCCGGTGAGACCCACGCCGTCATGGGCCCGAACGGCTCCGGCAAGTCCACTCTGTCGTACGTGATCGCCGGGCACCCGCGTTACGAGGTGACCGACGGCGAGATCCTCCTCGACGGTGAGAACGTCCTCGAGATGGAGGTCGACGAGCGGGCCCGCGCCGGCCTGTTCCTGGCCATGCAGTACCCCACCGAGGTCCCGGGTGTGTCCTCCTCGAACTTCATGCGCTCCGCCGTGACCGCCATCCGCGGCGAGGCCCCGAAGCTGCGCGAGTGGGTCAAGGAGCTCAACACCGCGCGCGAGAGCCTGCAGATCGACAAGTCCTTCGGTGAGCGTTCCGTCAACGAGGGCTTCTCCGGCGGTGAGAAGAAGCGCCACGAGGTGCTCCAGCTCGACCTGCTCAAGCCGAAGTTCGCGATCATGGACGAGACCGACTCCGGCCTGGACGTCGACGCCCTGCGCATCGTCTCCGACGGCATCAACAGCTACCAGGAGGAGACCGGCGGCGGTATCCTGCTGATCACCCACTACAAGCGCATCCTCAACTACGTGCAGCCGGACTTCGTCCACGTCTTCGCGGACGGTAAAGTCGTCACCACCGGTGGCGCCGAGCTCGCCGATCAGCTCGAGGCCGACGGCTACGATCAGTTCCTGTGATGAGCGAATTCACCGCAGCAGACGGAACCCTGGACGTCGAGGCCATCCGCGCGCAGTTCCCGATTCTGCGGCGCACCGTCCGCGACGATCAGCCCCTGGTCTACCTGGACTCGGGTGCGACGTCGCAGCGCCCGGAGCGGGTGTGGCGCGCGGAGGAGAACTTCGTGCTCCACACCAACGCCCCGGTCCACCGCGGCGCGTACCAGATCGCGGAGGAGGCGACCGACGCCTACGAGTCCGCGCGCGAGAAGATCGCGGCCTTCGTGGGTGCGGAGGGCGACGAGATCGCCTTCGTCAAGAACGCGACGGAGGGCCTCAACCTCGTCGCTTACACTTTCGGCGACGACCGCGCGGGTGACCTGCGGGTCACCGAGGGTGACACCGTCGTGGTCACCGAGCTGGAGCACCACGCGAACCTGGTGCCGTGGCAGGAACTGTGCCGACGTACCGGGGCCACCCTCAAGTGGTACCGGGTGGACGACGACGGCCGCGTCGACCTCGATTCGCTTGAACTCGACGATACCGTCAAGGTCTTGGCCTTCACCCACCAGTCGAACGTGACCGGCACCGTCCTCGACGTCGATGAGCTGGTGCGCCGCGCGAAGGCCGTCGGCGCGGTCACGGTGCTGGACGCCTGCCAGTCCGTGCCGCACATGCCGGTGGACTTCCACGCCCTGGACGTCGACTTCGCGGCGTTCTCCGGGCACAAGATGTGCGGCCCCTCCGGGGTCGGCGTGGTCTACGGCAAGGATGGTCTGCTCGACAAGCTGCCGCCGTTCCTCACCGGCGGCAACATGATCGAGATCGTGACCATGGAGGGCTCGACCTACGCCCCGGCCCCGCAACGCTTCGAGGCCGGCACCCAGATGACCAGCCAGGTCGTCGGACTGGGCGCGGCCGTCGATTTCCTCAGCGAGGTCGGTATGGAGGCCATCCACGCCCACGAGCAGGATCTGACGGCCTATGCGCTCGAGCGCATGCAGACCGTCGAGGGCCTGCGCATCGTGGGGCCGAAGACCGCGGAGAACCGTGGTTCGGCCATCTCCTTCGACGTCGAGGGGATTCACCCCCACGACCTGGGGCAGGTGCTCGACGACCGGGGCGTGTGCATCCGGGTGGGCCACCACTGCGCCTGGCCGGTGCACCGCACCATGCAGGCGCAGGCCACGGCCCGGGCCAGTTTCTACCTGTACAACACACGCGCGGAGATCGACGCCCTCGTGGACGCGATCAACCACGCCCGGGAATTCTTCGGGGTGAGCTGAGTGAACCTGGAATCGATGTACCAGGAAGTGATCCTGGACCACTACAAGAACCCCCAGCACGCCGGCCTGCGTGACCCGTACGAGGCGGAGGTCCACCACGTCAACCCCTCCTGCGGTGACGAGCTGACGCTGCGGGTGCACCTGTCCGAGGACGGTGCCACCGTCGCCGACGTGTCATACGCGGCACAGGGCTGCTCGATCAGCCAGGCCTCGACCTCGGTCATGGCGGAGGAGGTCATCGGCCAGCCCGTCGAGCAGGCCATGGCCAAACTCGCCGGGTTCGAGAAGATGATCACCTCGCGCGGCAAGGAGGAGGGCGACGACGAGCTCATCGGCGACGGCATCGCCTTCGCGGGCGTGTCCAAGTACCCGGCACGGGTCAAGTGCGCCCTGCTGGGGTGGAAGGCCTTCCAGGCCGCGACCGCCGACGCACTCAACACTAGGGAGCAGAAATGACCGAAGAGAACCAGACCAGCTCCTCCAACTTCGAGGGAGCCAGCGAGCGCCCCACGCAGACCGAGGAGCAGATCGCCCTGGCCGCGGACGTCGAGGAGGTCATGCGTGACGTCATCGACCCCGAGCTGGGCATCAACGTCGTCGATCTCGGCCTCGTCTACGACATCTGGATCGAGGAGGACGAGGGCGAGGACGTCGCCGTCATCAACATGACCCTGACGTCGCCGGCCTGCCCGTTGACCGACGTCCTCGAGGACCAGGCCGAGTCCGCCGTGGTCGGCCAGGGTATCGCGGACAAGCTCGTCCTCAACTGGGTGTGGATGCCCCCGTGGGGCCCGCAGATGATCACCGAGGACGGCCGCGAGCAGCTGCGCGCCCTCGGGTTCGCGGTCTAGTCCGTACCCGGGAGCCGTGAAGGCCCGGTTTCCCCGACCTCATCCGGGGAAACCGGGCCTTCCGCCTGCTCACCCCCAGGCCGTCGTCAGGCAGGAGAGATAGTACGCCGCGTTGGCGGGCGTGACGGGGAACTCCGTCGGCTCCGTGGAGAAGAACTGTTCCAGCAGCCCCTCGTCCTGATCGTGGGTGAACCCCTCGATGCTCCGGAAGCATTCGACGGCCGGGTTCGCCGACTCCGGGAGGAACGCTCCCATCCCTTCCCCGTAGCTGATCGCCGGTTGCGCGAACAACCCCACGACGACGAAGTAGATCAGCACGATGACCATGATGGACGCCGTGCAGCCGCCCTTCTTCTCCTCCCCCTGCACCGTGGTCTGCGGGGTGGACCGGGCCGCGGATCCCGCCCCTCCCGCCCCGACGGCAGCTGCGGACCGACCGTCACGGGAACCGCTGCCGCGCGCGGACGCCCGCGTGGCCTCCGACCAGATCCGGATCCCCGACATCGGCCTGGCCCGCACCTCCTCCAGGACGCCGGCCGGCAGCCCGAAGTCGACGAGCGCCTGGCGGATCTCGCGTTCGGAGGGCTGCTGCCGGAAGCGCAGCACGAGGGAACCGTTCTGGAACTGACCCGCGCGGTATTCCACGATGTAGTCCTGGCCCGCGTCCTCCTGCTGCGCTGACATGGTCTCAGTGTAGGGGAGCGGGCCCGGTTTGACCGGGTTGTTAGACTGGCCAGTTGTGATTGTCACCAACGACCTCGAGGTGCGCGTCGGCGCCCGCACTCTGCTCACCGCCCCCGGACAGCACCTGCGCGTGCAGGCAGGCGACCGGGTCGGCCTGGTGGGCCGCAACGGCGCGGGCAAGACCACGACCATGCGCATCCTGGCGGGGGAGACCGAGCCCTACAGCGGCACGGTGATCTCCTCCGGCGAGCTCGGTTACCTGCCGCAGGATTCCCGCGAGGGCAACATCGAGCAGACCGCCCGCGACCGGGTGCTCTCCGCCCGCGGCCTGGACCAGCTCCGTAGCTCCATGGAACGCCAGCAGGAGATCATGGAGACCACCACGGACGAGCGCCAGCGCGACGCGGCCATCCGGAAGTACTCCCGTTTCGAGGAACAGTACTCCTCCCTCGGCGGTTACGAGGCCGATTCCGAGGCCGCCCAGATCTGCGACAACCTCGGCCTGCCCGCCCGCATTCTCGACCAGAAACTCCACACGCTCTCGGGCGGCCAGCGCCGTCGTGTCGAGCTGGCCCAGATTCTCTTCGCCGCCACCAACGGATCGGGCAAGTCGCAGACCACCCTGTTGCTCGACGAGCCGACGAACCACCTGGACGCCGACTCCATCACCTGGCTGCGTGGCTTCCTCGCCAAGCACGAGGGCGGACTGATCATGATCTCCCACGACGTCGAGCTGCTTGGCGCCGTGTGCAACAAGATCTGGTTCCTCGACGCCGTCCGGGCGGAGGCCGACGTCTACAACATGAGCTTCTCCAAGTACAAGGACGCCCGCGCCACCGACGAGGCCCGGCGCCGCCGCGAGCGCGCCAACGCGGAGAAGAAGGCCGGGGCCCTGCAGAAGCAGGCCGCCAAACTCGGAGCCAAGGCCACCAAGGCCGCCGCCGCCAAGCAGATGCTGGCGCGCGCCGAGAAAATGGTCAACCAGCTCGACGAGGTGCGGGTGGACGACAAGGTCGCCAGCATCAAGTTCCCCGAACCCGCACCCTGCGGCAAGACCCCGCTGTTCGCCGAGGGCCTGACCAAGATGTACGGCTCCCTCGAGGTCTTCGCGGGCGTGGACCTCGCCGTGGACAAGGGCTCCCGCGTCGTCGTCCTCGGTTTCAACGGCGCCGGCAAGACCACGCTGCTGAAGCTGCTGGCCGGTGTCGAGCGCACCGACGGCGAGGGGGGCATCGTCTCCGGCCACGGACTGAAGATCGGTTACTTCGCCCAGGAGCACGACACCATCGATCCGGACAAGTCCGTCTGGCAGAACACCATTGAGGCCTGCCCCGACGCCGGAGAGCAGGACCTGCGCGGCCTGCTGGGCGCGTTCATGTTCTCCGGGGACCAGCTCCAGCAGCCGGCCGGCACCCTGTCCGGCGGTGAGAAGACCCGACTGGCGCTCGCCGCCCTGGTGTCCTCCCGGGCGAATGTCCTGCTGCTCGATGAGCCGACCAACAACCTCGACCCGATGTCGCGTGAGCAGGTCCTCGACGCCCTGCGCACCTACACCGGCGCCGTCGTGCTGGTCACCCACGACCCGGGCGCGGTGCGCGCCCTCGAGCCGGAGCGCGTCATCGTGCTGCCCGACGGCGACGAGGATCTGTGGAGCGACGCGTACATGGAGATCGTCGAACTGGCGTAAGTCCCGGCCCGCCCGCAGACACCGTCAGGAGTGCGCAGCCGCCCGGCGGACCGCCTTGTCGATCTCCACGACAGCGAAGACGACCAGGCCGACCGCGGCAGGGATCAGCCACGAGCCCAACGGCACCGCGGTGGTGCCGAAGGCGGCCTGCATGAACGGCGCATAGCCGAACAGCAGCTGCAGCACCAGCATGATACCGATGAACAGCCAGGACAGCGGGTTGGTGGTGAACAGCTCGGTCCGCAGCGCGGTGACCCGGCTGAAGCGGCTGGCGAACAGGTAGAAGATCTGCCCGATCACCAGCGTGTGGACCGCCAGCGTCCGGGAGGCCTCCAGACTCTGGCCGAGACCCTGGGCCCACAGGAACACCCCGATCGTCGAACCACCGAGCAGCAGCGAGACGTACGCGATGCGGATGATCCCTTCGGCGGTGAGCATCGGGGCCCCGGGATCACGGGGCCGGCGTTCCATGATGCCCGGCTCGGAGGGCTCGAAGGACAGCGCCAGGGACAGGGTGACGGCGGTGATGAGGTTGACCCACAGCACCTGCAGCGGAGTGATGGGCAAGGTCATGCCGACGAGCATGGCCACGAAGATCACCAGGCCCTGCCCGCCGTTGGTGGGCAGCATGAACACGACCGCCTTCTGCAGGTTGTCGTAGATCGTGCGGCCCATCTTCACCGCCGCGGAGATGGTGGCGAAGTTGTCGTCGGCGAGCACCACGTCGGAGGCGTCCTTGGTTGCCTCAGTGCCCTTGATGCCCATGGCCACGCCGACGTCGGCCTGCTTCAGCGAGGGCGCGTCGTTGACGCCGTCGCCGGTCATCGCCACGACCTCGCCGGTGGCCTGCAACGCGCGCACCAACCGCAGCTTGTGCTCGGGGCTGGTGCGCGCGTAGACATCGGCCTCGTCGACGATGCGGCGCAGCTCCTCGTCATCGGCGGCCTCGAGCTCGGCCCCGGTGACGGTGCGCTCGCCGGCGATGCCCACCTCGCGGGCGATGGCGGTGGCGGTGGAGGCGTGATCGCCGGTGATCATCCGCACCCGCACCCCGGCCCGCTGCACGGTCTCGACCGCCTCGATGGCCTCCTCACGCGGCGGGTCGATGATGCCGTAGAGACCGAGGAAGATGAAACCGCCGGCGTCGACGTCCCCGGTACCCAACTCCGTGGTGCCCTCGTCCGCGGGGCGGTGGGCCGCGGCCAGCACGCGCAGCCCCCGCGAGCCGAGCTCGTCGATGCGGCTGTCCCACAGGCCACGGTCGAGCGGCTCCGTGCCACCCACCGTCGACTGCCGGTCACAGCGGTCGAGCACGCGATCCGGGGCACCCTTGAGATGGATGACGAGCCCATCGGCCGCCATCCGGTCGAGCGTGGCCATGTACTTGTACCCGGAGTCGAAGGGCACGACGGCCACCCGCGGGGAGGGCTCGTCAACGCCCGCCTTCAGCGCAAAGGTGCGGATACCGCCGTCGGTGGGCTCCCCGGCGAGCACCCACCGGTCGTCCCGCTTCTCGACGCTCGAATCATTCGCCTGGGCCGCGACCTCCGCCATCCGGGCCAGGTCGGGATGCTCGTCGAGTACCGCGGGGGAGCCGTCACCGGCCACCCGGATCTCACCGACCGGGGCGTAACCGGTGCCGGTGACCTCGTAGTGGACGGTACGGGTGGACACCTCCCGCACCGTCATCTCGTTGCGCGTCAGGGTCCCGGTCTTGTCCGAGCAGATGGTGGTGACCGAGCCGAGGGTCTCCACGGAGTTCAGGCGGCGGGTGATCGCCCGGCGGTCGGCCATCCGCTGCACACCGAGGGCGAGGGTGATCGCCATGACGGCGGGCAGCCCCTCCGGAATCGCGGCGACGGCGAAGCCGATGGCGGACATCAGCAGATCCGCCCACCCGGTTCCGTGGAGCAGGCCGTTGACCACGACCATGAGGATTGCCAGCGCCACCGCGACCCCGGCGAGAATCCGCGAGAGCGCGCCCATCGCGCGGGTCAGCGGAGTGGCCACCTGCTCGACGTCGTCGAGCAGCGAGGTGATGCGGCCGATCTGGGTGCGCGCACCCGTGCCGGTGACCACCCCGAGGCCGGAGCCGGCGGCGACCACCGTGCCGGAGAAGGCCATGGAGGAGCGGTCCCCGAGGACGGCCTCCCCGGCGACGGGCGCGGTGTCCTTGTCCGCCGGGACCGATTCGCCGGTGAGCGCGGATTCCTCGATCCGCAGGCTGCCGGTCTCGAGCAACCGTAGATCGGCCGGCACCTTGTCGCCGGCACGCAACCGTACGACGTCCCCGGGCACCAGCTGCTCGGAGGGGACGGTGTCCCACCGTCCGTCGCGGCGGACCTCGGACTCGGGGGAGAGCATGTCGCGGATGGCCGCCAGCGCATCGGCGGCGCGCCCCTCCTGGACGTAACCGACCAGGGCGTTGACGAGGACGACCGCCGCGATGACGACGGTGTCGATGACCTCTCCCAACAGGGCGGTGAGCACTCCGGCCGCGATGAGCACGTAGATCATCGGGTCGTGGAACTGACGCAGCAACCGCTGGAGGTGGGTCTCCCCGGCGGCGGCCGGCAGGGCGTTGGACCCGTGGGTCTTCAGTGCCCGTGCCACGGTCGCGGAGTCGAGTCCGCCGGGGTCGCTGCCCAGCCGGGAGAGGACCTCCGCGCCGGGCAGGGCGTGCGGTGGAGCGGCCCCGAAGACCTCGAGCAGGGAGCCGTCGGTGTTGTCGGTGGTGCTGCTGGACGGTGTCATCATCAACTCCTCCGGTCGGGTCAGGACCGGAAAACGGTGCGCGGCTCCCTCCAGATTACGCCCGTTTCCGCCCGTCCCACCGGGTGATTGGCACGGCCGGGAGCTCCGTCACCCCCTGGCCTCCCAGTGGGGCGCGCTAGTTGCGGAAGCCGTGGACCGGCGAGGGGATGAACCCGCCGCGGTTGATGAAGGTGGCGTTGCCGACCTCGTTGACCGGGATGACCGGTGCGTAGCCGAGCAGGCCGCCGAAGTTGACCTCGTCGCCCGGCTTCGTGCCCGGGACCGGGATGACGCGCACAGCGGTGGTCTTGTGGTTCATCACGCCGATGGCCGACTCGTCGGCGATCATGCCGGCGATGGTCTCGGCGGAGGTGTCGCCCGGGATGGCGATCATGTCCAGGCCGACCGAGCAGATCGCGGTCATGGCCTCGAGCTTGTCGATGGAGATCGCGCCCGAACGCACGGCGTCGATCATGCCCTTGTCCTCGGAGACCGGGATGAAGGAGCCCGACAGGCCGCCGACGCGCGAGCAGGCCATCATGCCGCCCTTCTTCACGGCGTCGTTGAGCAGGGCGAGCGCGGCGGTGGTGCCGTGGGTGCCCACCTGGTCGAGGCCCATGTTCTCGAGGATGTGGGCCACCGAGTCGCCCAGCTCGGCCGTCGGGGCCAGCGAGAGATCGACGATGCCGAAGGGCACGCCGAGGCGCTCGGCGGCCATCGAGCCGACGAGCTGACCGGTGCGGGTGATCTTGAAGGCGGCCTTCTTGATCTCCTCGGCCACCTGATCGAGGGTCGCCCCTTCGAGGGAGCCGAGCGCCCGGTTGACCACACCGGGACCGGAGACGCCCACGGAGACCACACAGTCGGGCTCCTCAATGCCGTGGAAGGCGCCGGCCATGAACGGATTGTCACCGACGGAGTTGGAGAAGACGACCAGCTTGGCGCAGGCGATGGCGGAGTTGTCCCTGGTCAACTCCGCGGCCCGCTTGATCACCCGGCCCATCTCTGCGGCGGCGTTCATGTTGATGCCCGCCCGCGAGGAGGCGATGTTGACCGACGAGCAGACGACATCGGTCTCGGACAGGGCCTCCGGGATGGAGCGGATGAGCGCCTTGTCGGCGGTGGTTCCGCCCTTCTCCACGAGGGCGGAGTAGCCGCCGATGAAATTGACGCCGACCTCCTTGGCGGCGCGGTCGAGGGCGCGCGCGACGTCGGCCGGGTTGCCGTCCACACCGGCGGTGATGAGCGCGACCGGGGTGACGGAGATGCGCTTGTTGACGATCGGGACGCCGAGCTCGGCCTCGATGCCCTCGCACACCTCGACGAGGCGGGAGGCCTGGGTGACCACGCGCTCGTACACGGCGTCGCAGGTCTCCTCCATCGTCGAGCGTGCGCAGGAGAGCAGGGAGATGCCCATTGTCACGGTCCGGATGTCGAGACGGTACTTCTCGATCATCTCGATCGTGTCGAGGATCTGGTGGGAATGCACGTTGAGGTTCATGTGTGGGGGAGCGTCCTAGATCTCGTTGACTGCGGTGAACAGGGACTCCGACTGGATCCGGATGACCAGGTTCTCGGCCTGCTCCACCTCGGTCATGCGCTCCTGGATCGCGGCGATGCCCCGCACGCTCTCGTCGAACTCGACCCGCAGGATCATGGTGAAGTAATTGTCCATGATGGTCTGGGAGACGTCGAGGATGTTGATGTCCTGTTCCGCCAGGGCGGTGGTGACGGCGGCGATGATTCCGGTGTGGTCCACACCAGTGACGGTCATGATGGCAAACATGCGCACAATCCTAGCCCGCGGCAGAAAACCCGCATGCCGCCGGTAGGCTCATGCACCATGAACTCCCTGACCTATCCGGAGCACCTCCAGCTGGCCTCCCTGGCGCTCGCGGACGGAACCCCGCCGGCCGCACTCGGTCTCGGGCCGGAATGGACGATCGTCGACCATTCGGACGTGCTGGGACGGGGAAGTGGCTGCCTGGCCGCGGCGGGTGAACGGCTGCTGGACTGGCGGGCGCACGCCCACGCGCGGGTGCGGGCCAACCGGGAGGGGCGGCTGGTCCGGCTGAGCTTCGGCCCGACGCTCTCGCCCTGCCTCATCCTGGCGGAGGAGCGGACCCCGACACGCACGGTGCTGGTCTACGGCACCCTGCCCGGTCACGTCGAGTGCGGGGAGGAGGCGTTCATCGTCTCGATGGGCGATGACGGCACGGTCACGGGCCGGTGCGTGGCCTTCTCACGGCACGCCTGGTGGCTCGCCAGGGTGGGTGCACCGGTGGCCCGCGTGGTCCAGCGGGTGGTCACCCGGGGATACGTCGCGGGCATGCGGCCGTGAACGTCGTTAGTGTGGTGTCATGACTGACGCAAAGAAGATCCTGATTATTGGAGGGTATGGCAAGGTCGCCCTGCTCGCCACTCCGAAGCTCGTCAAGCTCGGCCACGACCTGACGTCCCTGATCCGTAACCCGGAACAGGCGCCGGACATCGAGGCCAGCGGCTCCACCCCGCTGGTGCGCGACCTCACGGCACTCGACGTCGACGACTGGGCCGAGCTGGAGTCCCAGTTCGACGTCGTCGTCTGGTCCGCCGGCAGCGGCGGCAAGGGGGGTGCCTCCGACACCTACGCCATCGACCGCGACGGCGCACTGGCCTCGATCGACGGTCTGAAGAAGCTCGCGGAGGACGGGAAGAAGGTCCCGCGCTACCTGATGGTCTCCTACCTCGGCTCGGTCAACCACACCGTCGACCCCGAGCACGCCTTCTACCCGTACGCCGACTCCAAGAAGACCGTTGACGAGCACCTGCTCGATTCCGGCCTGGAGCACCTCATCCTGGCGCCCGCGGCGCTGACGCTCGAGCCCTCCCATGGCGGAGAGGTCATCGAGAACACCTCCGACGCCGCCGCCGGCCGCAAGACCTCCCGCGAACTCGTGGCCGAGGTCATCGTCGAGATGGCCACCCGCGAACAGCTGCCGGAGGAGAAGATCCTGCCCTTCGTCGACGGCGGGACCCCGGCCAGCGAGTTCTAGTCCGGCCCCCGGCGACAGCGGGGCGACCGTGGGCCCCGTCTCAGACGTAGGCCCGCACGCGGGTGCTGTGGGAGACGAAGTTCTGCAGTAGCCGGTGACTGAAGGTGGTGTCCACCGACGGCAGGCCGGCCACGATCGTCTCGTAGTCGCCGGGGGAGAAATACCCGTAGTCGTAGTAGAAGTCCATGCGGGCCTTCATGGCCACGGCGTCCATCTCCACGTGGAACTGGCTGGCCCAGGTGTCCGCCCCGACGCGGATCATCTGCACCGGGCAGGTCGGACCCGTCGCCAGCACGGTGGCCTGCTGACTGACTTCCACGATGTTTTCCTTGTGGCCGGTCAGGGAGGTGAATCGGATCGGCAGATCCCGCGTCAGCACATCCTCCCGCCCGGCGTCGGTGAGTTCGACGAGCGTGGGCCCGCTGTTCTCCGGGTGGGTGTCGCCGATCCGCCCGCCCGTGGCGTGGGCGAGCCAGCTGTTGCCGTAGCAGACGAAGAACACCGGGATGTCCGAGGCCGTCAGGCGGACGAGCTGCGAGTGTATGTGGCGCTGCAGGGGGCTCCAGTGCGCGTCAGTGATGTTGAAGGCGCTGCCTCCGACCACGACGCCGTCGAAACCCGACACGTCGCCGACGGTGGCCTCCGTGGAGTCGAGCATTCGCAGCGTCAGCTCCTCCCTCCGCAGTCCGGTGGCCTGGAGAAAGTCACGGTACTCGGCGGCGGCGACCTCGCGGGCGAGGCTGTCGGCACGCAGGGAGAGAAGGAGAATCGAAGCCATACCGCTCAGTCTATACCGCTTGGTCTACAACGCGAAAGCGGGACACCGCGGTATCTTCACTCCCCGCACCCGTCGCGCTTACGCACGGAACCCTCCACCAGGTCCAGCACCTCCTCGAGCCCCTCGGTGGAACGTCCGGAGGCCAGGCGGGTGATGAAGCCGTCGAGCACGGTCTCCAGGTAGGTGTGGAGGACGTCCAGGGGAACGTCGGTGCGCATCCGCCCGTCGGCCACCTGTCGCGCGAGCCGGCTGTGCACGGCCTCGTCGAGGACGGCCTGGTGCTCCTGCCACCGGGCGCGGAACGCGGCGTCGGTGCGCAGCTTCTTCGTGATCTCCAGGCGGGTGGCCAGCCAGTCATGGCGCTCCGGGTGATCGAGCATGTCGCGCATCACCTCGACCAGGCCCTCCTCGGCCACGACCTCGGCCTGGCGGGCCGCGTCCTCGCGGGCCAGCGCCAGGAAGAGGTTCTCCTTGTCGCCGAAGTGGTGGAAGATCGCCCCCCGCGACTTGCCCGTGGCCTCCTCGAGGCGGCGGACGGTCGCCCCCTCGTAGCCGTACTCGGCGAAGCAGCGCCGCGCGCCCTCGAGGATCTCGGAGCGGCGGCGGGAGAGCTCGGAGTCACTGACCACGGGCATGGAGGCCTCCTTGTTTCTGGGGAAGGGGTCGCGGGGGAGCGCGCTGGGAAAAGAGCGGGAAATGGGGGAGGGGGCTGCGCTCCCGGCCGGCCACATGGGCGAACCGGGGCACAGCCCCCTCCGGGCAGGCGAACTGCGGGGTGATCGACTAGGAGGCGATCATCTGGCGCAGGACGTACTGCAGGATGCCGCCGTGACGGTAGTAGTCGGCCTCACCAGGGGTGTCGATGCGGACGATCGCGTCGAACTCGATCTTCTCGCCGCCGTCCTTGGTGGCGGTGACGTGCACGGTCTTCGGGGTGTCGCCGTTGTTCAGCCCGGTGATGCCGGCGATGTCGAAGGTCTCGGTGCCGTCGAGGCCCAGGGACTTCCAGGACTCGCCCTCCGGGAACTGCAGCGGGGCAACACCCATGCCGATCAGGTTCGAACGGTGGATGCGCTCGAAGGACTCGGCGATGACGGCCTTGACGCCCAGCAGGACGGTGCCCTTGGCGGCCCAGTCACGGGAGGAACCGGTGCCGTACTCCTTGCCGCCCAGGACCACCAGCGGGGTGCCGGCGGCCTTGTAGTTCTGGGCCGCGTCGTAGATGAACGACTGCGGGCCACCCTCCTGGGTGAAGTCCCGGGTGTAACCGCCGGAGACGTCGTCCAGCAGCAGGTTCTTCAGCCGGATGTTGGCGAAGGTGCCACGGACCATGACCTCGTGGTTGCCGCGACGGGAGCCGAAGGAGTTGTAGTCCTTGCGCTCCACACCGTTCTCGTCGAGGTACTGGGCGGCCGGGGTGCCCGGCTTGATGGTGGAGGCCGGGGAGATGTGGTCGGTGGTCACCGAGTCACCCAGCAGCGCCAGGACGCGGGCGCCGGAGACGTCCTCGACCGGGGCCGGCTCGATCTCCATGTCATCGAAGTACGGGGCCTTGCGGATGTAGGTGGAGTCCTCGTTCCACTTGTAGACCTCGCCCTCCGGGGTGTCCAGTGCGCGCCAGCGCTCGTCACCGGCGAAGACGTCCGAGTAGTCCTCGGCGTACATCTCCTTGGAGATGGAGGAGGCGATGGTGTCTTCGATCTCCTTGGCGGACGGCCAGATGTCCTTCAGGAAGACGTCGTTGCCCTCCTGGTCCTGGCCCAGCGGCTCCGTCTCGAAGTCGAAGTCCATGGTGCCGGCGATCGCGTAGGCGATGACCAGGATCGGGGACGCCAGGTAGTTCATCTTGACGTCCGGGTTGATGCGGCCCTCGAAGTTGCGGTTACCGGACAGCACGGCGGTGGCGGCGATGTCGGCGTCGTCGATGCCGGCGGAGATCTCCTCCGGCAGCGGGCCGGAGTTGCCGATGCAGGTGGTGCAGCCGTAGCCGACGAGGTAGAAGCCCAGGGCCTCCAGGTCCTCCCACAGGCCGGCGCGGTCGTAGTAGCCGGTGACGACCTGGGAGCCCGGGGCCATGGAGGTCTTGACCCACGGCTTGGCCTTCAGGCCCAGCTTGTTGGCGTTGCGGGCCAGCAGACCGGCGCCGAGCATGACCGACGGGTTGGAGGTGTTGGTGCAGGAGGTGATGGACGCGATGGCGACCATACCGTGGTCGAGGACCATCTCCTCGCCGTCGTAGGTCACCTTGGTCGGGCTGGTGGCACGACCCTCGCTGCCGCGGAACAGGTTCTGGGACTCGGGGCCGACGGTGGCCCAGTCGCGGGCCTGACCGCGGTCGCCGGTGCTGCCGCCCTCGGCGACGTAGTTCTGGACGTCCGGGTTGCCGGAGGTGCCGGCGTAGTTGAGGAGATCCTCGCGGAACTGTTCCTTGGACTTGGTCAGCTCGATGCGGTCCTGCGGGCGCTTCGGGCCGGCGATGGACGGCACGACGGTGGACAGGTCCAGCTCAAGGTACTCGGAGAACTCCGGCTCGGGGGCGTTCTCCGGGTCCAGCCACATGCCCTGGGCCTTGGCGTAGGCCTCGACCAGTGCCAGGGTCTCCTCGTCGCGGTTGGTCAGACGCAGGTAGTCGATGGTCTCGGCGTCGATCGGGAACATGGCGGCGGTGGAGCCGAACTCCGGGGACATGTTGCCGATGGTGGCGCGGTTGGCCAGCGGGAGGTTGGCCACGCCGGCGCCGAAGAACTCGACCAGCTTGCCGACGACGCCGTGCTGGCGCAGCATGTCGGTGATGGTCAGGACGACGTCGGTGGCGGTGACGCCGGTCGGGATGTCACCGGAGAGCTTGAAGCCGACGACCTTGGGGATGAGCATGGAGACCGGCTGGCCGAGCATGGCGGCCTCGGCCTCGATGCCGCCGACGCCCCAGCCCAGGATGCCCAGGCCGTTCTCCATGGTGGTGTGGGAGTCGGTGCCGATGCAGGTGTCCGGGTAGGCCAGGCCCTCGTTGTTGAAGACGACGCGGGACAGGTACTCGATGTTGACCTGGTGGACGATGCCGGTTCCCGGGGGCACCACGCGGAAGTTGGAGAAGTTCTCGGCGCCCCAGCGCAGGAACTGGTAGCGCTCCTCGTTGCGCTGGTACTCGATCTCGACGTTCTTCTCGAGGGCGTCGGTGGAGCCGAAGGCCTCGATGATGACGGAGTGGTCGATGACCATCTCCGCGGGGTTCAGCGGGTTGACCTGATTCGGGTCGCCGCCGAGGGTCTGGACGGCCTCGCGCATGGTGGCCAGGTCGACGACGCAGGGGACACCGGTGAAGTCCTGCATCAGAACGCGGGCCGGGGTGAACTGGATCTCGGTCGAGGGCTCGGCCTTCGGATCCCAGTTGGCGATGGCGTTGATGTGATCCTCGGTCACATTCTTGCCGTCCTCGGTGCGCAGCAGGTTCTCGCCGAGAACCTTCAGGGAGTACGGCAGCTTCTCCATGCCCGGCACGGCGTCGAGGGCGAAGTAGTCGTAGGACTTGTCGCCGACCTCAAGGGTGCGCCTGGCATTGAAGGAGTTCTTGCTTTCAGTCACAGGGAGCTCCATTTCCTCATCTTTGAACGGAAGTGTTCATTGCCCGCAGCAGACACCCGGGACGGGGTGACGCGTACCGGCAGAACGCGATGGTTCCCACCCAATACTAGGGACGTGGAACCTCGACCGCTCCCGATACTAACAGTACGGGCGTTTTGTTTATGGTATTGCCCGCCCGTGTCGCGGCGAGCCGTTACCCCCATCCCCTCACCGGGGGATATAACCGACTGAGACCGAAGCTGATACCCCTCCGCCGAAAGAGAAGCGCAACGATGATTCCCGCCGACATCGACATCGACGACCTCACCCGCCAGCTGGAGGAGGACTCGGTGGCCGTGGGCGAGAACCACGGGGGGCTGGAACCGGCGCTTCTCGACGCCGTGGCGTATGCCGAGGCCAACGACTTCGGCCCCCTGGGCGTCGTGGTCCTGGACCGCACCCCGCCCCAGACGGCCGACCTGCGCGACGTCGCCCAGGATCTGCAGCTGGCGACGGATCTGGGGACCGTGCTGGTGCGCACGCCCTCCTCGGGCGCGGTCGTCAGCGAGGTGCACACGCGGGCCGAGCTCGAGTCGGCGCAGCACCCCTTCCTGGGCAACCCCGACATTCCGGCCGCCACGCACCAGTTCATCGATCAGGTCAACGCCGCGGGGATCAACTGGACCCTCGTCACCGTGCTGGTCCTCGTGGTCGTGGTCGCGGTCGCGGCCGCCACGGCGTGCTCCGCCCTGACGGCACGCCCGCACCGGGCGGGGAGTTCGGCGGCATCAAGCCTGGAGGCCTGACCCTAGTCGGCCCGTGATGGGCCGGACGGGGGTCCCTACGGGTCCGGATCTCTGTAAATCCCTGTGGAATGTGCCCGTCTTGGCCTATTTGTGATCAAACTCACTCTTTTGTTATCGCTCCGTAACTTCCCAGGCCAATAACCCCACCCACCCGGACGAGCGAGCCGATACGCGTGTGAACAATGGTGAATAATCACACGTAAGGGTCGGAAGTGCTTTATGGTTCTGTTGTCGGCTCACGGGTCGGCAAGCGTCCCAGCTACATCAGGAGTCGCGGCTTGACTCTCCGTTGCGGGAGAGTCGGACGCCACCGTCCCGCACGGGCACGTGGGGAAGCATGCCGAGCGCGGGAGATGCCGGGTGGACGGGACCTGGCGGCCCGTGTGCCGCGCTATTCGTGAACCCAGCAAGGTTGCCCCGAAGTCCAGGTTCTGCCCTGGATCAGCGGGTGTAAGGAGTCTTAGTGTCGGCACAGTCGTCCACCCCGCCCCGTCCGGGCCGCACCCCTGCGCGAGCCCGCCTGCGCGCCACGTTGGCCACCCTCGCCGGGGGTGCTCTGCTCGCCACGCTCACGCCCGCCGCCGCGCAACCGGTGAACCCCGGTGACGACGAGATCGCCGCCGCGGAGACGGCCGTCGGCAACGGGGAGCAGACGGTCTCGGAGCTCGTCGGCTCGATCACCGACACGCAGGCGGACATCGACCGGCTCGAGCTTGAGGTGAGCGGCCTGCACGAGGCGGTCAACAAGGCGCTGGTCGACCTGCACGACGCCCGGGCCGCCGCCGAACAGGCCCGCCAGGGGGTCGTGGCGGCGAAGGAGGAACTCGACGACACGCAGCGACGCCTCGAGGAGGCCCAGTCGGCCCTCGACGAGATCTCCCGGACCGCCTACCGGCGCACCGCCACGCCGAACGCCGTCTCCGACGCCGCGGGCACCTCGACCACCGAGGACGCGCTCGACCGCCAGACGTACCTGCGCACCACCGCCGATAAGCAGCGGGAGACCATCGAGGAGCTCGACCGACTGCGCGCGGAGAACGCCAACCGCGAATCGCAGCTGCGGGAGGCCCGCAACCTCGCCGAGGAGCGCGAGGCCCGGGCCGTCGAGGCGGAGGCAGAGGCGCGCGCCGCCATCGAGGACAACTCCCGCCAGATCGCGGAACGCTCCGCTGAGCGGGACCGGCTGGTCGCCCGGCGGGATCAGGCGCAGACGGATCTCGACGCCGCCCGCGAGCACGTCGCCACCCTCAACGAGCAGCGCCAGGACTACCAGGACTACCGGGAGGCCGAGAAAGAGGCCGCCGCGGCGGCCGAGGCCGAGAAGGCCCGGCAGCAGGAGGAGGCTGACCAGCGGGCCCGTGACGAGGAGGCCGCCACCGCCACCCGCGGTGCGGCCGCGGAGACGGCCGTTTCCGCGGCCGCCGGAATCATCGCCGCCTCCCAGCCGGACCACTCCAATCTGGACAGCCCGTACCCGGCCGTCTCCGACGAGGGGGCCGCGGGCGGTGACATCGCCGCCGTGCAGCATGCCGCGGCGACCACCGCCGGGGCAGGCGCCGGCGACACCACCGGGCAGGGGTCCTCCTCGGGCAGCTCCCGGGCCGAGGACGACGGTGAGTCCGACGGTGGTGTCGAGGTGACCACCACCCCGGCCATCGACACCCTCAGCTCCGTGACGGACCGGGCCTCGGAGGCCGTCTCCGGCACGCGCGAGGAGCTCATCGAGATCGCCATCGCCCGCGCTGAGTCCCAGATGGGCGTGCCCTATGCCTGGGGCGGTGGCAACGCCGTCGGCCCGACCCAGGGCATCCGCGACGGTGGAGTGGGCGACGCCCACGGTGACTTCCGGAAGACCGGCTTCGACTGCTCGGGCCTGGTGGTCTACGCCTTCGCCGGAGCCGGCATCGCGCTGCCGCACTACTCCGGCTACCAGTACCATCGCGGCGAGAAAATTGATCCGGGCCAGATGCAGCGCGGTGACCTGATCTTCTACGGCCCCGAGGGCAGCACACACGTGGCCATCTACCTCGGTGACGGCATGATGATCGAGGCACCGAACTCCGGATCCGTGGTCAAGAAGTCTCCGGTGCGCTGGACGGGCATGTCGGATCACGCCGTCCGCCTGATCTAATCCGGAATGCTGATCTAAACCAAAAGATTGATATTCTCGGTGCATGGCTGATCATCCTGAGACCCTGCCCGACTACGATGCCCTCCTCGTCCTCTCCTTCGGCGGCCCCGAAGGCGTCGACGAGGTCGTCCCCTTCCTGGAGAACGTCACCCGCGGCCGCGGCATCCCGCGTGAGCGGCTCGAGGAGGTCGGTGAGCACTACTACCACTTCGACGGCGTGAGCCCGCTCAACGCCCTCAACCGGGAGATCATCTCCCATCTGGAGAAGGAGCTGGTCTCCCGCGGGATCGACCTGCCCGTCTACTTCGGCAACCGGAACTGGCACCCCCTGGCCAATGACACCGCGGCACGGATGGCCCGCGACGGGGTGCGCAAGGCGCTGGTCTTCGCCACCTCAGCCTGGGGCGGCTACTCCGCCTGCCTGCAGTACAACGAGGACATCCGGGGCATGATCGACCACCTGGCGGAGCAGGATCTGCCGGCCATCGAGTTCACCAAGCTGCGCCAGTTCTACGACCACCCGATCTTCATCCGGGTCATGACCGACGCCGTCCGGGAGGCCTACGCCCGCATCCCCGCCGAGGAGATCGCCGGCACCCGCCTGCTGTTCACGGCCCACTCCGTACCCACGGCCGCCGACACCGCCGCCGGCGGTCCGCAGGATCCCCACCTCTACTCGCGCCAGGTCAAGGAGGCCTCCCGCCTGATCGCCGAGGCGGCGGGTGTCGACGACTACGACGTGGTGTGGCAGTCGCGTTCCGGCAACCCGGCGACCCCGTGGCTCGAGCCCGACATCGTCGACCACACCACCGAACTGGCCGGCGACGGCGTGAAGTCCGTGGTCGTGTGCCCGGTCGGCTTCATCTCCGACCACATGGAGGTCATCTGGGACCTCGACAGCGAGCTGGCCGAGGCCGCCGACGAGCTGGGTGTGCGCGTCGAGCGCACCCGTACCGCCGGCCCCACCGACGAGTTCGCGCGGATGGTCATCGACCTGGCTGTCGAGGTCGCCACCGACGTCCCGCGCGTCGGCCTCGGTGAGGTGACCGTCCAGGGCTGCACCGTCAACGGCGCACCCTGCCGACCGGGGTGCTGTCAGATCCGGCCGAACTCGCGCACCGCGTAGGCCACCCCGGCCATCCGGGCGGCGCGGATGTGCCGCCACAGCCCCAGCAGCTGCGGGTCGATCCGGTGGTCGGCCAGCCGGTCGGTGACCGTCTCGATGATGGCGGCCACCCGGTCGGCGCGGGCGAAGAGCTTCGCCGCCCGGGCCGGCACCGATGACGGCAGACCCGGGGTGTCGTAGAAGTCCGCCAACGTGCCCACCGTCAGACGCGGCGAATTCAGCGCGTCGGTGCGGTACCCGGACGCCTCCACCAGACGGGCGGCTTCCCCCGTCGCGCGGGTGAGCAGCTGATCGGCCTCGCCCGGGCTCAGCCACGCCGGGGCCGGCAGCGGGGCGGTCTCGGTGAACCACTCCCACTCCGTACCGTCCCCGAGCACGGTGGGTACGAGGATGTGTGAGGTCAGTGGGTCGTCGTCGCGGATGACGATCGCCCCCACCCCGCTTGCCGACGCCGCGCGGGCCGCATCCGTGCCCGCCCGCAGCGCCGGCGCCTCACCCGGGCCAGAGAGCACGAGCCGCAGCACCGGTTCCTCGGATGCGGTGATCGCGCCCGCGGTGACCTGCCGGAGCTCACGGAGCAGGTCGACGAGCGGGCGGCCGTCGACAAGCGTGTGGTGGCCGCCGAGTGAGCCGAGCGCGTCGACCAGGTTGTCGGTGGACTCGAGCCCGTGGAGCCAGGCGCCGAGCCAGACGGCGGTGTTCTGCAGTGGGGACCATACTTCGGCGCGGATGTCCATGGCGCGGCAGTCTAGCCGATAGACTCGCCCGTCATGAGCTTCAACGATCCTTATGGCGGTGACATCCTCGCCGGGCACTCCCGCAACCGGCGCCCCGGGTACCCGAAGGTGCCCGCGGAGCCCGGGCTGGTGGTCGAGGTCCGCGGCAGTGACTTCGTCGGTGCGGTCACCGGCTACGAGCGCACCCACCAGGGGGACCTCATCCGACTGGAGGACCGGCACGGGGTCGACCGGGTCTTCCACAACCGCGAGGGCGGTTTCCTGCTCGAGGGGCAGCCGGTCACGCTGACCCGTCACGTCGAGAAGCAGGCGCCCCGGCGCTCGAACTCCGGTTCCCGACGGGTGGACAACGTCGAGGCGAAGGTCGCCGCGCCCTCGCGTATCTGGGTCGAGGGCATCCACGACGCCGCGATCGTCGAGAAGGTCTGGGGACACGACCTGCGTGTCGAGGGAGTGGTCGTCGAGTACCTCGAGGGCCTGGACAACCTCCCGGAGCGGCTCGCGGAATTCGGCCCCGCGCCGGGGCGGCGCGTCGGTGTGCTCGCCGACCACCTGGTCGAGGGCTCCAAGGAGACGCGGATGACGCGGACCGTGGGGGAGCACGTGCTGGTCACCGGCCACCCCTTCATCGACATCTGGGCGGCCATCAAGCCGGAGCGCCTGGGGTTACGCGCCTGGCCCGACGTGCCCTACGGGGAGGACTGGAAGACCGGCATCTGCCGGCGGGTCGGCTGGTCCGATCCGAAGGAGGGCTGGCACCGCGTCTACTCCGCGGTCAACTCCTTCCGCGACCTGGACTCCAGCCTCATCGGGGCCGTCGAGCGCCTGGTCGATTTCGTCACGACCCCCGGGCTCAGCAAATCGGATCTGATCTGACGCGCGCGGTGGCGCTGTTGCGGTAGGTTAGGGCCGTGGGAGCAATCATCTGGTTCATCGCGGCGTTGGTCCTCGCCGGTCTCGAGCTGGCGGTGGGGGAGTTCACCCTGCTCATGCTCGCCGGCGGCGCGCTGGCGGCGGCCGGTGTCTCGCTCGCCGGGGCTCCACTGTGGGGCTCGGTGCTCAGCTTCGTGATCACCTCGCTCGGGCTGCTGGTCTTCCTGCGCCCGTTCCTCAAGCGCCGGCTGCACAGACCCCAGGTGCTGGACACGTCAACCACCGCACTGGTCGGGCACACGGCCGAGGTCCTGGAGACGGTCGAGGCCTCCGGCGGCCAGGTGCGGCTCGACGGTTCGATCTGGTCCGCCCGATCCCTGGATCCCACCCACACGTTCGCCGCCGGCGAGCGCGTCACCGTCATCAGCATCGACGGCACCACCGCTGTCGTCTGGAAGGAGCACTGAACCGTGCTAGGCATCATCCTGGTCGTTGTTCTGCTGATCTTCGTCGCTATCGTCGTGATCAAGTCCATCGCCTTGATCCCTCAGGGCGAGGCCGCCGTGATCGAGCGCCTGGGCAGCTACACCCGCACCGTGTCGGGAGGGCTGACCCTGCTCGTCCCGTTCATCGACCGGGTCCGCGCCCGGGTGGACACCCGTGAGCGGGTGGTCTCCTTCCCGCCACAGGCGGTCATCACCCAGGACAACCTGACGGTGGCCATCGACATCGTCGTCACCTTCCAGATCAACGACCCCGCCCGGGCGATCTACGGCGTCGACAACTACATCGTCGGTGTCGAGCAGATCTCGGTGGCCACACTGCGCGACGTCGTCGGTGGCATGACGCTGGAGGAGACGCTGACCTCCCGTGAGACCATCAACCGCCGCCTGCGCGGTGAGCTGGACGCCGCCACCTCCAAGTGGGGACTGCGCATCAGCCGGGTCGAACTCAAGGCCATCGACCCGCCGCCGTCCATCCAGCAGTCGATGGAGATGCAGATGAAGGCGGACCGCGAGAAGCGGGCGATGATTCTCACCGCCGAGGGCCGGCGCGAGTCCGACATCAAGACCGCCGAGGGCGAGAAGCAGGCCCGCATCCTCTCCGCCGAGGGCGAGAAGCACGCGGCCATCCTCGCCGCCGAGGCCGAACGCCAGGGCATGATGCTGCGTGCCGAGGGTGAGCGCGCGGCCCGCTACCTGCAGGCACAGGGTGAGGCGCGCGCCATCCAGAAGGTCAATGCCGCGATCAAGTCCTCGAAACTGACGCCTGAGGTGCTGGCCTACCAGTACCTGGAGAAGCTGCCGAAGCTGGCCGAGGGCCAGGCCTCCACGATGTGGATGATCCCCTCCCAGTTCGGCGACTCCCTGGAGGAGTTCGCCCGCGCCTTCGCGAAGAAGGACGAGGAGGGCGTGTTCCGCTACGAGCCGACGCATGTCGACGAGGAGACGAAGGAGATGGCCGAGCCGGAGAACATCGACGACTGGTTCTCCACCGCCTCCGATCCGGAGATCGCCGCCGCGGTCGCCGCCGCCCAGGCGGTGGCCAACCGCTCCGTCGACGAGGACGAGCCGGTGGCGCCGCGGCCCGGCCGCAACGGCAACGGCAACGCTGGTGCAGGGCAGGACGCCTCCCAGCGGACCACTGACCAGGACTTCGCCGTGCGTGAGCTCGGTGGACCCGCCCCGGACGCCCGGCCGGACTTCTTCCCCGAGCAGCAGCCCTCCTCGGAGCCGGAGGAGCGCTAGGGGGTCGTTCCCGCCCGGCGGATGAGGTTGACCGCCAGCTGCCAACCACCGCTTTCGACCTGCCACCCGGCCGCCTGCAGGCGCTGGGACATCGCCTGTTTGGAGATGCCCAACTCTGCGGCGGCCTCGTTCTGATTCAACCCCGAACGCATCAGCGACGTGGCCTCCCGGCCCTCCACCGTGCGCTTGGAGAGCACATGCCCGACCAACGCGAAGGTCGCCGCGATGTCGTTGCTGTCGGCGGAGGCACGGGACGCGGAGGCGCGCGAGGTGTCAGCGGCGTCGATGCGCACCCACACGCCACCCGCCCGGGTGCGGCCCGGCAGGGATGCGGTGGCGATCCCGCGGACGCGCTCCTCGACTTCCTCGGTCTGCCCGGACTGCGGGGCACCGGGCACGATACCGATGCCGATGGCCCAGCCACCGTCCGAGAGCAGCGCCATCACGATGTCGCAGAGCGCCTCGGGGGAATCGATGGCCGCGCAGATGTCCTCCACGCCGAGCATCCGGAACTCGCCCACGCCCTGCAGGGTCGACAGGGCCTCGGCGGAGCGGCGGACCAGTTCGGCGCGGCGGACCTCTCGTCCCCGGTAACGGGCGTGCACGGCGAGCATCACGGTTCTCCTTCAGGATCGGGGGGTGGACGGTGCCCGGAACAGTCTACCGCGCAGGCTTGACCGGGAGGCGGGAGTCCACCACCAGGCCGAGCACCCCCACGATCGCGAGGGCCACGGTGATGACTATGACCACCGGCTCGGCCTCCCCGGTGAGGGTGTCCCCGAGGAGGACCGTGGCCACCGTCCCCGGGGCGGAACCGAGGAAAGTGGCCAACGTGAACATGCCGAGCGGGATGGAGGTCAGGGCCGCGGCGTAGTTCAGCACCGAAAACGGCACCGCCGCGATCATCCGCAGGGAGGCCAACGCCAGCCAGCCGCGTTGGCGCAGCCTCCGGTTGATTCCGTCGACGGCCGGATGCGTCAGCCGGGGTCGTATCCAGTCGCCCAGCAGCCCCCGGACGATGGCCAGGGACAGGGCCGCGGACACCGTCGTGGCGCCCAGGGCGATGATCACGCCCAGCCACGGGCCGAACAGCACCCCGCTGGCGAGGGTGAGCAGGGTACGTGGGATGGGGAACTGGGTGATCAGGACGTAGCCCAGGAAGAACAGGACGATGAACCCGGTGCCGGCGGCCTTCGCCCATGCCCGCAGGGTGGCGACCGACGGGACGTCGACAAACAGCGTGACCGCCAGGAACGCCGCGACGCCTGCGATGACCAACGCCTTCCGGGTCGGCGACCAGGCGGCGACGGCCGTGACCGCGTCCCACAGTAGTCCACGGACGAAGTCGCCGAGGTTGCCCAGCCAGGTGCGGGCGGGGGAAGGGGAGTGCTTCACGGGGTATCACCTTATCCCCTGGCCGGGGCCGGGTCGGAATTCGCGGCGGGGGCGGGAGATCTGGGCTAAAAGGCAAGCTAAAGAATGGGAATCAATAATGAAGGTGAGCCTATCATTCGTGGCCGCTGCGCCGGAGTCTCGATAAACTGAAGGGACACTGATTCAACATAAAGGAGATAACATGGCTGACCTGCGTATCGATCATGGACCGAACCCCTATGTGCTGGACATCGAGGAGGCCACCAAGGCCAATGACGCGTTCCGTGACACTCTGTGGACCGGCCAGTTCCTCCAGATGACGGTGATGTCCATCCCGGCTGGCGGGGAGATCGGCGCCGAGGTCCACGACGACCACGATCAGTTCCTGCGCCTGGAGTCGGGTAAGGGCCACATCATGATCGGCGAGTCCGAGGACGATCTGGACGTCGACCAGATCGTCGAGGACGACTACGCCGTCTTCATTCCGGCCGGCAAGTGGCACAACCTCGTCAACGAGGGCAATGAGCCGGTCAAGCTCTACTCGATCTACGCGGCCCCGGACCACGTCGCGGGCACCCACCACGCCACCAAGGCGGACGCCGACAACGATCCGAACGAGCAGCACTAGTCCCGGGCCGTGGGCCCGATGGGCGGGCCTTCAGACCCGGTTGCGCCGCCGGGGCCGGGGCGCGCGCTTCCCGGGCGTCGTGAGTAGATCGAGGGGACGCTGCCATGACGGGGGTGTGGGGGCGGTGAGGTGGAGCTTTTCGCCACCGGGCAGGGGGATACGCAGCTCAGAGGCGTGGAGGAACATGTGGCTCCCGCCCAGCTCCCGCAGGCTCCGGTGGAAACTGTCGTCCCCGTACTTCTGGTCTCCCGCGATGGGATGGCCGGCGTGGCGGGTGTGCACCCGGATCTGGTGTTTGCGACCGGTCACGAGACGCGCCTGCACGAGGGTGGCGCGGTTCCCGAAGCGGCGGAGGATGGAAAAGCGCGTACACGCGGTCTGTCCGTCCCCATCCACGAGGACGGTGCGTTCGGTGCGGCGCAACCGGGCCCGCACCTCGGTGAGCTTGGTGGGCCAGGCGCCGCGCACCAGGGCGATGTAGCGCCGGTCGAGGGAGGAGCTGTCCCGCAGCACCTGTTGGAGGTGCCGGAGCATGGCGGGGGTCTTCGCGATCATGAGCAGCCCTGAGGTCTCGCGGTCGAGCCGGTGCGCCAGCTCCAGATCGGGCTGATCGGGCCGCAGATGGCGGAGCACTTCGATCACCCCTCCGGAAACGCCCGTGCCGACGTGGACGGCGACATCCGCGGGCTTGTTGAGCACGATCAGGGTGTCGTCCTCATGGAGGATGCTCTGCTCGATCTGGCGGAGCAGGGCGGCGGGAATGCGTGCGGGCGGCTTGGTGTCGATAACCTCCATGCGGGGCAGCTCCAACTGATCCCCGTCGTGGAGGCGGTATCCGGGTTCCACGCGGCGGCCGTTGACGCGCACCCGCCCCTTCCGGAGTAGGCGAAACAGCAACGGCGGCGGCACCCCCTTGAGGTTGGCCCTGAGAAACTTGTCGAGTCGTCGGCCCTCATGGGCGGCGGGCACCTCCACCACGCGGGTGGGTAAGGTGCGCATGTTTGACGATGGTATCTGGTCTTTGTCCATGGCCGGATCACCATAGCAGCCGGAAAAAACCTGGTGAGAGACACCTTGAGGGGCACCTGAAGGGCGCTGGAGAAAGGGCGCGGGCCGCGGAAGCACCCTTGTGGATCCTGTCGGTGGGGCAGCGGAACCCCACGGCCTGGGCAGCAGCGGTGGACAAGAAAAAGACCGGGGAGCACATTCTCACTGTGTTCCACGGTCTGTGATTGTGCCCGGAGGGGGACTTGAACCCCCACGTCCGTTAATAGGACACTAGCACCTCAAGCTAGCGCGTCTGCCATTCCGCCACCCGGGCTGGGTGTTTCAGCCTCTCGGCTGGGCACTTGCAATACTGTAGCCGGTAGTCACGGAAACCCACAAATCCGCAGGTAGAAGTTAGTTGCACGCCGGGTTGCCGGACGGCTGTCCCGCAACTTGCCTCCGCCACCGCCGCCGGGGGCGGCGAGTCTCCCCCTCGGTGGTGGGGCGGGCCGGCAAACCGGGGACGGGAAGGTGGGAACTCGGGTACAAAAGGGGGCATGAGTAACTACGCGAACGATTCCCGTTTCCCTGGCCCCGATCCGTACGCCCCGCTCAAGAACCTGCCCTCCTTCACGCTGACCTCCACCGACCTCACGGACGGCGAGGAGATCCCCGAGAAGTTCCGGGCGCCCTCCAACGTCTCCCCGCAGCTGGCCTGGTCCGATCTGCCCGAGGGCACCAAGTCCCTGGCGGTCACCTGCTTCGACCCAGACGCGCCCACCGCCTCCGGATTCTGGCACTGGGCGGTGTTCAACATCCCGGCCTCCGTCACGGAGCTGCCCACCGGCGCGGGCTCGGATGAGACCCTCGGCGGCCTTGACAGGGTGGTCTCGCTCGCCGGTGACTCGGGACAGAAGACCTACTACGGTCCGAATCCGCCCGCCAACCACGCCCCGCACCGCTACCTGTACGCCGTGCACGCCGTGGACGTCGAGGAGCTCGACGTCGATCCGGGCTCGACCGCGACCGTCCTGGGCTTCAACCTCTACTTCCACTCGATCGGCCGCGCCATCCTGTGGGGCTGGTACGAGAACAAGTAGTCTTCTGTATCTATGACCGCCAAGAATAAGCAGAATCCCTCCCCGGGCTCCTACCGGATCCCTGTGGCCCTGCGTGTCGGTGGCGCCTTCATGGCGCTGGCGATCGTGCTCCTCGTGTTCACCGTGGTCTCGGTGTTCCTCGACGGCTGGATGGTCCCCTTCGTGGTGACCCCCAGCTTTCTGGTGATCCTGCTGGCAGCGGTCATCTTCGGCGCCTTCGCGACGGTGCGCAAGGATCAGGCGGCCAGCCGCAGCCAGGTGATCGCATTGATCGTGGCCGTCGCCCTGGTCATCCTCAGCCGTTTCCTGCCGGCGACCGCGCTCTACGTCATGGCGCAGTACTGGCTGCCCATGTACGCCGTGCTGGCGTTCCTCTGTGGACTGGTCATCCGCAGGTCGCTGATTCCGAAGGGCTGAGCCGGGCGAAGACCACGGTGGCTAGGCGTCGACCCAGTCCAGTCCGCAACCGACGGCCTCGGTGATCGAGGTCAGGCCGTGGGCCCGAATCTGGGCGGCGATGCCCAGGTGGATGTCACGGATCCAGTCGGGTCCGCCGTAGATCAGGCCGGTGTAGCCCTGCAGCAGGGTGGCACCGGCCGCAATACGTTCCCAGGCGTCCTGCGCGGTGGTGATGCCACCCACGGAGATCAGCACCAGGCCGTCGCCGGCGTAGGCGCGCAGCCGCTTGAGCACCTCCAGGGAACGGGCCGCCACCGGCGGGCCCGACACCCCGCCGGATCCCATCGCCTCGATCTCGGCGGCCGGCGTGACCAGTCCCTCACGCGAGATGGTGGTGTTGGTGGCGACGATGCCGGCCAGTCCGAGCTCGAGGGCGAGGTCGGCGACTGCGTCGACATCCTCGTCGCTGAGATCCGGGGCGATCTTGACCAGGACCGGGGCCTTGGTGGCCTCCTGCACGGCGGTGAGGATGGGGCGCAGGGACTCGACCGCCTGCAGATCCCGCAGCCCCGGCGTGTTCGGGGAGGAGACGTTGACCACCACGTAGTCGGCGAGTCCCCCCAGCAGGGAGGCCGAGCGCCGGTAGTCGTCGACGGCCGCCTCCGGCGGGACGACCTTGGTCTTGCCGATGTTGATGCCGATCACGTCATTGGAGCGGCGCCGGCGTAGGTTGGTGGCCACCTCGGCGGCACCGGCATTGTTGAAGCCCATGCGGTTGAGGATGGCCCGGTCGGCCTTCAACCGGAACAGGCGCGGGGTGGGGTTGCCCAGCTGCGGGGAGGCGGTGACGGTGCCGAGCTCGGCGTAGCCGAAACCGATCGCCGTCCAGGTGTCGGGGGCGCCGGCGTTCTTGTCGAAGCCGGCGGCCAGGCCCAGGGGGCGCGGGACGGTGCGTCCGAAGACCTCCTGGGACAGTACCGGGTCATTGACCGCGAGCACCTTGCCGAGCAGGCGGTTCGCGGGGCGGGCCGCCTGCAGGAGGCCGAGGCCGTCGCCGATGATGCCGTGGATGCGTTCGGCCGGGAGGGTGAACATGGCCTTCAGCGCCAGCTGATAGGCGGAGGTGCGCAGGCGGGAACGGTGGCGGGTCACGGGCGGGACTCCTTCAGGGGAGGTGAGGGGGGCGGGGTGCGGGCGTCAGCCGACGGCGGCGGGGTTGTCGATGACCTGCAGGCCGTCGCCGGTCGCGGAGGCGGCGACGAGAGTGCCGTCGGAGAGGAAGACGATGTTGTGGGCGTCGGCCACGGAGCTGAGGCGGTGCTCCTCCAGCGGGACACCGGTGGAGATGTCGTAGGCGGCCAGGGAGTTCTCGGCGGTGGAGGCGATCCAGGCCCACCGGTTGGTCTCGTCCCAGGCCACCCCCCACGGGCTCTCGTCCACGGGGGCGGTCTGGTGCAGGCGGATGACGTCGTCGGCGGTGTAGACGGTCAACTGGCTACCGGAGTTGTCGGAGGCGAGGACCAGGCCGTCGGGGCCGCCGGACATCTGCCCGAGACCGATGCCCAGCCGCAGGGTCCCGCCCTGCCGGTCATTGGTCCAGTCGATGTCCTGAATTGTGGTGTCCGGATTATAGGTGCGGATCACGGAGTCGGGGGAGCCCGCGACCTGCACGGCGATCATCTGCGTGGTCGGGGCGGCGACCGCGATGGTTTCCGGATCCTCGCCGTCGCGGTAGACCGTCACCTCAGCCTCCCGGTCGTTGCCCACGATCAACTCACCGGTGGACAGCAGCGCGGCGACGGTGGCCGGCGCGGCGTCGGAGACGTCGCGGATCTCCTCGTCGGCCGGGTTGGCGGCGTCGATGAGCCGGACCTCGTCGCCGCAGGGCAGGACGAAGGTGGTGCCGGTGACGGTGAGGTCACCGCACGCGGCGTCGACACTCAGCTCGGTCGCGTCACCGCTCTCGATCTCGCCGACGGTGCCGATGGTCAGGGTGGTCTCCGAGCGCAGCCCGAGCACGTCGCCGGAGACCTCCATGTCGGAGATCTCGGCGGTGGCCGCCGGCAGCTCGATGACGCGGCCGTCCGCGCCGGTGGCGGCGGGGGAGGGCTGGGCGACGGCGTTGCCCATCTCCGGGCCCGGCTCCGGAGAGCTGCCCTGCTGGCAGGCGGTCAGAGTCAGGGAGGTGGCGGCGATCAACGCCGCGAGGGATCGAGCACGTCCGGTCGCAACAGTCACAGACACCGAGCCTAGCAGCGGGGGCCGTTCCCTCCGGCGACGACTCCGTGTGAGATGGGGCGGGATCAGCGCGAGACGTCGTCGAGGGCCTTGCCGATCGCGCGCGGCAGCGTGACGTGCGAGACGGAGAGGAGTTCCGCCAGCTGATCGGCGGTACTCGCGCCCACGACGGCCGAGGACACGCCCGCGCGGTCGCGGGTCCAGGCCAGGGCCACGCTGGCGGGGGAGAGTCCGAGCCCGTCGGCGGCCGTCGACAGGGCCTCGACGACCGTGTGCGCCTTCGTGCCGAGGTAGGTGTGGGCCTCGGTGCGGGCGCCGGTGGGCAGCCCCGAGCGGTACCTTCCGGTGAGCACGCCCTGCGCCAGCGGTGCGGCGGCGAGCACCCCGACGCCGAGATGCCGGGCGGCGGGCAGCAGTTCCTCCTCGACCTCGCGGACGAGCAGCGAGTACTCGTTCTGCGTGGCGACGACCGGGCGGGTCGAGGGCGCGGCGGCGGAGGTCACCGCGAGCTGCCAGGCGGCATAGCCGCGCAGGCCGACATACCGGGTCCGGCCGGTACGTACCGCCCAGTCGAGGGTCTCGGCGACCTCCGCCGGCGGGGTCTTCTCGTCCCAGTAACCCACCGACCACAGGTCGAGGTGATCGGTGCCGAGCTCGGCCAGCGTCGCGTCGAGCTGCATCATCAGCCGACGCCGGGAGCAGTCCACCCGGCTGCCGATCGGGGAGTGCGGCGAGACCCCGGAGGCGGAGGAGATCACCAGCTCGGAGCGGTCGACCCCGCCGGAGAGCACCTGTCCGAGAATCCGCTCCGCCCGGCCGCCGGCGTAGGCGGGGGAGCAGTCGACGAGACTGCCGCCGGCGTCGACGAATCGGGCGAGCATCGTGGTCGCCTCCGCGGCGCCGGTGGCACCGCCCCACGTGTTAGTACCCAGCCCGATCTCCGAGACCCGCAGACCGCTGACACCCACCAATCGTTGTTTCACCTCGTCCACACTAGTAGTACGGTGGTCCGGGTGACTGAAGCGACAGAAGTGACTGATCCGACCCTCTTGGCGCAGGCGGCGGAGACCGCCGCAGATCAGATGAGCTGGATACAGGTGATCGTGCTCTCCATCGTCCAGGGGCTGACCGAGTTCCTTCCGGTCAGTTCCTCCGGTCATCTGCGGATCGTCTCCGAGCTGTTCTGGGGGGTCGACGCCGGCGCCTCCTTCACCGCCGTCGTGCAGCTCGGCACCGAGATCGCCGTTCTGGTCTACTTCGCCAAGGACATCTGGCGGATCCTGATCGCCTGGTTCCGCGGCCTGTTCAAGCCGGAACACCGCAACTTCGACTACCGGATGGGCTGGATGGTCATCGTCGGCACCATCCCGGTGGTGGTGGCCGGCCTGCTGTTCCAGGACCTCATCCGGGACGTGCTGCGCAATCTGTGGATCACCGCAGCGGTCCTCGTGCTGTTCTCCTTCGTGTTCATCGCCGCCGAGAAGTGGGGCAGGAAGGAGCGCGATTTCGAGGAGCTGACCATGAAGGACGCGATCATCATGGGCTTCGCCCAGTGCCTGGCGCTGATCCCGGGCGTCTCCCGCTCCGGCGGCACGATCTCCGCCGGCCTGTTCACGGGCCTCAACCGCGAGGTGGCCACCCGATTCAGCTTCCTGCTCGCCATACCGGCGGTCCTCGGCGCCGGCCTGTACTCGCTTCCCTCGGCCCTCTCGGGCGAGGCGGGCGGCCAGATGGCCTCGGCCCCGATGCTGGCCGTCGGCGTGGTGATCACGTTCGTACTGGGCTACGCCTCCATCGCCTGGCTACTGCGGTTCGTCGCCCACCACTCCTTCGCGTGGTTCGCCGCCTGGCGCATCCCGGTCGGCCTGCTGGTCATGCTGCTGCTGGCGACCGGGGTGCTTCAGCCCTACTGACACTCCGTTACAGTGTGAGCCATGCAGTCCTGGCCCACACCCGATGTTCCCCGCGTCGACGGCGCTCCCGTCCCGCTCGCTCTCTTCGATACCGCCGATCAGGAGGTGCGCGTCGTCGACGCCGGTGACACCGCCGGCCTCTACGTCTGCGGCATCACCCCCTACGATGCGACGCATCTGGGCCACGCGGCCACCTACCTGACCTTCGACCTCGTGTACCGTCTCCTCCTCGACAACGGGCACGAGGTCCACTACGTCCAGAACATCACCGACATCGACGACCCGCTCTTCGAGCGCGCCGACCGCGACGGGGTGGACTGGCGCGAGCTGGGCACCAGCCAGGTCGACCTGTTCCGCTCCGACATGGAGACCCTGTCGGTGATCCCGCCGCGCGATTTCATCGGCGTCCTCGAGTCCGTGGACGAAATCATCGACCTCGTCCAGAAGCTTCTCGACGCCGGCGCCGCCTACGTCGTCGACGACCCCGAGCACCCGGACATCTACGCCTCGATCGAGGCGACGAGACAGTTCGGCTACGAGTCCAACTACGACCGCGAGACCATGCTGTCCTTCTTCGCCGAGCGCGGCGGCGACCCGGATCGACCCGGCAAGCGCGACCCGCTCGACGCCCTGGTGTGGCGCGCCCGCCGCGACGGCGAGCCCACCTGGCGGGCTCCCTTCGGGGAGGGGCGCCCCGGCTGGCACGTCGAATGCTCGGCGATCGCCACCAACTGCCTAGGTGAGCGCTTCGACATCCAGGGCGGCGGCTCGGATCTGATCTTCCCGCACCACGAGTTCTCCGCCGCCCACGCCGAGGCCGCCACCGGCTCCGAGCGCATGGCCGACCACTACGTCCACGCCGCCATGATCGGTCTGGACGGCGTGAAGATGAGCAAGTCGCTGGGCAACCTCGTCCTCGTCTCGAAGCTGACCGCCGCCGGCCACGAGCCGGGCGCCATCCGGTTGGGCGTGTTCGCCGGTCACTACCGCGCCGACCGCGACTGGTCGGACGAGGTGCTCGCCACCGCGGAGGCCCGGCTCGCCCGCTGGCGCGAGGCACTTGCCTCCCCGGGTTCCGTGGCCACGGCGCGGGAACTGGTGCAGGACGTGCGCACCCGGCTGGCCGACGACCTCGACACCCCCGGTGCCCTCCGGGCGATCGACGCCTGGGCCACCGGCGACCGCGGAACCGACGAGGAGGGGGCGGCAGGGGTGGTCTCCACCGCGGTGGATGCACTGTTGGGCGTGCACCTCTAGTGCTTTTCAGCGACAATGACGGCATGACGATTCGCTCCGAGTTCCAGCCCGCCGTCGACGAGTTCATCTCCGATCTCGAGGACTTCGCCACCGGCAGCTATCTCAAGCCCGAGGAAAAGGAGTTCTGGGACCAGCCGTTCGATCCGGCGGTGCTCCCCGAACTCAAGAGGCTGCTCGAGAAGCTGCTCGACGATCTCGACCTCCTGCCGGACGACCCGTCGGCCGAGACCCTGGCCGCGGTGGTCCGCAACCGGGTCGACGAACTCGCCGAGTTCAACGCCCGCCACCACGACGCCGTCATCGAGCCGGAGGAGAAGGACATCCTCGCGGGGATCATCCACGACGCCGCCGCAGCCACCGGCGCCGAGGACGCCGCCCTGGCGGAGCTGCCCGAGCTGGACTAGCCAGCCACCACCGCCACCACGCTCCTGCGCCGGCCGCGCACGAACCAGCTGACGCCGACGACGAGCGCGAGCAGGAACACCGCCAGCGGGACCGCAGCGTTGCGGGGATTGTCCTGCGCGAGCACCAGGATGAACGTCACGCCGGTGCCCGCGCGGAACAGCCCCGCGAGCAGTCCCCGCTGCCACCAGCTTCCCACGCTGACCACCGCGTACACGACCGAGATGGCCATCGAGGTGAGCGCGAACCCCACGGCGAGGAGCAGGTCGTGGAAGATCTGCAGGTACCAGGCCGCCCACGCCACCCCGGTGACCGCTGCGGCCAGCAGCAGCGGCAGCCGCCGTTCGAGCGCCGGCTGGAGAAAACCACGCCACCCGACCTCCTCGACGAACGCGCCCACGACCACCGCCGCGAGGGAGGACACCAGCAGCTCCTCGAATACCGGGGGCTCGGCGCGGATCGTGCCCAGGGTGGCGGACAGTCCCGTGACCAGGGCGACATAGCCGGCCAGCACGACGAGGCAGAACAGCAGGTGACGGCCGAACGTGCGTCCGGACACCCGGTCGGGCAGCAGGGCGCGGATACGGTGCGGTACCGCCAGCGCCATGACCGCCAGCGCCAGGGCGGGCGCGAACCAGACGAGCTGCACGGCGCCCTCACCCGGGATGAAAAGGTGCTGGAGGAGCTGCAGGAGCGCGGACAGGGCCAGGACGATGAGGAACCAGCAGCCCAGCGTCAGCCAGGGGGAGTCGGGAGGGGAGGGTGTGGTTCCGGGCATGTCTTCTGCTCCTGGTGTCGGTGGGGAGGGGGAGCCCGGCGGCGGGCCCATTCAGGGTACGGGTGCCCGCGGAGAACCGTAGTCATCAGTGCCCCACGATCCGGCCGGGAAGGTAGACTTCCCGCATGCTCACGGCGATCTTCTGGGACATGGACGGCACGCTCGTCGACACTGAACCGTTGTGGGGGACCGCCACCTACGAACTCAGCGAGTTGCTGGGCCGGCGGCTCACCCCTGAGCTGCGGGACACGACCGTCGGCGGCAGCTTCCCCAACACCCTCCAGGTGTGCGCGGCGCACGCCGGCGTCGAACTGACCGACGAGGATTACCCGCGGTACCGCCGCCACCTGTTCGACCGGATGGCGCAACTGCTCGACGCCCACCTGACGCCCAACCCCGGGGTGCCCGAGCTGCTGGCCGATCTCCACGCCCGCGAGGTGCCGATGCTGGTGACCACCAACACCGAACGCGAGCTGGCGGACCCGTCGATCGAGGCCGTCGGCAGGCGTTTCTTCGTCGACTCCATCGCCGGTGACGAGGTCGCGCACCCCAAGCCCGCCCCCGACATGTACCTCGAGGCCGTCCGCCGGGTCGGGGCCCACCCGACCGAGTGTCTCGTGTTCGAGGACTCCACCGCCGGCATGACCGCCGCGGCCATGGCGGGGTGCCGGGTGATCGGGCTGCCCGCGGACCCGGACACCCCGGTGCCGGCGGGGGTGACCGCACTGCGGGACCTGCAGGAATCCGCCAGCCTGGCGGGGGTGACGGCCGACGACGTGCTCGGCTGGTTCGACCACCTCACGCGGTGACGGTCGCGGCGTGGAATAATGGCGCGGGTGAAGAACTTTGACTCCCTGCATGCTGAACTGCTCGATCGCGCGAAGAACCGCCCTGAGGATTCTTCGACCGTCGCCGCCCTGGATGCCGGTGTCCATCACATCGGCAAGAAGGTCATCGAGGAGGCAGGTGAGGTCTGGATTGCTGCGGAGTACCAGTCCGACGAAGAGCTCGCCGAGGAGATCTCGCAGCTGATGTACTGGACCCAGGTGATGATGGTCGCACGCGGCCTGACCCCGGACGACATCTACAAGTACCTCTAGGAGCAGCCACCACCATGATCAAGATCGCCGTCCCCAACAAGGGATCCCTGTCCGAGGCCGCCGTCGAGATCCTCTCCGAGGCCGGTTACAAGGGCCGCGGTGACTCCAAGGCACTCAACGTCTTCGACAAGGTCAACGACGTCGAGTTTTTCTTCCTGCGCCCGAAGGACATCGCCATCTACGTCGCCGCCGGCAAGCTCGATCTGGGCATCACCGGCCGGGACCTGGCCCGTGACTCGCGCGCGGACGTCCAGGAGGTGCTCTCGCTCGGCTTCGGCGGCTCCACCTTCCGGTACGCGGCCCCCGCCGACGAGATCTGGACCGTCGAGGATCTCGCCGGCAAGCGCATCGCCACCTCCTATCCGAACGTGGTGCGCGACGACCTGTCCGCCCGCGGCATCGACGCCACCGTTATCCGTCTCGACGGCGCAGTGGAGATCTCCATCAGGCTCGGCGTCGCCGACGCCATCGCTGACGTCGTGTCCACCGGCAACACCCTGCGCAAGCAGGGCCTGGCCCCGTTCGGCGAGCCGCTCGTCGACTCCGAGGCCGTGATCGTCGCCCGCTCGGGTGTTGAACTCAGTACTGAGCAGAAGGTCCTGCTGCGGCGCATCGAGGGCATCCTCCACGCCCAGAACTACCTGATGCTCGACTACAACGTCTCCCGCGAGAACCTGCCGGCCGCCTCCGGGATCACCCCGGGACTGTCCGGCCCGACGGTCTCCCCGCTCACCCGGGAGAACTGGGTGGCCGTGCGCGCCATGGTTCCGCTGAAGAGCGCCAACGCGATCATGGACCAGCTCGCGGATCTCGGGGCGGAGGCCATCCTGGCCTCGGAGCTGCGCATCGCGCGTATCTGAGGGGCGTGTCCGGCCGGGAAAATCCTGGCTACCATGGGTGGGAACTAATTCACAGCACAGCCTGAGTGAGAGGATTGGCCGCCCATGGCTAGGAACAAGAAGTCGGAGACGACGGAGACCAAGGACACCGCGGAATCCACCGCAGCAACCGAGCACATTGACATCAAGGTCGCTGACACCGCCAACGGCGGCTCCTCCGCTGAGGAGTCGGGGAAGTCGTCGACCGGGAAGGCTGTCGTGCGGAGGACCCGGATGGAGGAGGATCTGCTGGGGTGCCTGGAGGTGCCGGCGGACGCCTACTACGGCATCCACACCGTGCGGGCAATGGAGAATTTCCGGATTTCGCGGACGACCATCAATCACATCCCGGAGTTCATCCGCGGCATGGTGCAGGTCAAGAAGGCCGCCGCCCTGGCCAACCGGCGTCTGCACACCCTGCCCTCGAAGAAGTCCGAGGCCATCGTCTGGGCCTGCGACCAGATTCTCGAGGAGGGCCGGTGCATGGATCAGTTCCCCATCGATGTCTTCCAGGGCGGCGCGGGCACCAGCACCAACATGAACACCAATGAGGTGGTCGCGAACCTGGCGCTGGAGTACCTGGGGGAGGAGCGCGGGTCCTACGACGTCATCAACCCCAACGACGACGTCAACATGAGCCAGTCCACGAACGACGCGTACCCCACCGGCTTCCGTCTCGGTCTCTACGCCGCGATGTCCGATCTCATCGAATCCGGGGACAAGCTGGGGGCCGCCTTCCGGGCGAAGGGCCACGAGTTCGCCGACATCCTCAAGATGGGCCGCACCCAGCTCCAGGACGCGGTGCCGATGACCCTGGGTGACGAATTCGAGGCCTTCGCCCACAACCTCTCCGAGGAGCAGGCGGTGCTGCGGGAGGCGGCCAACCGACTGCTGGAGGTCAACCTCGGCGCCACCGCGATCGGCACGGGCGTCAACACCCCGGCCGGCTATCGCCACCAGGTCGTCGCCTCCCTCGCCGAGATCACCGGTCTCGACATCGTCTCCAGCCGCGACCTGATCGAGGCCACCTCCGACACCGGCGCGTACGTACTGGCCCACTCGGCCGTCAAGCGCGCGGCCATGAAGCTGTCGAAGATCTGCAATGACCTGCGGCTGCTGTCCTCCGGTCCGCGCGCCGGCTTCAACGAGATCGACCTGCCGGCCCGCCAGGCGGGTTCGTCGATCATGCCGGCCAAGGTCAATCCGGTCATCCCCGAGGTGGTCAACCAGGTCTGCTTCAAGGTCTTCGGCAATGACCTGACCGTCACCCTGGCCGCCGAGGCCGGGCAACTGCAGCTCAACGTCATGGAGCCGGTGATCGGCGAATCCCTGTTCCAGTCGATCCGCATCCTCCGCAACGCGGCCGACACCCTGCGTGAGAAGTGCGTCGAGGGCATCACCGCCAACGAGGAGGTCTGCCGCGCCTACGTGGAGAACTCCATCGGCATCGTCACCTACCTCAACCCCTTCATCGGCCACCACAACGGCGACCTCATCGGCCGGGAGGCCGCCGAGACCGGCCGCTCAATCCGCGAGCTGGTCCTGGAGAAGGAACTGATGGACGAGGAGACCCTCGACCAGGTGCTCTCAAAGGAGAACCTCATGCACCCGCAGTTCCGGGGCAAGCTCTACCTGGACCGGTAGCAAGTCGGCGGGACACGGGGCCGACCATGCCCGCCGGCCCGGTCAGGTGGTCAGGATCAGGATGATCCCGGAGACCCCGAAGACCACCATGCCCAGGGTCATGGTCAGCACCGAGCCCGTCTGCGCCCGCACGCGGCCGACGGACAGCCCGCGGACGGCGGCCTGGTGCCGGGAGCGCTGGGAGGCGTAGATTCCCAGCGCCGTCAGCACCATCAGGCAGATGAGCGCGATGACGAAGGGCCCGAAATGGGGGAGCCAGCGCAGCAGGATAGCACTGGACACCGCGTAGGACACCGTTGTGCGAGCCCAGGCGAGCGTGGTCCGTTCCGGCTGCAGCCCGGGGTCGCCGTGGATCAGCGGCTCCGCCATCAGAGAAGCACCACGATGGCCAACAGGCAGGCGCAGACGGCCGCCAAGGAGAGCAGCGGCACGATCGCGGGCACCGGCAGCGGCCGCTTGCGCCGCATGGCACGCTCCACCCGGAGCCAGCGAACCGCCGCACCCGCCGAGATCAACAGGCCGATGGCGACCACGAAGACCGCGGTCAGGGTCCGGACGGCGTCGGAGATCTGCTCCAGGGGGAAGGCCGCCAGGGCGATGCCGCCGGCCAGGAAGGCCAGTGAGGTCCGCGTCCACGCCAGGAAGGTCCGCTCATTCGCCAGGGTGAACCGCGGATCGGGTTCCTCCCCTTCACCGAGGACCGCATTCTCCCAGGCCCGCCGTGTGGTCAGCTCTTCCCTGCCCTGATCGTCCTTCGCCACTGCTCGGTCACCTCTCATATCCGTGGACCAGCTTTTTTCGGGTGCGCCGGGAGCTGCGTCGGAACCCTAAGCTCCATCGGATTCTAGCCCTGCCTCTCCCGGGTGTCGCGGGTGCCCGGTTCCGGAAGCACCCGCCTCACCGGATGGCTCCGGAAAAGCTCTGCTCCGCCACCGCGCGCCTCAGTACGCTGAAGACCATGGTTTCCCAGGCACTCACCGACGTCGACATCGCCCAGGCCCACACGCTTGAGCCCATCACCGGGATCGCCCGGCGCGCGGGCATCCCGGCCGACGCCGTCATCCCGTACGGCACGACCAAGGCCAAGGTCGACATCACGCGGCTTCCCCGGGACGCGCCCACGGGCAAACTCGTCCTCGTCACCGGCGTGTCACCGACCCCGGCCGGCGAGGGTAAGTCCACCGTCCTCATCGGGCTGACCGACGCGCTGACCCGCGCCGGGAAGAAGGCTGCGGTGGCCATCCGGGAACCGTCGCAGGGGCCGTTGATGGGGATGAAGGGCGGTGCCGCCGGCGGGGGTTATTCCCAGATCGTGCCCATGGAGGAGATCAACCTCCACTTCACCGGGGATTTCCATGCCGTTGCCGCGGCCACGAACACCCTGGCGGCGCTCATCGACAACCACATCCACCAGGGCAACGCCCTCAACATCGACTCCCGGCGCGTGACGTGGCAGCGTTGCATGGACGTCAACGACCGCTCCCTGCGCGAGGTCGTCACCGGCCTGGGCGGGTCCGCCCACGGGGTGCCGCGCGAGACCGGCTTCACCATCACCGCGGCCTCGGAGATCATGGCCATCCTCGGTCTGGCCACCGACCTGACCGACCTGAAACGTCGGTTGGCCGCCATCACCGTCGGCTTCACCCGCGAGCGGAAGCCGGTCACCGCCGGGCAGCTGCAGGCGGAGGGCGCGTTGGCCGCCCTGCTGAAGGAGGCCATCAACCCCAACCTCGTCCAGACCCTCGGCGGCACCCCGGCCTTCGTGCATGGTGGTCCCTTCGCCAACATCGCCCACGGTTGCAACTCGCTCCTGGCCACCCGGGTGGCGCTCCAGTACGCCGACATCGTGCTCACCGAGGCCGGCTTCGGCTCCGACCTCGGCGCCGAGAAGTTCTTCGACATCAAGGCCCGCTATGGCGACCTCGACGTGGCGGGGACGGTCGTCGTCGCGACGATCCGTTCGCTGAAGTTCAACGGCGGGTTGGCCAAGGAGGAGCTCGCCACCGAGAACCTCGCGGCGCTGAAGGCCGGCGTGGCCAACCTCGAGCGGCACGTGTCCAATATCCAGCAGTTCGGGGTCACCCCGGTCGTCGCGCTCAATGTGTTCACCGCGGACACCACGGCCGAGCGTGAGTTCATGCGCACCTGGGCACGGGGCTTCGGTGTCGCCCTGGCGGAGGCCGAGGTGTGGGCCAAGGGCGGGGCCGGTGCCGCGGAGCTCGCCGAGCTGGTCCTGGGTAACCTCCGTGGTCGGTCCACCCAGCTCTATGATCCGGCTGACGGAGTGGAGGCCTCCATCCGCACCATCGCCACGCGCCTCTACCGTGCGGGTGATATCGAGTACTCTCCGCAGGCGCACAAGGATCTGGCGGTGATCAGGGAGAACGGCTGGGATCGGCTGCCGGTGTGCATCTCCAAGACGCAGTACTCCTTCAGCGACGATCCACGCGCGCTGGGCGCGCCGAGCGGCCACACCCTGCACGTGCGCGAGCTGCTGCCACGTACCGGTGCCGGATTCATCGTGGCTCTCACCGGCGCCGTCATGACGATGCCGGGCCTGCCGTCGAGGCCGTCGGCTGAGCGTATCGACGTCGCCGCGGACGGGCGGATCTCCGGCCTGTTCTGACCGGCGCTGCGCTCACCCGCATTTCGGTACCCTGCATGTCATGACAACGAACCTGATCGATCCCGGGGAGCCGCTGGCGTACGAACCGCTGGAATCCTACGCCGCGCTGGGGGACAGCCGTACCGTCGCTCTGGTCGGTTCGCGGGGGCAGGTCGACTGGATGCCGCTGCCGGACCTGCGGACCACCCCCTTCTTCGCGCGCCTCGTCGACAAGACGCACGGTGGGACCTTCCTGCTCGAGCCCACCGCCCCGTACTCTGTGGAGCGGCGCTACCGTCCGGGAACCAACGTCCTCGAGACGACCTACACCACGGACACCGGGAAGGCTGTGGTCACCGATGCGCTCAACATCGGTGTCTCCGGCCTGCTGCCGTGGTGCGAGCTGGCCCGGCGGATCGAGTCCGTCTCCGGTGGGGTGGAGTTCGCGTGGCGGGTTCAGCCCGGCACTCTGCTGCGTGAGGTCTCCCCGTGGATCGAGGACACCGACCGGGGCGCGGTGATCCGGTGCGCCGACATCACCGCGGCGGTCGTCGGCTCCGGGCACAACCCGGACCCGGTCGATGAGCATTCGCAGGACGTGCAACTCACCGGCCGGTTCACCGCCCGGGATGGTTCGCGTCATGTGGTGGCCCTGGTGGGTACCCAGGATGAGCCGCTCCGGTTGCCCGAGGCCCGCCTGGTGGACGAGGGCATCGAGCGTACGGCCGAGAGCTGGGAGAGGTGGTCCAGTGAGTTCTCCTATGAGGGTCCCTGGGCCGAGGAGGTGCAGCGCAGCGCGTTGGCGCTGAAGCTGCTCACCCACAGTCCCACCGGTTCCATGGTGGCCGCGGCCACCGCCGGGCTCCCGGAGTCGGAGACCGGCGGCAAGAACTGGGACTACCGTTTCGCCTGGGTGCGCGATCTGGCCTACTCCGTCAGTGCCCTGGCCCGCTTCGGGCTGCGCGAGGAGACCCATGCCGCGCTGTCCTGGGTGACCAGGGTGATCCGGCGGAACGGTTCGGGTCTTGATGTGTTCTACGACCTGGAGGGCAACGCCTCGTCCCACGTCCACGAGCGGGAGGCACCCGGCTGGCGGGGGCTCGGTCCCGTGGTCACGGGCAATCCCGCTCAGGGGCAGCTGCAGCTGGGTGTGTACGCGGACGTGTTCGCCATCTGCCGCGGCTACGTCGAGGCCGGCAGTCTGCTTGACCGCGCCACGGCGATGCTGCTGGAGCAGCTGGCCGACCGGGTCTGCGACCTGTGGCGGCACCGCGACCACGGTATGTGGGAGCTGGGGGAGGTGCGCCACTACACGTCCTCGAAGATGGGGTGTTGGCAGGCGCTCCGCGACGCCGTCCACCTCGCCGAGACCGGTCACGTCGGCGGCAACCCGGCCCGCTGGCGGGTCGAACGCGACAAGGTCCGGGCGTGGATCGAGGAACACGCGTGGAACGAGGACCGGGGAGCCTATGTGATGTACCCGGGGGCACAGGCCCTCGACGCCTCGGTGTTCCTGCACGCCACGAGCGGCTTCGACCGCGGGGAGCGGATGTCGCGGACCATCGACGCCATCTCGGAGGATCTGGGATCGGGTGAGCTGCTGTACCGCTACACCGGGATGGCGGACGAGGAGAAGACGTTCGTCGCCTGCGCCTTCTGGCGGGTCTGCGCGCTGGTGGAGGTGGGCCGTGTCGAGGAGGCGGAGGAGCTGATGGAGCGTCTGGTGCACCGGACCAACGACGTCGGACTGTTCTCGGAGATGATCGACGCCGATGACGGTTCCTTCTGGGGCAACCTGCCGCAGGCACTGAGCCACCTGGCCCTCATCGAGGCCGCCCTGGCGCTCAAGGACGCCGGCAACGGCGGCGAGCATTAGCCCCCCGGCCCGGGCCCGTCCCCGCGCCGCGCACCTCAGTGAACCTGGCTGTCCTGGCCCGTGGTGAGGCTGGACAGGCTGGTGGAGCCGGCGGCGTCGGCGGTCCCGGCGCGCTCACCGTCCGCCGTGCTGCCCGGCCAGCCGGGGTACTCAGGCGGAGTGCCGCCGAAGGCCGGGCAGATGTCCTGGAAGGAGCACCAACCGCACAGCTTCGAGGTTTTCGGACGGAAGGTCCCGGCGCGGCCGTCACCCTCGATCTTCGCCCACAGGTCGCCGAGGTCGCGTTCGAAGTACTCCAGCTCCTCCTTCGACGGCGCCAGGAACATCGAGTCGATGACCTTGAGGTACATCAGCCGCAGCTGGGCGGGGATGGTGCCGAACAACCGCCAGTACACCAGGGCGTAGAAGCGCATCTGGAACTGGGCGTCACCGGCGAAACGGGGCCTGGGCTTCTTGCCGGTCTTGTAGTCGACCACCCGCACCTCGCCGGTGGGGGCGACGTCGACGCGGTCGATGAAGCCGCGCACCGGCACCCCGTTGGGCAGGATGGTGTTGACGTACATCTCGACCTCGTGGGCGTCGAAGCCCTGGGGGTTTTCCATCTCGAAGTAGCCGCGCAGCAGGCTGCGGCACTCGACGAGGAAGTCGTACACGCGGTCCTCGGGGACCAGTTCGGTCAGCTCGGCGTCCTGCGCGCACATCTTCGCCCAGTGGGGCTTGAGCTTCTTGACCGCGGCCGGGTAGGTGCGCCCGTCGCGGGGCTCGCCGTGCATGTCCTCCAGCACGGCGTGCACGAGGGTTCCCTTGACCTGGGCGACGGTCTTGGGTTCCGGGAGCCGGTCGATGGCGCGCAGCCGGTAGAGCAGCGGGCACCGGCGGTAGTCGGAGGCACGGGAGGGGGAGAGCGCGAGCGGTCGGGGAGTGGCAGACATGATGGCCACCAGCTTATCCGTGGCAAGCTGGTGGCCATGAATCAGACTCTCGACCTCCTCGACTTCCTCGCCGCCTCACCGAGCTCCTACCACGCCGCCGACCAGGTGGCCGAGCGCCTCACGGCCGCCGGCTTCACCCGCCAGGACGAGACCCGCGCCTGGGAGGCCACCCCCGGCGGGCACGTGATGGTCCGGGGCGGGGCGGTCATGACCTGGTGGGTGCCCGAGGACGCCGGCCCGGAATCGGCCTTCCGGATCATCGGTTCCCACACCGATTCGCCGGGTTTCACCCTCAAGCCGCATCCCGACGGCGCGACGGCGGGCTGGCAGCAGGTCGGCGTCGAGGTCTACGGCGGGCCGATCCTGGCCTCCTGGCTCGACCGGGAGCTGACCCTGGCCGGGCGGATCGTGCTGGCCGACGGCGCCGAGAAGCTCGTCACCACCGGCCCCGTCCTGCGCATCCCGCACCTGGCCGTCCACCTCGACCGCTCCAGTGAACTCAAGCTCGACCGGCAGCAGCACATGCAGCCGGTCATGGCCGTCGGCGAGCCGGACCTGTCGATCATGGACGTCGTGGCCGAGCGGGCGGGCGTCGACAAGCACGACATCCTCGCCCACAACCTCATCACCTGCGACACCCAGCGTGGCGAGGTCTTCGGCGCCGGGGCCGACCTGCTCGCCGCCGGCCGGCTGGACAATCTCAGCTCGGTGCACGCCTCGCTGACGGCCCTGCTGCGCGCCGTCGCCTCCGGCGACACCGGCAACGACATCCTCGTGCTGGCCGCCTTCGACCACGAGGAGGTCGGTTCCGGCTCCACCACCGGCGCCGCCGGCCCCATCCTCGCCGACGTGCTCACCCGCACCGCCCGCGCCATCGGCGCCGACGAGGACGCCCGCGCCCGCATGTTCGCCCGCTCCAGCTGCGTCTCGGCGGACGCCGCCCACTCCGTGCACCCCAACCACGTGGGCAAGCACGACCCGCAGCACCACCCGCTGATCAACGCCGGCCCGGTGGTCAAGATCAACGGCAACCAGCGCTACGCCTCGGATGCGACGACCGTCGCACTGTGGGAACGATCCTGCCTGTCCGCGGGGGCGCCCTCGCAGTCCTTCGTCGGCAACAACGACGTACCCTGCGGATCCACGATCGGCCCGATCACCGCCACCCGCCTGGGCATTCCCACCGTCGACGTCGGCGTGCCGCTGCTGTCGATGCACTCCGCCCGCGAGCTGGCCGGCGTGCAGGACCAGCTGTGGTTCACCGAGGCACTTGAGGCATACCTGATCAACCACTGACCCCCGGGGCGGGGCCTACCGGGTCATCGACCCGTCCGGTTCGACGGGGATCCACAACTGCCCGCTACCGTGCGTGCCGTCCCCGGCCGGTTGGACGCTGAGCATCTCCGGGCCCGGGGCCCAGCGGTAGGGGTTGGCGGGGAACCACTCGGTGGCGGCGTCAGCCCACAGATGCTGCAGGGCCCCGGGGAACGTCCCCTCGGTGGCGAAGACCACCCACAACCCCGCGGACACCTCCAGACTCTCCATCCCCGCAGGCGCCGGCCGGGTGGTGGCGACGGCCCGCCAGTAGTCCAGCCCGCTGCCCTCCGTGCCCCGGTCCTCCAGGTTGTCGGTGACCGCGACCAGCCCCGCCGGTTCGGTGTCGGACAACTCCGCCAGTCGTTCGACGGCCGCCCGATCCAGGCCCCGCTCGAACTCGGCGATGGCCTCGTTCGGGCCCTCGTGGACGAGCGGCACACGGGTCCTGAAACCCACGAGCCGGAACGCCTCCTTCTCCACGATGCGGTGTTCCATTTCAGTGCTCCCTTCGATACGCAGATGAAACCTCAACTGAGGTTGGGAACGAAGGACGGCCCCCGGGCGCCGCGCCTCCGACGGCGTGAGCCCGTGCATCGCCTTGAACGCCCGGTTGAAGGCCTCCGGAGACCCGTAGCCGTAGCGGAGGGCGACATCCAGGACGGTGCGCCCGGCGATGATCTCCGCCGCGGCCACCGTCATGCGCCGCCGCCGGATGTACTCCGAGACCGGCAGCCCCGACAACGACGCGAACATCCGCCGGAAATGGTGCTCAGAGGTCAACGCCGCGCGGGCCAGCCGACCCACGTCTATCGCCCCGGCCAAATTCTCCTCGATGAGCTGGATCGCCCGGTTCCATTCCTGCATCCTGTCCTCCGTTCCTGCCGATCACCCTACGGAGACGCAACTGCCGCCGGCCCGACAATCCGTGCCCGAAAACATCAGCCCGTCCCGCGGGCGCCACGCACCACGCACCGCCACCGGTCTCACGCCCGGAGATTCCCGCGCCGTCTGGTAGATTGACCCCGCTCAGCACGAAACGACCTCCCCGACCGAAAGGCCCCCATGGCATACTCCGGCCCCTTCCAGCCCGGCGACCGCGTCCAGCTGACCGACGCCAAGCGGCGGCACTTCACCATCATCCTGGAACCGGGGGAGGCCTTCCACACCCACAAGGGCCAGATCGCCCACGACGAGATCATCGGCTCGCACGAGGGAACCGTCGTCAAGTCCACCCTGGGCGCGGACTACCTGTGCTTCCGCCACCTGATGGTCGACCACGTGCTGTCCATGCCCCGCGGGGCCGCCGTGATCTACCCCAAGGACGCCGCCCAGATCCTCGTCGAGGGCGACATCTTCCCCGGCGCCCGCGTCCTCGAGGCCGGCGCCGGTTCCGGCGCGCTGAGCATGTCCCTGCTGCGCGCGGTGGGCGAACGCGGCAGGCTCATCTCCTACGAGATCCGCGAGGACCACCTCGAGTTCGCCGAGAACAACGTCGACGAATTCTTCGGCGGCCGCCCCGCCACCTGGGACCCGCGCCTCGGGGACCTGAAGGAGGTCACCGTCGACGACCTCGGCGGCCCCGTCGACCGGGTCATCCTCGACATGCTCGAGCCCTGGGAGTGCCTGGAGGTCGTCCGCGACATCCTCATCCCCGGCGGCGTGTTCATGACCTACGTGGCCACCGTCCCGCAGCTGATGAAGGTCATGGAGGGTATCCGCGAACTCCAGTGCTTCACCGAGCCGAAGGCCTGGGAGTCCCTCGTGCGCGAGTGGAAGGTCGAGGGCCTGGCCACCCGCCCCGAACACCGCATGAACGCCCACACCGCCTTCCTCGTGTGGGCCCGCCGCCTGGCCGACGGCGTCACCCCACCCCGCCCGCAGCGCCGCGCCCGTCGGTAGTGGGGCCGGGAACAGCACAGCCACGTCACCGCCCCCGGAATACGGGGGCGGCAGATCCACGCCACCTGCTGCGCTAGATTGGGCCCATGCACACCGGACCCGACGCTTCCTCCAGCTCCTCCGAATTCAGCGAGGTCACAGACCTCCAGCGCCAACTGAAGGCCCTGGGTTCCCGCAACGCGAAACTCGCCCAACTGCTGAAGGAATCCAGGGAGAAACTCAAGGATCTCGCCGCGCAGGTCGACCGCCTCGGGGAGCCGGCCTCAACCTACGGCATCTTCCTCGCCCACGGCGAGAAGGGACGCGACGCCGAGATCCACACCTCCAACCGACGCATGCGCCTGAAGGTCTCCCCGAACGTCGACGCCGCCGACCTCGTGCCCGGCACCCTCGTGCGCCTGGGCGACGGCTCGGTCGTCGTCGAGGCCTGCGGCTTCGAGAACTCCGGCGACCTGGCCATGCTCACCGAACGCATCGGCCACCGACGCGCCCTGGTCGCCGCGACGAACGGGGAGGAGAAGGTCGTCCACCTGGCGCAGCCGCTGCTGGACACCGCCCGCGCCGGGGACGCCCTGCTGGTGGACACCCGCGCCGGGTTCGCCTTCGAGCGCATCCCCAAGACCGAGGTCTCCCAGCTGTCCCTGGAGGAGGTCCCGGACGTCACCTACGACGACGTCGGCGGCCTCGACGCCCAGATCGACCAGATCCGCGACGCCGTCGAGCTGCCCTTCTCCCACCCGGAGCTCTACCGCACCTACCGGCTGGCCCCGCCGAAGGGCGTGCTGCTCTACGGCCCGCCCGGCTGCGGCAAGACGATGATCGCGAAAGCGGTGGCCAATTCCCTGTCCTCGCGCATCGGTGACGGATCCGCGTCCTATTTCCTCAACGTCAAGGGTCCGGAGCTGCTCAACAAGTTCGTCGGCGAGACCGAGCGCCGGATCCGGCTGATCTTCGAGCGCGCCCGGGAGCTGGCCTCCGAGGGCCGTCCGGTGATCATCTTCTTCGATGAGATGGAGTCGATCTTCCGCACCCGCGGCTCCGGGGTGTCCTCCGACATGGAGACCACCGTGGTCCCGCAGCTGCTCACCGAACTCGACGGGGTGGAGAACCTCGCCAACGTCATCATCATCGGCGCGACCAACCGGGAGGAGCTCATCGACCCGGCGCTGCTGCGCCCGGGCCGTCTCGACGTGAAGATCCGGGTGCAGCGGCCCACCAGGGAGGGCGCCCGCGACATCTTCTCCCGCTATCTCACCGAGGACGTGCCGCACGCCGTGCCGGCGGCAGAGCTGATCGACGCGGGCGTCGAGACGCTGTTCGAGCCCCGCCCCTTCGTCGAGCTCACCCTCGCCGACGGCAGCGTCGAGACACTGCACTACTCGGACTTCGTCTCCGGCGCGATGATCGCCAACATCGTGGATCGGGCGAAGAAGCTCGCCATCAAGGAACACATCGCGGGGGTGGACGACGGGGGAGTGGCCGTCCGCCACATCCGGGAGGCCGTGGAGACCGAGCAGCACGAGAGCGAGGACCTGCCGAACACCTCCAACCCCGATGAATGGAGCCGGATCACCGGCCGGCACGGGGCGCGTGTGATGCACGCCCGCGTCGTCGGTTAGGGTGATCTCCATGACTCGATACATGGGCACGGAAACCGAGTACGGGATCTCCACACCGTCCGATCCGGAGGTGAGCCCCATCCTGACCTCCACCCACGCCGTCGTGGCGTACGCCGCGATGAACACCGGCGCGCGCTCCCGCTGGGACTACGAGGAGGAGTCGCCGCTGAAGGACTCCCGTGGCTTCGACCTGCGCCGCTACCACACGGTACCCGTCGTCGACCCGGACGCCGTGGGCATCGCCAACGTGGTCACCGCCAACGGCGCGCGCTTCTACGTCGACCACGCCCACCCCGAGTACTCCTCCCCGGAGTGCTCGAACGCGTGGGACGCGATGGTCTACGACGCCGCCGGCGATCTCGTGCTGCTGCGCGCGATGGACAACGTCGCCGAGCTCCACGGGCAGGGGGTGTCCATCCTCAAGAACCAGGATCCCTGCCCGCCGCTGAAGATCTACAAGAACAACGTCGACGGTAAGGGTGCCTCCTACGGCTCCCACGAGAACTACCAGTACTCCCGGAAGACGGACTTCGACACCCTGGCACAGGCGCTGATCCCGTTCTTCGTCACCCGCCAGGTGGTCATCGGCGCCGGCCGGGTGGGCCTGGGCATGGAGGGCGAGGAGGACGGCTTTCAGATCTCCCAGCGCGCCGACTACTTCCTGCAGGAGATCTCCCTGGAGACCACGCTCAACCGCGGCATCATCAACACCCGCGACGAGCCGCACGCCAACGCCGTGCACTTCCGCCGCCTGCACACCATTGTCGGCGACGCGAACATGTCGCAGACCTCCAACTTCCTCAAGCTCGGCATGACGAAGCTGGTGATCGACGCCATCGAGGGTGACGTCGACTTCTCCGACCTGCGGCTGGCCGAACCCGTCGAGGAACTCAGGCGCGTCTCCCGCGACCTGACGCTGACGCACCGGCTCAAGCTCCGCGACGGGCGCGAGCTCACCGCCCTCGAGGTCCTCGCCGAGTACCGCGCCCGGATCACCCCGGTGGACGAGGTCGACCAGCGGGTGCTCGACACCTGGGACGAGGTCGTGGCCCTGCTGGCCGAGGATCCGCTGAAGACCTCGCACCTGCTGGACTGGACCGCCAAGTGGGCGCTGATCAAGTCCTACCTCGACCGCGGTGTCGACATCTCCGACGCCAAACTCAAGCTCATCGACCTGCAGTACACCGACATCGACCCGGCCAAGAGCCTCCACCACGCGCTGGTGCGCAAGGGACGGATGAAGACCCTGGCCACGAGTGAGGAGATCGAACGGGCGGCGACCACCCCGCCCGCGGATTCCCGCGCCTGGTTCCGCGGGGCGGTCTCCGCCAAGTTCGGGGAGAACGTCATCGCCGCCAGCTGGCAGACGATGATCCTGCGGTACGCGGAGGGCTCCGCGAAGATCGGCATCGTCACGGTCAACGAGTTCGACCGGGAACACGTCGGGCACATCATCGACGCCGCCGACACCGTCGAGGACCTGCTGGCGGGGCTGGAGCGGATCGGCATCCCGGCCGAGCATTACCAGACCCACCACAACAAACAGCACATCAACAAGCCGCACGAGCACTAGTCGGCCGACAGGAAAGGAAACCTGACATGTCCACCAACCAGACCCAGTCCACCGCCGGGGGCGGCGGCGACCACCACGACGACAACCAGGGCGCCGAGGCCGGCCAGGCCCAGCTGAACACCGCCGGCACCGACGACCTGCTCGATGAGATCGACGGCCTGCTGGAGACCAACGCCGAGGAGTTCGTCCGCTCCTACGTCCAGAAGGGCGGTCAGTAAGCCCTATGACGCAGGCGCAGGCACAGGTCCACGCCCGCCGCATCTTCGGCGTGGAGACGGAATACGGGATCACCGCGGTGACCACGGACGGGGAGCGCACGCTCGGCCCGGACGAGATCGCCCGGTACCTGTTCCGGCCCATCGTGAGCCGGTACTCCAGCTCGAATATCTTCACCCCCAACGCCTCGCGCCTGTACCTGGACGTCGGCTCCCACCCCGAGATCGCCACCGCCGAGTGCGACAGCCTCACCCAGCTGCTCAACTACGACAAGGCCGGCGACCGGATGGTCGACGACCTCGCGGTCCGGGCCGAGCACGCCCTGGCCGAGGACGGCATCGACGGCAAGGTCTTCCTGTTCAAGAACAACGTCGACTCCGTGGGCAACTCCTACGGCTGCCACGAGAACTACCTCATCGGCCGGCACATGTCGCTGAAGAAGCTCGGCAAGCAGCTGCTGCCCTTCATGATCACCCGCCAGCTCATCTGCGGGGCGGGCATGGTCAGCACGGGCAAGGGCGGCTACGAACCCGGCTTCCTCCTCTCCCAGCGTGCCGACCAGGTGTGGGAGGGGGTGTCCTCCGCGACCACGCGCTCGCGGCCGATCATCAACACCCGCGACGAACCCCACGGCGACTCCGAGCGGTTCCGCCGCATGCACGTCATCGTCGGCGACTCGAACATGGCCGAGCCCACCTTCGCCCTGAAGGTCGGGTCCACCCAGCTCGTCCTCGAGATGATCGAGGCCGGGGTGGATCTGCCCGACTTCGAGCTGGACAACGCCATCGGCCACATCCGCGACATCGCCCGCGACGAGACCGGTGCGACGGTGCTGAACCTGCGCGACGGCGGCACCGTGACCGCGCTCGAGGTCCAGCAGGCCATCTGCGGGGCCGCGGAGGACTGGTTGGCCCGGCGCCCCGACCAGGGCACCCCGACCGCGGAGCTGGCCCGGGTCGTCGACCTGTGGCGGCGCACGCTGACCGCGATCGAGACCCGCGATTTCTCGGCCGTCGACACGGAGATCGACTGGGTGATCAAGCGCAGGCTGCTCGACCGCTACCGCGACCGGCTGGGGGAGGACTGGCAGCACCCGAAACTGGCCCAGGTGGATCTGACCTACCACGACATCCGCCCCGGGCGGGGACTGTTCCCGTTGCTGGAGTCCAAGGGTCTGGTGGCCCGCTGGACCACGGACGAGGACATCGCGGCGGCCGTCCTGGAGCCGCCGGCGACCACCCGTGCCCAGCTGCGCGGGAACTTCATCACCCACGCCGAGCGCCTCGGCGCCCCGATCACCGCGGACTGGGTGCACCTGAAGGTCAACGCCCCGGAGCCGCGGTCGGTGGAGCTGCTCGACCCGTTCGCGGCCGTCGACGCCCGCGTCGACGAGCTGCTCGACTACATGGACGACCACGCCGGCGAGTACGGGGAGGGGAAGTGAGTGGACGCACCGACGCGGCGATCCGCCGGCTGACCAACCTGGCGTTCGCCTTCCTCGGCGCCGACCAGCGCGGCCGGCGCTTTCTCACCCCGGACTGGATCCGCACGCACGTGCCCGGCTACGGGGACCGCGCCGACGCCGCCTTCACCAAGCAGCTCGGGCGCGACATCACCACGCTGCGGCGGGCCGGCGTGCCCGTGGAGGCGGTGCAGGCGGAGACCGGCACCCTCTACCGCCTGCAGGTCGACGACTATGAACTGCCCGCCGTGACCTTCACCCCGGAGGAGGCCGCCGTCCTCGGGCTGGCCGGGGAGATGGGCCAGGCCGGCGAGCTGGCCGTGTTCGCCCGTTCCGGCTGGACCAAGCTCGCCGCCTCGGGGGCGACCCGGGATCTGTCGGAGGCGCCGGTGTTCACCTCGACGACCGACCTGACCCGGCTGTCGTCCTCGCTGCTGACCGACGTGATGACGACCACCCGCCACAAGCTGCGGATCGTCTTCGACTACCTGCCCACGCCCACCGCGCAGCCCCAGCGGCGCGTGATGGATCCGTGGGGGCTGGTGCTCCTGAACGACCGTGTCTACCTCGTGGGCTGGGACGTCGATCGGGCCGCTCCCCGCTGCTTCCGGGTGCTGCGCATCCGCGGCATCCGGCGCAGCAAGGACCCGGCCACCCACACCGAGCCGACCGCCCCGCTCCAGGAGATCGTCGAGCAGGCGCTGCGGCACGGCCGGCGGCTCGTCGACGCCGTCGTCCGCGTCACGCAGGGCCGGGCGGGCGAACTCGTCGACGCCGGCGAGACCCGTGGCGACGGCACGGTCGTCCTCCGCGACGTCGACCGGGACTGGCTGGTGCGCACCGCCGCCGGTTTCGCACCCGACGCCGTGGTGGTTGAACCCGCCGACGTGCGCGGGCAGGTCACCGCGCTGCTTGAGGAGGCGATGAAGCGATGAGCCGGGAACCCGAGCGGCGGGATTCGCCGGAGAAGCTGCATGCCCTGGTGCAGTCGCTGAACCTGATCCCGTACTTCGAGTCCCACCCCGGCCACACCGTCATGGAGGCCGCCCGGGACCTGGGACGGGAGCCCGGCGAGATCATGGCGGATCTGAACCGGTTGGTGTGCTCCGGGGTGGGCACCTGGCCGGAGGAACTGGTCGAGATGTCCTTCGACTACCGCAAGGTCAACATCACCAACAACCAGGGCCTGGACCGGGCGCTGCGGCTGACGCCCACCGAGGCGGGCGCGCTGCTGCTGACCCTGGAGTCCCTGGAGACGATGCCGGGGCTGATCGACCGCGACGCGGTGCTCACGGCCACGGGGAAGCTGCGGTCGATCATGGACCAGCGGGCGGTGGCCATCTACGACTCCCTGGCCGACGACGACCCGGAGGAGACCTGCCCGCAGACGGTGCTGCGCGAGGCCATGGACACCGGTCGCCGGGTGCGCTTCATCTACCGTTCGGCCTCCTCGGACACCGAACGCGAGCGCACCGTCGACCCCGAGCGCATCTTCGTCCACGGCGGGGAGACCTATCTGTCGGCCTGGGAGGAGACCTCCGGCGGGCACCGCAACTTCCGCGCCGACCGGATGCGCGGGGTGGAGATTCTCGCCGAACCGGCGGACCCGCACCGGGCGGAACTCAGGTTCGACGCTTCAGATCCCTTCGGTTTCGAATCGGTGACCCAGCGGGCGGAGCTGCTGGTCCGGGCCGACGCGACTTGGTTGGCGGACTATTACCCCATTACGCTGGGGGAGGATCACGGTGACGGATGGGTGCACGCGAGCATGCCCGTGGGCTCGAGCGAGTGGTTCATCCGTTTCACGCTCGGTCAGGCCGACCGGTTGACGGTTGTGGGGCCAAACACACTGTCTGAGGCCCTCCGCCACCGAGCGGAATCCGCACTGGTCGCGTATGATCATCCGACAGGCCAGTGGGAAATCTGACATCACTGCGCCGCAGTATTTTATGAAAGGGAATCATGAGTCTCGGACCCTGGGAAATCGCCGCCATCGTTCTGGTCATCGTCCTGCTCTTCGGCGCGCGGAAGCTTCCCGACCTGGCCCGTTCGGTGGGCCGTTCCATGCGGATCTTCAAGTCTGAGGTCAAGGAACTGAACAACGACGAGCAGCAGCCGCAGAACCAGCAGGGGCAGATCGCCAACGCCCAGCAGCAGGAGCAGGACTTCTGGGAGCAGCCGCAGAACCAGCCGCGGCAGGCTCCGCCGGTCAACAGCCCGCAGCAGCCGAACCAGCACCCCCAGAACAGCTAGCAGGTCGTCCCCGTTCCATTCGGTGTGTCCCTGAAGTAGGGGTGAAGGTAGTTTCAGCATGAGTGATTCCGTGCAGGCGTCAGCGCGCCCGAATCCCCTGAGGAAGCGGAAGCGCAGGAGTAAAAAGTCCCCGACGGGGGAGATGTCACTCGTCGAGCACCTCAAGGAGTTGCGCCGGCGGGTGGTCATCTCGCTGCTCGCCCTGATCATCGGGACGATCATCGGTTTCGTCTGGTACCAGAACGCCCCCTTCGGGACGATGCCGCTCGGTGAGATCCTGCGCGGTCCCTACTGTGCGCTGCCCGCGGAGAACCGCGCCGACTTCACCGGCGACGGCGAATGCCGCCTGTTGGCGACCGGCCCCTTCGAGATGTTCATGCTGCGCCTGAAGGTGGGCGCACTCGCCGGTCTGGTGCTGTCGTCGCCGGTGTGGCTGTACCAGATCTGGGGTTTCATTACCCCGGGTCTGCACAAGACCGAGCGCCGCTGGACCTTCACCTTCGTCTTCCTCGCGGTCACCCTCTTCGTCGCCGGTGCCGTGCTGGCCTACTACATCGTGGCCTACGGCCTGGACTTCCTGCTGACCATCGGTGACGAGACCCAGATCGCGGCCCTGACCGGTGAGCGCTACTATAATTTCCTCCTCGCGCTGCTGGCGATCTTCGGCGTCAGTTTCGAGGTGCCCCTGATCATCGCCATGCTCAATGTCGCCGGGGTCCTCGAGTACGCGTCCATCAAGGACAAGCGCCGCTTCATCTTCGTCGGCGTGTTCGTCTTCGCCGCGTTCATCACCCCGGGCCAGGACCCGTTCTCGATGATCGCCCTGGCGCTGTCGGTCTCCCTGCTCGTGGAGCTGGCGCTGCAGTTCTGCCGGTGGAACGACAAGCGCCGCAACCGGGAGCGTCCGGAGTGGATGGAACTCGACGACGAGGCGGCCTCCCCGCTCAGCACCGGTCCCGGTGGGGTGGACGCCCCGCAGCCGGTGGAGGCGCCCGCCCCGATCCGGGAATCCCGTCCGGGGGCCGGTGGGGCACCCGCCGGGGGAACCGGGTACTTCGACGACGTGCTTTAAGCGGTAGCTTGGAGGCATGAACGAGACCCACCTGGAGCAGTTCACCGCCGACCTTGATTTTCCCCTGGATGACTTCCAGCTGGAGGGCTGCCGGGCAGTCGAGGGCGACCACGGGGTGCTCGTGTGTGCCCCGACGGGCGCCGGCAAGACGATCGTCGGTGAGTTCGCGGTGTCCCTGGCCCTGTCCCGGGGTACCAAGTGCTTCTACACCACGCCGATCAAGGCGTTGAGCAACCAGAAGTACCACGACCTGGTCGACGCCCACGGCGAGGACGCCGTCGGCCTGCTGACCGGTGACGTGTCCATCAACAGCTCGGCCGAGATCGTCGTGATGACCACCGAGGTCCTGCGCAACATGATCTACGCCGAGTCGGGTGCGCTGCGCCGGCTCAGCCACGTCGTCATGGACGAGATCCACTACCTGGCCGACCGCTCGCGCGGCGCGGTCTGGGAGGAGGTCATCCTCAACCTGGACGAGTCGGTCAACATCATCGGCCTGTCGGCGACGGTGTCGAACTCCGAGGAGTTCGGCAACTGGTTGTCGACCGTGCGCGGCGACACGAAGGTCATCGTCTCCGAGCACCGTCCCGTGCCGTTGGAGCAGTGGATGATGGTCGGCCGCAAGACCTACCCGCTGTTCGAGCCCGGTTCCGGCGGGGAGGTCAACCGGGAGCTGGAACGCCGCATCGAGCGCCTCCAGGCGGCCGAGGCCGCGGAGGGGCGCGCCGACTACGAGTCCGGGCGCGGCTTCCGGGCCCGTGCCGCGGGGCGGCGCTCAGGCGTCAAACGCCCGGAGGACCGGCACCGCCCGGTGGGGCGCCCGGAGGTCATCACCGCCCTGCAGGGGTTGAACATGCTGCCGGCGATCACGTTCATCTTCTCCCGCGCCGGCTGCGACGGCGCGCTGATGCAGTGCCTGCGCTCCAGGCTGGTGCTCACCAGCCAGGAGGAGGCCGACGAGATCGGCCGCATCATCGACGCCGGGGTGGAGGGCATCCCCGAGGAGGACCTGGAGGTGCTGCGCTTCCGGCAGTGGCGCGCGGCCCTGACCCGCGGGTTCGCCGCCCACCACGCGGGCATGCTGCCGGCCTTCCGTCACATCGTCGAGGAGCTGTTCGTCCGTGGTCTGCTGCGCGCGGTCTTCGCCACCGAGACCCTGGCGCTGGGCATCAACATGCCGGCGCGCACGGTCGTGCTGGAAAAGCTCGTCAAGTTCAACGGCGAGGCGCACGTGGATCTCACCCCGGGTGAGTACACGCAGCTGACCGGGCGGGCGGGACGCCGCGGCATCGACGTCATCGGCAATGCCGTCGTGCAGTGGGCCCCGGCCATGGATCCGCGCGCCGTGGCCGGTCTGGCGTCGACGCGCACCTATCCGTTGATCTCCACCTTCAGCCCCGGCTACAACATGGCCGTCAACCTGCTCGGCCTCCTCGGTTTCGAGGAGGCCCTGCGGCTGTTGGAGAAATCCTTCGCCCAGTACCAGGCCGACGGCTCCGTGGTCGGCGAGGTCCGCGAGATCGAGCGCGCTGAACGCCGCGTCCAGGAGTTGCGCACCCAGCTGGAGCACGACATCGCCACGTTCAACCCGCCAGTGCGCGACGGCGACGACGCCACCGAACTCCTCCTGGACTACATGCGGCTGCGCCGGGAGCTGACCGAAGAGGAGAAGGAGTCCCGCCGCCACAGCCGGGAACAGCGGGAGATGGAGACCACCACCATCCTCGCGCGCCTCCAGATCGGCGACGTGATCGCGGTGCCGGGGCGCAAGCACCCGGTGCTCGCGGTCGTCGTCACGCCGGCGAACCAGGCCCGCGATCCGCGTCCCTGGGTGACCACGGAGACGGGTTGGTCGGGGCGCATCGACGCGAGCGGGTTCGAGAACCCGCCGATCACGGTGGGGCGGATGAAGCTGCCGCGCAACGTCTCCCACCACCCGCGGAAGAACACCAAGTTCGTCGTCGACTCCTTCCGCCGCAACCACTTCGACCGGCCGCGGAAGATGAAGCACTCGGCGCGGGTGCGGGACTCGAAGCAGGTCGTCGAGCTGCGCGGGCAGATCCGGGAACACCCGGCGCACAGCTGGCCGGCCACCGACCGTGAGCAGCTGGCCCGGGTGGGCGAGAAGCTCGCCCGGCGCGAGCGCGACCTGGCCAAGCTGGAGAACACCGTCGAGCGCGCCACCGACACCCTGGGACGCACCTTCGAGCGCCTCATCGACCTGCTGGCGGAGATGGACTACGTCGAGTTCGAGGGCGTGGGCGCCGAGCGCACCCCGGTGGTCACCGAGGAGGGCGAGCGTCTGGCCCAGATCCACAACGAGTCGGATCTGCTGGTGGCCCAGTGCCTCAAGCGCGGTATCTGGAATGAGCTGGATCCGGCGGAGCTGGCCGGGGTGGTGTCGATGTGCACCTTCGAGAACCGGAAGGCGACGCACGGGGAGCCCGACGCCGCGACCGACCGGATGGCCGAGGCGATGAACGCGACGGCGCGCATCTGGTCTGAGCTGTCCGCCGACGAGCAGCGCCACCGCCTGCCCGTGACCCGGGAACCGGAGGCCGGTTTCGCCCTGGCCGTACACCAGTGGGCCGCGGGCGCCCCGTTGGGCTACTGCATGGCCGCGGCGGCCGAGTCCGGCGCCGAGCTGACCCCGGGTGACTTCGTGCGCTGGTGCCGTCAGGTCATCGATCTGCTGGAGCAGGTGGGCAAGACGGGCTACGAGGACGGCATCCGGCGCTCGGCCCGGCAGGCGATCGACGCGATCCGCCGCGGGGTCGTGGCGATCGGGGCGTAGGCGTATGCCGGACGATTCCGGCATGTTCTTCAACGAAGGAAGGTCTTGTGTCTCGGCTGGCGGCCGCAAAAATGGAGCAGAGCTCCCGGTGGATCTCTGTGCGGTGACCGAGGTGGGGGCCAGGATGATGAGTTCGCCGTCGTTGATGTCGTAGACCACCCGGTGGGAACCGATTCCGGATACGGCCCCCGCCGCCCTGCAGCTTTTTGCCCCCGCGGGGGCGGGGTCCTTTCCGTCGTGGCGCCCCGCCCTCGCGATGCCCCCCGCTGGATGACCGGTGGTGGTCACTGTGGGACAAGAGCGCGGCTTCAGGGCCGCCCGCCAGACAACGCGTCCGAGCTGTCTCCTATCAGCGCCGGCTTCGTTCCGTGGCTTCTTCGCAGCTTCAGATGACGGTTGTTGATGGGCCGGAAAATTGGTGGTCGGGAATACCCGCGACAGCTCATCGTCTTTTCCTTCGAGGGTCAGGGAAGTGCCCTCCTGCCGGGGCACCCCTGCATTCATTAGGTTGGGACGGGCAACCATCTTCCAGGGAAATCCACGACGCACCAAGAATTGGACAGCAATTGCCCGACAACGCCGAGAGCATCAGGAATCATCTCATCGAAGCATTTCCCGTATGGGTGCGGGCTGCCGCGGACGAGTCCGGCTTTCACCTGGGAGAGGCGATGAAGTTCTCCGCCACCCGCTTCTTTTTCCCGGATTGTACTGTTCCGGTAGGCGGTGACATCTACATAGGAAACCAGAGACTGTCGCAGATCCGAGTGCCGTTGTTCATTGACAGTGAGTCAGTCATCGATGACTTACTTGACCACGAACCCGGATCTTTCAGTCTTGCGGATGGCGTAGCGTTTGTTTCGAGTTGGAAGGTCGCAACACCTGATCAGGCGCAAGATTGCCTCTGGTACGCGTTAGATAGTTGGTTCATGACATTTGCCTACGCCGCAGAGTTTGAAGTCGGTATGCGTGAACGAAACCTTGAGGACTGCACTGATTTTCCTTAGCTGGGCTGCTATTTCTCCGCGTTCTCCGAGAGGATCAACCTTCGTTTCAGATCAAAGGAGTGATCCAGTCAGAGGGCCAAGAGCGCTGCTTTCAGATGCAATATTGCGCGGGTGTTGCACATCCCCGGCAGCTCCCAGATGCTTGTCAGCGCGAATGGACGATGCCGAAGTCTCGTCCCGGTGGTGCTGGCGACAGAACCTGGAGCAGGTTCCGAAAACGGCTCCCCGCACCGCCGCGGTCACTAGCATGGGCCGTATCACAGTTGTTCGGCCCGGGTGCGTGGGTCTGCGGCGCGGCGTGGTTGCGCCGAAGCCCTCCGGGACACCGACCGAAGGAGTCGCCGGCCCATGCCCTCCACGGAGACCGCAGACCTCACCCGCCTGGACCGTCGCCTGGTGCTCTCGGGGCTGCTGTTCGGCTGCGGTATCGCCGGTGCGGTCATCGACCTGTTCATCTTTCACCTCGGCCTGCAGTGGCACCACTTCTACGATCTGTCCACCACGCGGGTGGCCCTGACCTCCGACGGGTTTTTCCACGCGGTCACCTGGCTGCTCACCGTGTGGGGGCTGTTCATGCTCACGGATGTGCGCCGACGCATTGCCGTGCCGTGGGGGCGTTGGGCTGGAGCGGTGGTCGCCGGGGTCGGGTTCTTCCAGCTCTTCGACGGGGTGGTCAACCACAAGGTGCTGCGCATCCACCAGGTCCGCTATGGGGTGGACCTGTTCCTCTACGACCTGGTGTGGATCGGCTCGGCGATCCTGCTGCTGGTGGCGGGTGTCGTCGTGCTGTGGATGACCCGGAAGCGCAGGGGGTGAGGAGCCGATGCGCGACGGTCACCACCCCGAGGCCACGATGACAGGCTGGATCGCCTTCGATCTCGTGAGCGTGATGCTGCTCCTCGCCGCGGCGGTGGCGTACGGCACAGGGCTGTGGCACAGCCGCAGCCGCGGGCGTTGGCCGTGGCACCGCACCGCCTCGTGGTATCTCGGGCTGGTCTGTGCCGGAGCCGCACTCGTCGGGCCGCTGGCCGTGGCGTCGCGCACCGGGTTCACGGAGCACATGGCCGGCCACCTGCTGCTGGGCATGGTCGGACCGTTGCTGCTGGTGCTCGCCGCACCCGTCACCCTGGCGTTGCGGACCCTGCCGGCAACGGCTGCCCGACGGCTGTCGCGTCTGCTGCGCTCCCTTCCGGTGCGGGTGGTCTCGCACCCGGTGACCGCGGCCGCCCTCAACGCCGGGGGTCTGTGGCTGCTCTACACCACGGACCTGTACCACCTGATGCATTCCTCCGTGTGGCTGCACGCACTGGTGCACGCCCACGTGTTCCTCTCCGGGGTGGTGTTCACCGCCGCGATCGTCAGCCCGGACCCGAATCCGCACCGGGCCTCGCTGCGGATGCGGGCGGTGGTGATGGTGGCCTTCATCGCCGCGCACTCGGTGCTGGGCAAGTGGCTCTACGCCCACCCGCCGGCGGGTGTGGACGCGGCGGACGCCCGGTTCGGCGCGCAGCTGATGTACTACGGCGGAGACGTTGTCGACGTGATTCTGCTCGTCCTGTTGTTCGCCGGCTGGTACCCGATGAGCCGGTCCTCACGCACCCTCCTGCGGGCCAACCCCTCCGGAATCCGTTCCCGAACCCCATCCAGACAGGAGACGCCCACATGAACACCGTGACCGGCACAACCACCACCGTCCCCCGCGCCCGCGCCCTCGTCCGCACCGCCGGCTGACCGCGCCGGGAACTGGTGGTTGATGGTGCGCACAAGGCGGTCTCGCGGCCGTGACCGGAGTGGTCGCCGAACGTGCCCTGGCACCGGAGCTGCAGTCCGGGCGCGGCCGCTCAAGCCACTGATCTAGTAGGCCCGCCGCAACGCCTCCACCGCGCTCCGGATCCGGGGCAGGTGCGGGGCCACCTGCGAGCCCGCGGCAATCCCGAGATTGACGCCGAAGGGATCCATGATCAGCGACTGCACGGCGACGATCTCGTCGTCGACGATGATCGGCCCACCGGAGTCCCCGCGCACCACCTTCGGGTCATTGTGCAGGATCACCCCGGGGCGCACGAGCGTGCGCAGATCCCGGGAGGCCGCCACCGGGGTCCAGCCCACCACGCGCCCGGCGCGGTCCCGCCGCTTGTACCAGCTTCCCCCGAACCCCTGCGTGAGCGCCGGGGCCAACCAGCGGGCGCGCCGGGTGGCCAGGGGCAGCAGCGTCTTCGGCGGGGAGGGTGTGTCCAGGCGCACCACCGCCAGGTCGGTCCACGGCACCGTGACGGCGCCGAGCACCTTGGCGCGGAAGTGCGCGCCGCCGACGTCGAGGGGACCGGACCTGTCACGCAGGAAGTGGGCGCAGGTCAGCGCGTACTCGGTGCGGGCATTGTCGGCGGCGGACAGGTCCGGGGAGATGAGCACCCCGGAGCAGTATCTCTTTCCCGAGGAGATGCGCAGGGTGTGGGTGGGTGACACGGTGCCCAGGGTAGCCGCGCACGCCCGTCCGAGGGGGACACCCGCCCCGGACCTACCATGGTGGGCATGTCTTCTGAAACATCCAACTCTCTCTTCGACGACGCCGTCTACGCCCGGCGCCTGACCGAGGCCGCCCGTCTGAGCCGCGAGCGCGGCCTGGCCGGCCTGGTCATCGGCACCGGCGCCGAGCTGGCGTACCTGACCGGCTCCTGGCTCAGCTCCCACGAACGGCTCACGGCCCTGGTGATACCCGCCGAGGGGCAGCCGGTGCTGCTGGCGCCGTCGACCGATCTGCAGGACCTGGCCGCCTCGGCCGTACCCCGACTCGACATCCGCGTGCAGGGCTGGGCGGACGGGCAGAGCGCCCACCGGCTGGCCGTCGAGGCGCTCGGCGACGCCCACGGACCCGTGGCCCTCGGCTCGAGTCTGACCGCCGACCACGTGCTCGCGCTGCAGGCGCTGCTGCCGGGGCGCGAGAGCGTCCTGGCCACGGCCACCCTGCGCGAGCTGTTCACCCGTAAGGACGACGCCGAGATCGCCGAGCTGCGCCGCGCGGGACGGGCGATCGACGCCGTCCACGCCCGGGTTCCGGAGCTGCTGCGCCCGGGACGCACCGAGGCGGAGGTCGCCGCCGACCTGGAGAAGCTGATCCTCGTCGAACATGAGGTGGTCGACTTCATCATCGTCGGCTCGGGGCCCAACGGGGCGAACCCGCACCACAGCTTCTCGCAGCGCGTGCTCGAGGACGGCGAGCCGGTGGTCGTCGACCTGGGTGGCACGGTGTCCACGGGCTACCACTCGGACTGCACCCGCACCTACGTCGTCGGTGGTGACGTCGACCGGGCGCCGCAGGACTTCCGGGAGGCCTACGCCGTGCTCGAGGCGGCCCAGACGGCGGCCGTGGACGCGGTACACCCCGGTGTGACCGCCGAGGAGATCGACGCCGCGGCGCGCGGTCCCATCGAGGAGGCCGGCTACGGCGAGTGGTTCTTCCACCGCACCGGCCACGGCATCGGCCTGTCCACCCACGAGGAGCCGTTCATCATGGCCGGCAACGACCTGCCGCTGGAGACGGGCATGGCCTTTTCCGTGGAGCCGGGCATCTATCTGCCGGAGAAGTGGGGAATGCGGATCGAGGACATCGTCGTGGTGGGGGAGGACAACGCCGAAAGCTTGAATTTTCAACCAAGAGCGCTACGATGACACCATGACCACCAACGCACTGTTCGTCGGCCACGGCACGCCCATGAACGCCATCGAGGACAACGAGTTCACCCACACCTGGAAGAACCTCGGCGCCTCGATCTCCGAGTCCGCCCCCCGCGCCATCCTCTCGGTCTCCGCGCACTGGTACACCCGCGGCACCGGCGTAACCGCCATGACCAACCCCAAGACCATCCACGACTTCTGGGGCTTCCCGCCCGAGCTCAACGCCGTCCAGTACGACGCGCCGGGCGACCCCGAGGTCGCGGAACTGGTCCGCGACCTCGCCAAGCCGACCCTGGTCCAGGAGGACTACAACTGGGGCCTGGACCACGGCACCTGGTCGGTGCTCAAGCACATGTTCCCCGAGGCGAAGATCCCCGTCGTGCAGCTGTCCATCGACGGCACCAAGCCCTTCTCCGAGCACGTCGCCCTGGGCACCCGCCTGGCCCGGCTGGCGCAGGAGCACAACGTGCTCATCGTCGGCTCCGGCAACGTCGTCCACAACCTGTCCATGGTCCAGTGGCACAAGGGCAACTCCGGCTTCGACTGGGCCGACAGCTTCGACGACGCCGCCAAGGCCATCATGCTCGACGACCCCGACCGCGTGGAGACCCTGGCCGAACACGACGGCTTCACCCGCGCCGTACCCACCCCGGACCACTTCCTCCCGCTGGCCTACATCGCCGGCGTCACCGCCGGCCTGGGGGAGACGGACGTCTCCACCTTCAACGAACAGCGCACCATGGGCTCGCTCTCCATGACGGGATATCAGGTAGCCTCCTGACCCATGACAGGATGCGTACTCCTCCTCGGCGGACACAGCGACATCGGCGGCGACCTGACCGCGAAACTCTGCGCGGGACGCCCAGTCGTGCTCGCCGCGCGCCGGGAGTGGACGCTTGACGACGTCGCCGCCCGCATGCGCGCCGCCGGTGCCACCGAGGTCCACACCCTGCCCTTCGAGGCCGGGGAGCTGACCTCCCACCGCGACGTCGTCACGCGGGCGGCCGCACTGGCCGGGCCCGTGACCACCGCGATCGTCGCCTTCGGCATCCTCGGTGAGCAGGCCCGCGCCGAGCACGATGAGGCCCACGCCGCCGAGATCGCCTCGATCGACTACACCGCGCAGGTGAACGTGCTCACTGTACTGGCCGACGAGATGACCACCGGGGAGATCGTCGCGTTCTCCTCGATCGCCGGCTGGCGGGCCCGGCGCGCCAACTACGTCTACGGCTCCACCAAGGCCGGCCTCGACGCCTTCTGCCAGGGACTGGCCGACCGTCTCCACGGCAGTGGGCTGCGCCTGATCACCGCCCGCCCCGGGTTCGTCATCGGCTCCATGACCGAGGGCATGAACCCGGCCCCGCTGTCGGTGACCCCGGATGTCGTCGCCGAAGCCGTCGCCGAGGAAATCCGCTCAGGGCAGGGGAGCACCACCCTGTGGATCCCGCGCGCCCTGCGCCTGCTGGCCTGGGTCATGCGCCTGGTGCCCCGGCCCATCTGGCGGCGGATGCCGCGCTAGGCGCAGGTCCTGCTACCGCTCCAGCTTCCCGGGCACCTCCGTGACCTCGTACTCACCGTCGCCGGTGGCCCGGTACTCCGTGTGGGCCGCGGACGGGCGGCCGCAACCCCGCCCACAGCCGATGAAGTGCACGCGCCCCTCACCGAGCTGACCCGCGGAGACCGCCTGCAGGGCGTCGGCACGCACGTCGGACAGCCCGTGCCCGCAGGCCGGGGAACCGACGCACGCGCTCACCCGCAGCCAGGGAGAGCGCTCGTCGAAGATCAGCCCCAGGGGCGCGAGCACACGGACCACCTGCTCGGCCACCCCCTCCCCGAGGTCGTGGATGACCAGGGAGGCCCACGGGGTGACCGACACCGGCGTGCCGATCACGTCCAGCATCCGGGCGACCTGCCCGGGCAGCATCCCGAAGCGCAGGCCCGCCCCCAGGCTGACCAGACCGTTGTCCTGCTCCAACCAGCCGATGGGCGGCCCGGTGGTCGGGGCCGGCGCGGCAGACACGCTCGACGTCAGATGGCCCGGCACCCGGCCACCCGCGACCCGGACCAGCACCTCGGCCAGCTCATCCGCCTCCACCCGCAGGCCGGAGGCCCGCCCATCCACGATCAGCTCGGCCTCACCGTCGTGGAGGCTGTAGCCCAGATCCGGGTGCCGGCCGAGGACGTCGCCGTCCCCGCCGTCGATCCCGATCAGCGTGCGCCGGGGCAGGTCCACCTCCGCCAGGGCGTCGTGGAGCACCCCGGCCAACCGACGGGCCTCCGGCGACAGGGGAGAGGCGACCACGTCATGGCGCCCGCCCACCGCGGCACCCGCCAGCGCCCCGGGCAGCGCCTCCGCGTCGCCGATGCCGCGCAGCCGGATACCGCCACGGGAGGACAGGTGCAGCCGGCCGTCACCCAGTTTCTCGGCCACCTCCGCCAACCGTGTCCAGGTGCCGGGGGCGACCACACCACCGGGCAGCCGCAGGCGGGCCACCGTTCCGTCGGCGGCGTCAAAGAGTTCAAAAGGGGCGATCATGGGGTGTGAGTCTAGTAAGAGTGGGGGTGTGATCCCGAAAGCAGAGGCCGAACCCGACGTCCACCGCTCAGGCGAGTGGGCCGCCGTCACCCGCGCCCTCGTCCCCCTGGCGCTGGAGACCGCCCGCGGCGTGACCCGGCGGCTGACCGGCTCCTCCCGGCCACCCGCCCGCCACGGGGAGCACCCCCGGTGGGACACCGAACCCGGCTTCGCCGGGGCGACCTGGGTTATCGGCCGCACCCCCGGCACCCTGCTGCGCCACCGCCCCATGCGGCTGCTGGGCACCACCGGCGGACTGAACCCGGCCTGGACACACCACATCGAGTACGTCACCACCGACGGCCGCGACCGCACCATCACCGCCACCGGCGCCGTCTTCCGCTCCCACCGCCCCTGGCGCGGCGGGCCCCGCCCCGTCATCGCCTTCGCACCCTCCACCCAGGGAGTGGCCCCGCACTGCGACCCCTCCTACACCTGCACCGTCGGCCTCAACGTCTTCCACCGCCCCCCACGCGACCTGATCGCCGCCTACGAACTGCCCGCCATCAACATCTTCCTCGCCGCCGGCTGCGACGTCGTCATCACCGACTACCCCCGCGACCCCGACCTGGGCCTGCAGCTCTACTGCGACCACCCCGCAGGAGCCCGCGCCCTCGCCGACGCCGTCCGCGCCGCCCGACAACTCGGCGTGGCCGACGACGCCCCACTCGGCCTGTGGGGCTTCTCCCAGGGCGGCGGCACCGTCGCCACCGCCCTCGAATCCCCCGACTACGCCCCCGACCTCACCCCACTCGCCGCCGTCGTCGGCTCCCCACCCGCCCAACTCGACCAGGTCCTCCACCACGTCGACGGCACCCTCGCCACCGGCGTGGTCGCCTACGCCACCGCCGGACTCATGGTCAGCTCACCCGAGATCCGACACGAGATCCTCTCCGTGTTCACCGAGGAGGGACTCGACGCACTCATCGCCAACCTCACCACCTGCACCGGCGGATCCGCCCTCGCCTCCGGATGGCGCTCCACCGCCCACTGGACCCGCTCCCACATGACCCTCGGCGCCCTCCTCGACGACCTCCCGGCCGTCAACGAGGAATTCGCCCGCCGACGCCTCGGACAATCCGCCCCACAGACCCCCGTGCTGCTGTGGGGCTCCCGCCACGACGACGTCGTCCCCTTCGAACCCGTGCGCCGACTCCGCGACGACTGGCTGCGCGGCGGCGCCCGCGTCATCTGGCGCGAGAACCGGACACCCCGCCTGCCGGGCCGCACCGGAATGAACCACTTCCTCCCGTACTTCCAGCGCCTTTCCGGCGACGCCGGCTGGTTGCTCGACCACCTGCACAGGTAGACTGACCACGTGCCTTTCCTCCTTGCTCTCCCGTATCTGCTGATCGAGGCGCTCACGTTCTGGGCCGTCGCCTCATGGATCGGCGTGGGCTGGGCGTTGCTCGCCCTGTTCGGCGCCATGATCCTCGGAGCCGCACTCACGGGCGTCGAAATGCGCCGCGTGGGACGCCTCGCCGCCGCCAAACGCCTCAGCCCCGGCCGCGTCGCCGGAGACTACGGACTGCTCACCGCCGGCGGCATCCTCTCCGGGATCCCCGGCTTCGCCACCTCCGTCCTGGGCCTGCTGCTCATCCTCCCGCCGACCCGCGCCCTCGTCCGCGCCGGGCTGGCCGCCAAACTGAAGTCGATGGTCGAGGATCTCGGTGTCCGCAGCTTCGAGGCCACCAGCGCCTACCGTCCCCGCACCGAGTACGGCACCTTCGGCGGCTTCGGCGCCGGTGGCGACGGCACCGGGGCATCCGGTGCCGGCCCGGAGCGGCCGGATTCGGTCGTCATCGACGAGGATGAGATCAGGGACTGGACCCGGGACGTGCGGCCCGAGAACTTCGGTGGGGGAGAGGACGGCGACCGGAAGTGACCCTCGTACGTCCCCGACGCGGGCGGGACCGGTCAGCCCGCTCACGACCGGCGTCCGGCGCAGCCCGGACGGCGGGCGGACGTGGATCCTGGGTGCCCCTCGTGCTGCGGCTGCTCCTGGCCGCCGTCTCAGGCCTGCTGGTCTACGCCTCCTATGAACCGCTCGGTTGGTGGGTAGCCGGCGTTATCGGCATCGGACTGCTGTACCTGTCACTGGCCCCCTGGCCGGTCAGAAGCGACAACCCGCGTCTGCGGCTCGGGGCGCTGCTCGGCTTCGTCCACGCCCTGGTGCTCTATCTGCTCCTGCTGCCGTGGGTGGGCGAGTTCGTGGGCAACCTGCCCTATGTGGCGCTGGCCGTGGTCTGCGCCGTCTACGCCCTGGCCACCGGCGCCGGGGGCGTGGCGATCGCCCGCTGGCGCTACGGTTTCCTGGCCTTCCCCTTCCTCTACGCCCTCGTCGAGTTCGCCCGCAGTTCCTGGCCCTTCGGCGGGTTCTCCTGGGTGCGCCTGGCCTGGGGCCAGATCAACGGCCCGTTGGCCGATCTCGCGCCCTGGGGCGGGCCGGCCCTGGTCACCCTGGCCACCGCGCTCGTCGGCTGCGGCCTGGCGGCGTTGGCGGTCCGCAACCACCACGTCCGGCTCGCCGGCGCGGCGGCGGTCATTCTCCCGCTGGTGGCCGGGCTGGTCGCCGGGCTCGGGGTCAACGGCCCCCGCCACACGGTCGGGGAGGTCGATATCGCCGCCATCCAGGGCAACGTCCCGCGCATGGGGCTGGACTTCAACGCCCAGCGCCGCGCCGTGCTGGCCAACCACGCCCGTGTCACCGAGGAGCTGGCCGCGAGCGGGGAAGAGGTCGACCTGGTCATCTGGCCGGAGAACTCCTCGGACGTCAACCCCTTCGCCGACGCCCGGGCCCGCGAACTGATCGACGACGCTGTCGCGGCCGTCGACGCGCCCGTGCTGGTGGGAACCATCACCCACGACGAGGTCGGCGACCGCAACACGATGGTCGTCTTCGACCCGGAGACCGGTGTCGGCGACCACCACCACAAGATCCACCTGCAGCCCTTCGGCGAATACATGCCGATGCGCGACTTCTTCCGCATCTTCTCCCCGTACGTGGACCAGGCCGGCGACTTCCAGCCGGGCGACGGCACCGGCACCGTGGACATGCGGGCCGGGGGCCGGGACGTCACCGTGGGCGTGGCCACCTGCTATGAGGTCGCCTTCGACTCCGCATACCGCGACGCCGTGCTCAACGGGGCGCAGATCCTGACCACCCCGACCAACAACGCCACCTTCGGCTTCACCGACATGACCTACCAGCAGCTGGCGATGAGCCGGATGCGGGCCATCGAGCTCGACCGCGCCGTGGTGGTCGCTGCGACGTCGGGGGTCTCGGCGATGGTCCACCCGGACGGCTCCGTGTCCCAGCATTCGGGAATCTTCGAACCGGCGCAGCTGGTGGAGACGCTCCCGCTGCGGGATTCGGTCACCTTCGCCGCCCGCCATGGTTTCCTGGTCCAGCTGGTGATCGTTATGATAGGTGCGGTAGTCGTTGTCGCGGCCCTCTGGACCACCCGTTCCTCCCCGAGTCGCGAGCATCGTCGCTCACCCCAGACCGCCCGTACGCGTGGCCAGTGAAGGAGACCCCGTTGAACAAGCCCAGTGACGCGACCCTCGTGATCATCCCGACGTACAACGAACTGGAGAACCTCCCGTTGATCGTCGGGCGCGTGCGCTCCGCCGTGCCGGAGGTGGACGTCCTGGTGGTCGACGACAACAGCCCCGACGGCACCGGCGCGAAGGCCGACGAGATGGCCGCCGACGACGGGCGCATCCACGTCCTCCACCGCGAGGGCAAGGGCGGCCTCTGCGGCGCCTACATCGCCGGTTTCCGGTGGGGCCTGGAGCGCGAGTACACCGTCCTGTGCGAGATGGACGCCGACGGCTCCCACGCCCCGGAGCAGCTGCAGCTGCTGCTCGACGAGATCGACCAGGGCGCGGATCTGGTGATCGGTTCCCGCTACGTCGACGGCGGCAAGGTGGTCAACTGGCCGAAGAAGCGTTGGGCGCTGTCCAAGGGCGGCAACCTCTACATCTCCCTGGCCCTGGGTGCCGACCTGTCCGACATGACCGCCGGCTACCGCGCCTACCGTCGCGAGCTGCTGGAGTCCCTCGACCTGGATGAGCTGTCGAACGCAGGCTACATCTTCCAGGTGGATCTGGCCTGGCGTGCCGTGCAGGGCGGTTTCGACGTCCGGGAGGTGCCGGTCACCTTCACCGAGCGTGAGATCGGCGAGTCCAAGCTCGACGGCAGCTTCGTCAAGGATTCCCTGTTCGAGGTCACCAAGTGGGGTCTCAGGCACCGTGGCGGACAGGTCAGGGAGCTGAGCAAGGAGCTGGGCAAACTGGCCGCCTACGAGTTCAAGGGCATGCGCAAGCGCTACAACTTCTAGCCGCCTGTCGACGTCGCGCAGCGAAACGCGCCCCGCACCAGGATTCTGGTGCGGGGCGCGTTCGTCGTCGGGACCGAACGGCCCGACATCGGCGGGGGAGTAGTACCTGCTATCCCTCGGCCTCGGCCTGTTGCTGCTGCTCCTTGAGCAGGCGGGCGGCGGAGCGGCGGCGCTTGCGCAGGTGCTCGATGCGCTCCTCGAGGAGGGCGTCGAGCTCCTCCAGAGAGCGGCGCTCGCGCAGCATGTCCCAGTGAGTGCGCGGCGGCTTGGTGGGCTTGGACTCCACGCCCTCACCCTCGATGAGGATGCCGACCTCACCGTTCTTGCACAGCCACTCCTCGGGGATCTCGGCGTCGTCGGCGAAGGGGACCTCGAAGATCTCACCACTGGGGGTGCGGTACTTGGTCATCTGGCGCGGCGCAAGGTCGTGGTCGCGGTCCGTCTCATAGCTGACGGCGCCCATGCGGCTGCCGCGAAGTACGCGATCTGCCATTGAGGCATCATCCTTTTCGTTGCGTTCCCGGGAAATGAGGCCCGCCGCCCGATTCCGGTCCAGGAGAACGGAACGGCCGACGGAGCTCTCTAGTAGACGTACCAGTATAACGGACGAATGGACCGAATTGTTCCCGGTGGATATCATGTCCGGTAAATGCGCTAGGGTGGAGGCCGTGACATTCTCGTCGACCGCGCCCGCGGCGGCGTGCGCATGGTGCGGAAAGGAGCTGCACAGTTCCGGCCGTGGCCGACCGCGTAAATACTGCAGCCAGTCCTGCAAGCAGCGGGCCTATGAGCAACGCCATAACATCGCGGGTACCAGTATCCCCAAGGAAGCGGTTATTATTCATCCGAACCGTGCGGCCGCTCTACGGGACTCCCTGTTTGAGCTCCGGTGCGCTGCGGAGGACATCGCCACCGCATCAGCGGAAGGCGCCGAGCCAGAGGAAATCCACGACCTGTGCACTGAACTGGTCGCACTGGCCCGGACAATAGAGAAGTTGAGGTAACGGGTTGCTCCAGAAGCTGTTCTATAACCGCAAGCTCGTGGTCACGATCTTCGTCGTGCTGATCGTCGGCCTCGGACTGTTCGCCGTCGCCCCGGTGGTGTACTCGGCGGTCATGGGAACCGGTATCCGCACCGAGGGGCTGTCGGCCGACAACGCCGAGCCGGCGACCACCGACGTCAACGGCGAGTGGCAGGTGGTCGAGGGGCAGGGCAGCAACGCGACGGCCGTGGGCTTCACGTTCTTCGAGATCCTGCCCGCCGAGCGCAAGAACACGTCGGGAACGACCCACGACGTGACGGGTAACGCGTCCGTCGCCGACGGGCAGCTCACCGCCGGCGAGATCACCGTCGACATGACCAATCTCGAGACCGACAATCAGCGTCGCGACGTCAACGTGCGCCGAAAGATCCTGCACACCGACGAATATCCGACATCCACCTTCGTGGTGACGGAACCGGCCGATCTGTCGACTCTGCCGGAGGACGGAACCGCCGGAAAGGTCACCCTCACGGGCGATCTGACCATCCACGGCACCCCGAACGAAGTCACCCACGAGTTCGACGCCCTGCGCGACGGCGACCAGCTGGTCATCGCGGGCGACGTGCCGATCAACCGTCTGGACTACGGTGTCGAGACGCCGGACTTCATCGCGGCCACGATCGATGAGATGGGCGAGTTGAACATCCGCGTCACCCTGGAGAAGAACTGATCATGGCGCAGCGCATGATTCCGGTGATCTGGATCCGTCTCCTCGTCATCCTGGGCTTCGGAGCCTTCATGGTGTACGAGGGGATGTGGGCGCTGGCGGCCATCGCGGCCGTGCTGGCGATTCTGAGCGCCGCACAGCTGGTGAATGCGTATCGGCAACGGGCCGGAGATCGCGGTAAATAACGTCACAGTGACTAAATAACGGAAGCCCGGAGGTCCTCGCGTGAGAGCGGGGATAGCCGGGATTTCGCGTTTTCGGGCCCAGTCACGCATCCGTATCCCGTGAATGAGTCGACGTATCCGCCTGGCCGGCAGTCGTCCCTCTGGTTGTGCGATCCGGAGGTCCGTCGCGCGGAGCCGGCCGTGGGCCCGAATCCAGGTGCAGGCAACCGGCCTCGAGCCGTCCGGGCCGGTTCAGCGGACCGGCCACCGGCGGAGCGGCCGGAGAGCCGAACGTCGACGCCCGTCGAAAGTCAACGCGGCCGAGTGGCCGAGCGGCCAGAGCTCGCTGCGGAGAACGCGGGGAGCCGACGCCGGAACGCAGACACGGCCGGTACGTGATGCGGCGGTTCATGAAGCCCGGAGCCGGAAAACGCCTCCACGTCCCGATATCGGTAATTGTCCGATAATGTACATTATGTCATTTTGGATGGATGTAGCTCTCCCCTCGGCCGACCCGGAACTTCTCATCCACCCTCCGGGCCGGTCGGCCGGACACCTCCCGCCCGGGCCGCTTCTGCAACCGCCGTCGACATCAGACGCCCCGATATCTTCAAACCGTTTCGCCTTCGTGTGAGCGCATTAGCTTCCGGTTCCTGCCGCCAACACGCTCGCCTGCCTTGCCGAGCCCAGCCCGTACATCTCCCATGAAGCTTTCCTCGGCCGGGTATGCCTACCGGCCCTGAATGTGCAGCGCCTCAGCAGTCCTTCGCGCGCATGGAAGACGCGGCCACAACCGAGGTTTCACCCCGCCGACTCCGGTGACATAACGTCTGCCGTTCAGCTGCCGAAAAATCAGGCCTCCTCGCCTTGACTGTTACTGAGCGCCATACTCCCTGAATGGTTGGCAGATCCTCGCAACCCCCGGAGCGGCCATCATCAAGAGCTGGATTTTAGTACCACATGCGGTACCATAAAAGCATGGGTAAAAGCGTCGAGGAGATCCTGGAGAAGATGCGGCACTCTTCGGCGAATATTCGGTTCGCAGAATTGGAAAAGGTGTGTGATCACTTTTTCGAGAAACGCCCGTCGAAGAAGACCTCCCACCAAACCTATAAAACCCCCTGGCCCGGTAACCCCCGCGTCAACATCCAAAACGCCGGAGGGAAAGCAAAGGCCTACCAGGTCAACCAGGTTTTGGAGGCCGTGGAAAAGCTGAAGCATAGAAGCTCGTAGGAGGAGTGCAGACAATGGACGCCAACAGGTACACCTATCAGGTCTCATGGTCGGAGGAAGACCAGGAGCACGTCGCAACCGTACTGGAGTTCCCTTCCCTCTCCTGGCTTGCCCAGGATCGCCAGGAAGCGGAAAACGGCCTGGTTGACCTCGTGGCCGAGATCCTCGACGACATGGAAAAGACCGGAGAGGCCGCCCCTACCCCGCTGGGTGAGCGCTCCTACTCCGGAAAGTTCAACGTGCGGACCTCGCGATCCCTGCACCGCCGTCTCGTGATGATGGCCGAGTCCGAAGGGATTTCCCTGAATGCCCTGATCAACCAGAAGCTGGCCTCAGCCTGATCCATGATCAGCGAAATAGAACACGCAGAGCTACACAGTCAACCCCCATGCCAGGACCCTTGTCCTGGCTGATGTCAGGGCTCGCTCAAGATTCGGGGCCAGTCGTGTCTCATGTCACTTCCCCACCGGTCGTACCACTCCCCGCCCCCGGGCGGCCCGGCCAGCCAGCTGCACACAGCTGCGCAACCAGCGGGTCTCCCCGGGATTCCACCCCGCGACCATGGCACCGGTCCGGTTTCCAACCTTGAGCGCCCGCCCGGAGTCGTCCTGCTCATATTCATATCCACACGGCGCTTCGAGACGGCTGGCGAGGCGTGGTGCCCCCTGTGCCAGCGAATAAGTCAAGCCTATCGTCGATACTAGGCCGCTCAGCCCCTCCCGCCGCGTAGATCTTCCACGTGTCCCGCCAGCGGCCCATGCGCCCGGTACCGGCCCCACAGCAGGGTTTCCGACTCTGTGCGCAGGGTATCCTCGCCGTCCGCCCGGGCAGAGGATTGCCCCTCCCCCGCATCCCGGGTTCCCGGGTACGGGTAGGGGTGCCGCTCCAGCACGCCGCCCAACTGTGCGGCAAGCTCGTCGTTCATGAACGCGCCCAAGTGATCGCGAGCGACCCGTCGTTTGCCGTCCTTGCGCTCACAGTGAGGCCGCGGGCGTCGACACGCACCTTGCCGGCCTCCTGCCCGGCGCGGGGTGGCCTGCCTGTCAGACCTGTGGATCCGGCAGTTTCCCCGTCCCCCGCACCCACAGGTTGTCTTCTTCCCGCTGGTGCCAGCTCGTCGATTCCTCCGAGGGCCGGGATCCTCCTCTCAGCCAGTAGGCTTCGTCGGGATCCCAGCCGGCGAGCAGGGTGGCGAAGCCGTCTCCGAGGTCGAGCACCTTCCCCGCCGTCCCCAGGCAACCCGGCACGGTCGGGTGTACGGCGTCGAAGTCGCGGGATACCTGAGACCAGTCCGGTATCAACCATTTGCCGTGGCGGCCCGTGCATGCATGCCAAGTGTTCTGTATGCCCCACGTCACCTCCAGCGGGTAGTCCCGGCACAGATTGGTCCAGTCCATTGCGCTGCCGATCTCAAAGACGCGAGTATCCGGATCGACGTCGACCGTGAACAGCTCGGCACACCTCCAGCCGAAGGAGTCCTCCAACCACCAGAGGCCACTGGCGTGGTAGATCTCGCTGGCCAGATTCCCCAGGAGGCGGTCAAGCGGCGTCCTCTCGCTCGGGCCGGCGGTGACGGCAACCGCGTCCTCGATGAGGTTCAACAGCAGATGACGGCCGCGGGTCCTCAGACGAGCGCTGCGGCGGGGTTCATGGTCTCCATTCTGGATGCTCCTCCCTTTCCCCCTCGGATATTGTCCACCCTTTCGGGGCGGAACTCAGGAGACTGTCCCATATTTTGGGAAAGGGTTTCCGAATTCTCGGGGCCTAGACTCGGCCCTTCCGTCAGAAATTCCCACTCCGTGAGATATTCTCAAGAAATGAGAATTGACTCTCACGATATGGGAACGTAATCTCGAAGAGTCCAATAAGACCTACGCAGAAAGTGGGCCAGCATGTCGACCACCATCGACCAGTCTCGGTCAGCATCGAAGGAGCTGACACCCCAGGAGCGCCGCCGCGTCAAATTCGCGTCGACAATCGGCACGACGATCGAGTTCTACGACTTCTACGCGTACGCCACCGCCGCCGTCGCCGTGTTCCCGTTCCTCTTCTTCCCGGAGTCCGACAACCCCACCGTCGGCCTCCTGGCCTCTTTCGCCACCTTTGGTCTCGCCTTCGTGGCCCGCCCGCTCGGCTCCGTCATCTTCGGTCACTTCGGCGACCGTGTCGGCCGCAAGGCCACCCTCGTCGGGGCCCTGCTGACGATGGGCATCGCCACCTTCATCATCGGCCTGCTGCCCACCTACGATCAGGTCGGCATCATCGCCCCGGCCCTGCTCGCGCTCATGCGCTTCTGCCAGGGCCTGGGGCTGGGCGGCGAGTGGTCCGGTGCCGCCCTGCTGGCCAGCGAGACCGCCGCGGAGGGCAGGCGCGCACGCGCGGCGATGTGGCCGCAGTTCGGCGCCCCCTTCGGATTCTTCCTGGCCAACGGCTTCTTCCTGATCCTGGTCACCGTCCTCGGCCACACCAACGGTGACACCCAGGGCGCGTTCATGGAGTGGGGCTGGCGCATCCCGTTCCTGGCCTCCGCCGTGATGGTCACCATCGGCCTGTACGTCCGTCTGCGCCTTGAGGAGACCCCGGTCTTCCAGCAGGCCGTCGACTCGGGAAAGAAGGTCTCCTCCCCGCTCAGCGAGGTCTTCCGCACCGCCTGGCGCCCGCTGATCTCCGGCACCTTCATCATGGTCGGCTGCTACACCATCTTCTACCTGGTGACCACCTGGATCCTGTCCTACGGCATCGGCGACCGCGAGCAGGGCGTCGGCCTCGGCATCCCCTACACCGACTTCCTGGTCATCCAGCTGGTCTCCATCTTCGCCTTCATGATCGGCATCCCGGTCTCCGGTTACCTGGCGGACCGGAAGGGCCGCAAACCCACCCTGTTCTGGACCACGATCGCGATCATCGCCTTCGGCTTCTCCTTCCGCTTCTTCCTGGACCCGGCCACCGCCACCGAGGGCTCGGTGCTGGCCTTCCTGACCATCGGCATGTTCCTCATGGGCCTGATCTTCGGCCCCATGTCCGCGGTCCTGCCGGAACTGTTCCCCACCAACGTGCGCTACACCGGCTCGGGCATCTCCTACAACGTCTCGTCCATCCTGGGCGCGGCCATCGCCCCGTTCATCGCCACCGCCCTGAACGCCGAGTTCGGCGTGCAGGCCGTCGGCTGGTACCTGATCGTCGTCGCCGCCATCTCCCTGATCGCGATCATCATGATGCGTGAGACCCGCGAGCAGGACCTGACCGAGATCTAGTCCCACCCCGACACCGCTTGAAGCCCCGGCGCCGATCACTGAACCGGCACCGGGGCTTTCGCCATGGGCCACCCGGGAAAACGACTCCCTACCCGCCCGGCGTGATCTGCCCGGTGAGTTCCGTGGTGGGCAGCATCCCCTCCCGGGAGGCCGCCATGATCTCGCGGGCCTTCGGCACACTGTCCCAGGTGTTCCACAGCAGCACGCCCCGGACGACGTCGTCACGCAGGTAGTACAGGACTGCGGCGTCGCCGGCGTCGTTCCAGACCTCCACCACCTCGTGGTCGGTGCGCGCCTCCCCGACCGCCTCATAGCCGTCGTCGAAGAGGTCGGAGTAGAACAGCGGGGTGTAGCGGTACTCCGTGCAGGTGCCGGCCATGGTGCGGCCGGCGGTCTCGCCGGATCGCTCCGCGTTGGCGATGTGCTCCACGCGGCGGCGCCCCAGCAGTGGGTCGGTGAAGGTGGCGATGTCCCCGGCGGCGTAGACGTCCGGGGCACTGGTGGCCAGGACGGTGTCGACAAGCACTCCGCCATCGGCGATCTCCAGGCCGGCCGCTTCCGCCAACCGGATATCGGGCACGGCGCCCAGTCCGAGCACCACGACGTCCGCCTCGACCTGCTCGCCCGATTCCGGGACGAGGACCAGCCGCTCCCCGGTCCGGACCGAGGCCAGGCGGAAGCCGCCGTCGAGCTCAACACCCCTGGACTCGTAGACCTCCGTCAGATGCCCGGTGATCGAGTCCGGGAACATGTGCTCCAGTAGTCGTCGGCCCGGGAAGTGGACGCTCACCCTGGCCCCCGCGGTCGCCAGGCCGGCCGCGAGTTCGGAGGCGATGTAGCCGCCGCCCACGACGGCGACCCGGGTGCCCTCGGAGACCAGGGACCGCAGGTGCCGGTAGTCGTCGGCACTGCGGTAGTAGATGATGCGTTCATCGTCCGGGGTGTCGAACCTCCGTGGGGCGGCACCGGTGGCCAGCAGGAGCCGGCGGTACCCGATGTCCTCACCGTCCGCCGTGGTGATGGCGTGGCGGCCCGGGTGAATCGCGGTCACCGTGGTGTTCAGGGCCAGCTGGACGCCCGTGTCGGTGGTGCCCAGGTAGAGCCCCTCGAGTGTGGCGCCGTCCTTGAGCCACAGATCCTTGGACAGCCCGGGGCGGTAGAGCGGGCCGTCCCCGACGTCGGAGAGGATCACCACCGAGGCGTCCGGGTCCTCCTCCCGGATGGCGCGGGCGGCCTTGTCGGCGGCCACCCCTCCGCCGACAATGACGTGATCGTAGCTCTGCTTCAGGTCGGACACGGTCGCTGCACCGCCCTCGCATGATCGGCAACATGTGTCACGCACCACTCTAGGCGCACATCTGGGCAGGCGGGCACTTTCAAGTACGTATCTTCAGGGCCATGGCAACCACGAACATGACCGCGGACATCACCCCTTACCGACGGTTCCCAGGCAACGCGCAGGAGGCGATGGAGACCTACCAGTCGATCTTCGGCGGCGAGCTGCAGATGATGCCCTTCTCCTCCGTCCACTCCGCAGAGGAGTTCGATGGACAGGGCGACAAGATCATGCACGCGGAGCTGATCATCGGCGGAGCGAAGGTTATCTTCGCCTCCGATATCCCGAAGGGGATGCAGGCCACGAAGGGCGAGGACACTCCCCTGTCCATCACCGGCGGTCCGGGGCAGCGCACGGAGATCGAGGGCTACTGGGAGAAGCTCGCCGCAGACGGCACCATCCAGATACCACTGGAGACCGTTTCGTGGGGAGCGACCTTCGGTCAGCTCCTGGACCGTTTCGGCACAATCTGGATGTTCAATATCGCCGGGGAGTGAGTCACGCTCATCGACGCCCCCGCCGGTTGCGGTGGGTCAGCGTGAACTGCACCGCGTCGAGCATGCCGAGGTTGAACAGCGCCTCCCGCAGCGCGTACTGGTAAGTCCACAGGCGGCGGTAGACGGCGTCGAAGCCGTCGGCGGCCGCCTCACGGGACTGGCCCTCGAACACGGACTGCTGAATCCTCAGCGTCTGGGCGTAGTGGACGCCCAGATGCGTCTGCGCGATGACGCGCAGGCCCGAGTCCCGGTCCGCCAGTCGGTGGATGTCGTCGCTGCGCGGAAACTCCAGACCGGGCCAGATGTAGGCGCGCAACACCCCCAACGCCGCCTTCGCCGCGTCGCTCAGCGTGTCCGTGGCAACGACCGACTGGAGGCTCACGCGCCCACCGATGGCCAACAGGCGGTCCAGCGACTGGATGAAGCGTGGCCGGTCCGGGCGGGAGAGCACCTCGAGCTTCTCGACGCTGACGATCGCATCGTAACGCCCCCGCCAGTCCCGGGACCCGGGCACCGGCCGCTCGATCACCTCGGTGTGCACCGAGTCGGTCACCCCGGCCAGGGTCAGCCGCTCCCGCACGGCCTGCGCCTGTGCCGGGTCCGCGGTGAGCGTGTCGACGGTCGCCCGCCGGTGCGCGGCACGGATGGCCAACGCCCCGCCCACGCTCGGATACTCGAGCAGGTGCGTGCCGGCGGTGACCTGCGCGGCGTCGAGAAGCATGTCGACGGTGCGGGCCTGGGCGTCGCCGAGGTCGGCACGCTCGACGGCGGTCGGCGCGGAGTAGGTGGTCAGGTCCACGAAGTGGGTGGCCGGTTCCGCGCCGCGGCCGGCACCGGGCACGTGGCTGGGCACTGCGGTGCGGACGGTCGTCGGCACGCCGGTGGCGAAGACCCCGCCGAAGGAGCTCATGCCGTCGCCGGAGGACAGGCTGACCAGCTCCGCGGGCAGCTCCCCGCCCGTGTAACGGCCGGCGGGCACCTCGGCGCGGGTGCGCTTGGGCTGGAAGTCCACCTCCAGCAGTGCCGTGAGCACCTTGACGAGCCGGTCGGTGCGCCACTCCGCGGCCAGGTAGCCCTCCGCGAGCCCGAGCCAGCCGGAGGTGGCCAGCCGGGAGAACAGCTCCTCGTGGTCGACGATCAGATCCGGGTCGGCGTCCGGGTCAAGGACAAGGCCGGCCTTCTCGCAGGCACGGGCGAAGGCGGCCTCGGCCCGGCGGGCGCGGAACTCGGTGAGGCGACCCTCCGGGACTGCGGCGACGCCCGGCCAGGCCGCGGCGTCGATGGCCTCCAGGTGGGGATGCGTCACGGGTGGAAAACTCCTTCTCACCGACCGGCTGTTCGGACAGGACCACAGCCTAGCCCCGTTTTCGCCGGCAATCCCGCAGGCGCGTCGAATCAAAACCGCAATACCGGGGGCAATCGGAAAAGACGGGCAATCCCTAGGCTGTCGGGCACTTCCGACTTGACTAGGATTGTGGCCATTGGCCCCTGACCGGGACCCCGCAAACCAACGCTGAGGAGACACACCCCTATGTCTGACACTCCTTTCCGCCCCGAGGGCGGCCGACACCACGTCGTCATCATCGGCTCCGGATTCGGTGGCCTGTTCGCCGCCA